>SDAZ01000135.1 GCA_006212005.1 Sulfurovum sp. | reverse complement strand
TTTCTCCTAATTATTTGTTTAAATCACTTTTTACATGTTCTCTTAGTACATCCATGTGTACATCCAAATCAAATTGTCCATCTTTTTTTAACTTATAAAGCTCACTCTCAAAGTTCTTCTCAACATCACCTAAAAGGTTTTGTAAATCTAGTTTTGTTTCGTTTGTTATCAACTTTTCATCAAGTTTAGTGTAGGAGTTGACAACATTTTCAATACCATCAATATAAGTTATGAGAAATTTTCTAGCCGTTCGGATATCTTTTGGCTCATCTTGAAGTTTTTTGATAATCTCATCGGCTCTTTTTAGCGTCTCAATAAGTCGTTTATGAAGCTCAAAATCTTTTACCTCTTTTGTTTTTACCTTAATCTTATCCAATTTTGCATTTGCTTCATTGAGAGTTTCAATCGCAAAATCAGCAGAAATATTATCTACATTTGAAAGCTTATCAGCTCTTGGGTCAATCCCATAATACATAATATACCCAGCCGTTGCCAATATACCTAAAAAAAGTCCTTCTAAAATGCTCTCTCCACCAGCAAATGATGCACTCCAAAGTGTAGCGATACCTAAAATGATAGAAGCTATAAATTTATAAGGAACTTTTGGAGCTTTAGTGAGGTTTGAAGCGTGGTAAGCTTGTTCATTATCGAGTCCAAAAGAAGATAGCCTTGCACTTGCAAAAAAGAGTCCAAATGCTACCCCATTTAAGATAAATGCTTTAATATCTATTTTTATAATGGCAATAATAACGGCTAAAAATAGTGGAAATAGAAATATATAAAGTAGCCAAGTTCGTTTTTTTACACTAAATGTTTGAGCTTGTTTTGAAGTTGAATCGTTTGGAACATATCGTTTTGCACCTGCCATCTCATCACCCTCCAAACAAATTGCCGAGTGGATACCAAACAGCTAGACCAGCTGAAAAAAGTATGAAGACTAAACCAAATATTTTTAACATTTTTTCCTCTTTTCTATGTGATTATAGGCGTTAATTTTAACATATTTTTCATAAAATAACTCAATATTTTACATTTGTTAAGTAAAGTCCATAAGGTTGGGCTAAAGTTTTACTATAAGTAGCTTTTAAATTAATTTGAGCTTTTATATCTTGTATAGTTATTTTATTTAATGCACAATTCATACTAGCTTCAACCATCATACGAACTTGAGAACGCAAAAAACCATTTGCTTCAAATGTGATAATATGATAATTTTTATAGCGTTTATAACTCGTTTTGTAGATATGTCGTATGTTGGTGTGTGTTACAGAACCTCGCTTTGAAAAGAGCGTAAAATCATGTGTTCCTTCAAAAAGTTTAAGTGCATTTTTTAAGATATCTTCATCAAATAAAGGATAATAAGAGATGTAGTTTTCTTCAAATGGATTAAGAGGCGTTGTTTTGAAAATGTATTTGTACTCTCTTTTTTTTGCCCAAAATCTAGCATGAAAATCATCCACCACAAAACAAAGTTTTCTAACTTTTACACCTTTTAATCTTTTGTTCAACTCTGATTTTAATTTATCAAGATTAGTCCAAAAATGAGGAATTTCAAAGTCTATAACTTGGTGAGTTGCATGAACATCGCTATCAGTTCGTCCACTTCCTCGAATCGAACTTAGGATATTTATCTTTTTTAGGCTCTCTTCAAAATGCTGTGTGACGGTATTTGGTGTTGACTTCTGCCTTTGAAATCCATAAAAATGCCCACCATCATACGCTATTATCGCTTTTACTCGCATCTGTTTATCTCTTTTTTGATTTTTGAAAACATTATAACGCATTTACGATATAATCGCACAAAAAAAGAGAGCTGATGAATCTTATATCGAAAACTTCTAGCGTTCATGAGTCGATTTCAAAAATGCAAACCGTACTTAAAAATATTGATGTAGATGTTACTTTTAAACAAGAGTATAATCCTATAAATAACCTTTTTTGGGCAAATCTTATTTGTGAAAATGTTCCAAATTATATTTATAGTAACGGCAAAGGAACAACTTTTGAGGCTTCAAAAGCGAGTGCTTTGGGCGAATTTATTGAACGACTCTCAACGCATAATTTTTTTAGTGAGTTTTATATACCCAATCAAAAACACTTCGTAGATGAAGTTGCCTTTGAATACAAAAAAGGTTATCTCAATAAAAAACTTTTATCATTTTACAATCCAAACAAAGAGCTACAAGCTAGAAATATGATTGATTTCAATAGTGATGAGACTAAAAAAATCATCGCTCTGCCATTTAAAAATATTATGAGTGGTGAGGAGATATTTTTCCCCATTTCTATTTTACAAAATCTTTATGTTAGCAATGGACTTGCCTCTGGGAATAGTCCAATTGAGGCTCAAATACAATCTCTAAGTGAGATAATAGAGCGATTTGTAAAGTTTGAAGTGATTAAAAATGGATATGCACTTCCTTCATTTCCACAAGACATTATAGATAAATTTCCAAAACTAAAACAAAGTGTGGACTTTTTAGAATCATTAGGATATGAGGTTCAAGTGCTTGATAGCTCACTTGATGGCGTTTTCCCTGTAACTGCTATCGCTCTCATCAATCCTAAAAATGGTACTCTTTTTGTATCGTTTGGCTCTCATCCTATGCTTGAAGTTTGTTTAGAGCGAACGATGAGTGAACTGATGCAAGGACGAACACTTAACGATTTGGATAATTTTGAAACACCAACATTTGATATGGAGCTAGTAAGTGATAGTTCAAATTTGGAGTCTCATTTTATAGATTCAAATGGCAAAATTTCTTTTACTTTTTTAAGTGCCACTAAAAGTTTTGACTATACTCCATGGGCTTATGAGGGAGATAATAGAGAAAAAGAACACACTTATCTGGTTAATATTTTCAAAAAACTTAAAAAAGAGATTTATCTTAGAGAGTATCAGGAGTTAGGTTTTTATGCTTGTTCGATGATTGTTCCAAATTTTAGTGAAGTTTATCCTATTGATGATTTGGTTTATAACAATAAAAATGAGGCAAAATTTATCCGAGAGAAGATTTTAAACTATAAAGATTATGATTTAAAGGATATTTTAGAGGAGTTAGATGAACTTGATGAAAATTTGGATGTTGGCAAATATATAGGTGTCATTTTTAAGCAACCTTTTAGTATTAGTGAATTTAAGATTCATCTCGCTTTGCTCTTAGATGATAAAAATGAGGCTTTTGAACTTTTAAATAGCTCAAAAAATAAACCAATCGGCGAAGTCATCAAAGAGTTACTTCTTTTAGAATTTCAAGAGTTTGAGTTTGATGATTTTGAAGAGTCTCTTTATCTTATCTTTGGTAAAAAATTGGTTACTAATGCTTTGGATATTATTGATAATAGAGCCTCTTTTTTGGATTTTAGCTTTGATGAAGAGTATTTGAATATCTTAAAACTTTATGAGAAGATACAAGGGTTAAAATAAACTTTTGAATACCACCTTAAATAAAAAAATCATAATAATTTAACAATATTTTAAAACAATATAATTTACTTATCATACTAATTACGCTAAAATTAAATATAAAGAACTAAAATATTATATATTATAAAATAATATAATAAAAAATATTTAATTTTATATTAAGATAAAACTATTTTTATATTTTAAAGTACTAAGATTTTCTTTGTGTTGGTTATGTTTCTTAAAAGATAAAAGGGGAGTGAGATATGGAAAAATATAGGAAAATTGTTATTTCAATAATGACATTAAGCATTTTTAGTGGGTGTGGTGCTGTGGATGCTTATAATGGAGATATAGGCTATGTCAATACACAAAATATTGAACAGACAACTTTGAATTTTGGTTCGACTGATTTAAATATGATTGCTGAAAAGATGGTGATATCTTTGCTTCAAGCATTGGCATTTGATGAAAAAAATAAGCCAGTGATAGTACTTAGTCATGTAAAAAATAAGACCAATGAACAGATAGATACAAAAAGTATTACAGATAAGATAAAAATATCTCTTATTAAAAGTGGTTTAGTGAGGGTATCTCTTTACAATGAGATTGGTGATGAGTTAAAAAGTGAGTTGAGTTATCAAGCAAGTGAGTATGTTAAAAAAGGTACAGCTAAACAGATTGGCAATCAGATTGGTGCAGATTATAAGCTTTATGGAGAGATAACCTCGATTGAGAAGAGTGATGGGGAAAAAATTGATATTTACTATAAAATAACCTTAAATTTAGTCAATATAGAGAGTGGGATAGCTGTATGGGCTGATGAAAAAGAAATACGAAAAATTGGAGCAAAATCACTTTTTACCCCAACTAATGTTGTTAAAACAGAGATTGTAGAAAATGAAGATAATAGTGTAAATATTATACCAATTAAACATGCTTCGCCTTTGGTTAATGTTAAAAAAGAGATAATCAAACAAGATACACCTAAAGTTTTTATAAAAGAAAAGGTGCTATCTAAAGAGATAAGTACCTACCCAAATCTAATTTCAAAGAAAATAATACTACAATTAGAGCATGAAAAAGATAGAAGAACTAAACGAAGAAGATAAAAAAACGCTAGAGGATATTTTTAAAAATTATCCAACATTTA
>SDAZ01000134.1 GCA_006212005.1 Sulfurovum sp. | reverse complement strand
AAAGATTTAAATGCTAAAGAGCTTAGTGCATTGATTCCGTTGACTTTGATTGTTGTATGGTTGGGTATCTATCCAAAACCAGTATTAGAGCCTATTGATAATAGTGTTAAAGAGTTGGTACAATTTATGGAAAATAAAGCTACTTCTCAAACAACAAAAAATGTTATCGTTGTAAGCACAAGTGATAAGGAGGCAAAATAATGCTAGAACCAGTAAAAGTTAGTTTAGAATCCCTCAACCTCATAACGCTTTCACCTATGCTTATTGCGATTGCGGGTGGATTGGTTATATTGGTGATTGATTTGATGAAAGAGAACCTTGATAAAACTCTTTACACCATGCTTACAATGCTCTTTTTGTTGATGGATTTGGGTGCTGTTTTAGGTTTCAATGTTTTAGATGGTGGCATCAAAGGTTTCTTTGATGTAATGCTAATCGACGGTATTTCGGTAGTAACTCAAATCTTGATGATAGTAGCTTCATTGCTTTTTATCCCACTCGGACTCACTTCAAGCAGATTTCATGAGTACTCATATGCAGAGTTCTTTGCACTCTTTTTGTTTATGTTAGCTGGTTTACAGTTCATGGTAAGTTCAGACAATCTTATCTTGATTTTTATCGGACTTGAAACAGCATCTTTGTCACTCTATACGCTTATCGCACTTCACAATAGAGCACACTCTTTTGAAGCAGCGGTAAAATACTTTACGATGGGTGCATTGGCAGCAGGACTTTTTTCAATGGGGTCAGCTATCCTTTATGCGATTAGTGGAAGTTTAGAGCTTAATGAAATTGCATTAGCATTGGTTTCAAGAAAAGAAGAAGCTGGGATATTGGCTCTTACCCTTGGTGGAGCTGGATTTTTGTTAGGAGCGTTAGCGTTTAAACTTTCACTCTTTCCATTTCATACATGGGCACCAGATGTTTATGAGGGTGCATCAGCTCCATTGGCTGGATATATGTCGATAGTTCCAAAAATCGCTGCGTTTGTAGTAGCGATGAGAATCATTGAGATGTTTATCTTGCTTCAAGTTCCATTTATCCAAGATATTGTTTTGGTTCTCTCCGTAGCGACGATGACTTTGGCAAATATTATGGCGTTGGTACAAGAAGATGTGAAAAGAATGTTAGCATACTCTTCTATATCTCACGCAGGTTTTGTTATGGCTGCTATCGCTTTAGCAACAGACAAATCAAATACAGCAGTATTCTTATATTACGGACTCTTTATGTTTACAAATATGGGTGCATTTACGATGTTGTGGGTTAGCCGACATAAAGATAAAGTTCACCATGCACGATTTGACCATCCTTATGAAAAATTTGCTGGTATGATTTCGATTATGCCTATGGGTGCTGTTATCATGGCGTTATTTATGCTTTCACTAGCTGGTGTTCCTCCATTTTCAGTTTTTTGGGGAAAACTTTATCTGATGAGTGCAGCGGTTGATGCAGATAAGTGGTGGTTGGCTTTAGTAATGGGTGCAAACTCTGCTATTTCGGCTTACTACTACCTCAAACTTATCGTTTATATGTTCTTAAAAGAGCCTGTGGATGTAAGAGAAGGTAATACCGTTTATTATAATGCTTCAAAACCTCTTCTTACGGTTTTAGGTATCAGCGTGGCTGTGACGGTAGGTTCAGTTTTCTTTACAGAACCGTTGATAGAGTCCATAACTACTATGGTACAAGTTACTAAACTTATACCGTAAATCTATCTGATGGGGGTTCAAAATCTTGAACCCCTACTAAAGACTATTTGCAATATTCAAAAACTTTTGAGCCTCATAAATATTTTTATATCGCTCTTTTAAGAGTATCTTTTTTGCCTCTTCCAAAGCACCTCTATCTTCTCTCAATAAATATACTCCAATTATAAGGGTTCTAGCATAATCTATCTCAAAAGCATTAGGGTTTGTTTTGGCTAAGTCTCTATACTTTTCAAGTGCTTCGTTGTAGTAGCCTCTTGCTTTATCGTTGTGGTTTTCAGCTCTCTCTAAAATGGCTAGGTTATTGAGTGTCATAGCGACATCAGGAGTATAAACGCTTGGGTTTGTTTTGGCTAATGCTCTTCTTATCTTAAGTGCTTCGGTGTAGTATTTCTTTGCACCTTTAAAATCATTTTGTTTTTGTAAAAAATGGGCAACTTCAAAAAGTCTATCATGACTTCTATCGTATGTGAGCATCTGCTCATACGCCACTTTAGCTTCATCATATTTATCTTGAGTGATTAGAAGTTGGGCTTCAAGCTGAAACTGCTTAGCCTGTTCCATCATCAGCCCATCCACCATACTCTTTTTGGCTCTAGCTTCACTACTTTGAAGATACGCTATCGCCTCATCTACTCCCTGTGTAGTCAATATCTCTTTGGCTTTGGACAATATCTTCTCATTTGGTTTGATATCATCTATCGTCTTTTGAAGTCTTGCCACCTCTTCACTCTTTTTTTCAAGCTCTTGTTTTGCTTTTGCGAGTTCATTCTCAAGTTTGAGTTCATCTAGTGGCAAAGAATTCGAGAGTTTCTCTTTGAGTAACTCAATGCTTAACTTGTATGGCTCGATAATATCCTTTAAAGTTTCAGTTGTTATACCGACAGTTACATTACTGTTTGAAATATTGTTAAAACTTGAATCTATGGTCATCATACAAACTTTATAGTGGAGTCTTCTATCTCTTTAAAACTATCATCCATAGTTGTACCTTTTGGAACTTCTATCGTTGTATCTGTAATGTTTTTCATAGAATTTGTGATATCTTTATCACTTTTTAACCCTAGTAACTCTTCTTTTAACTTCTCATTTGACTCTAATAATGTTTCTAAAGCTATTGTAAACTTGTCTTTATCATTTGAAGTGACATATCCATATAATCGCTCAAATGCACCACCTAAAACACTTTTGATAACACTCTCTCCAACACCATCTTTTATATAATCATAAGCAAAACTGATAAGCTCTAAAGACATTCACAACTCCTTTTTTTTATATTGTATCTTATTTAAACTCAATTTATTATGATGTATGACTGTTAAAGTCATTTAGACAGGCTCAATGACCAAAGTTTAATTTACAGGCTCTAGGTACATCATACATTCTTTCTTAAAATCCCAGCTTTACGGCTAAATGTCATCTATTGTAATTTACTTAATAAAATAGCTACTTTATTTTCTAACTCATCTAATTTTTCATCACAAATCATAAAAATAGTCTCAGAATCTATATCGATGTAGTGGTGAGATATCAAATCTCTCAATTTTATAATAGACTTCTTGCATAACCCACTTTTTTAAAAGAGCTGGATTCCAGCCTTCGCTGGAATGACGGGAGTTCGTCATCCTCGTGCGTGACACGGGGATCCATCTTCAGCAAGTTATGCAAGAAGTCTAATATTGCTCCAATACTCACTCGGTGCCACACTCTCCAAAAAGCCTTTTTTGTGTTTGTCAATATTTTTAAGTGCTTCTCCGATAGTCTGTATTCGCATGATGATGCTGTCTAATTTTTCTAAACCATTATCATCTTTTAAAAAATCATCACTTGTATCAATAGATAAAAATCGTTTTTGTATCACCTTGATACTCTCCAAAACAAACTCCAACAGTTCAAATAATGACATCTTATGCATAAATAGCCTCTTGTTCGATTTGGTTTTTGAGACCTTGACGCATTTTGGGATGATAGTAAAGAAGGTCTATTTTTTTATCAAAAAGCTTTTCCAAATAGAGCCATAGCCCCGTCATATTATCAATACTCTTTTTTTTGAGAACGACATAAAAATCTATATCGCTTTGATTTGTTTGCATATCTTTTGCATAGCTACCAAACAATCCTATTTTATCAACTTCATAATTATTCTGGATATATTCTTTATGAGCTGATAACTTCTGTAAAATTTCATTTTTGTTCATAATGTTCTCCTATGTTATTGGCCTTATTATAATTTGATTTACAAGATTTGTCAATATAAAATAACCCATAAAATATGCTATAATATTTTTTAAAAAAGGAATAACGATGAATGAAGCAATTGAACTTACAAACTATTCGTATGAAGATTATTTAGATATAGATAAAACAACTAAAGAGAATGTCGAGCTTATTTTTGGGGATATTTATATGATGGCTGGGGCGAGTGCCGTGCATCAAGATATCGTGTTAAATCTAGCGACAACTTTTAAAAATTTCTCTAAAGTAAAAAAAGAGTGTTTTCCACGAATCGCTCCTTATGATTTAAAACTTCATGCTTATGATAAGATAAGCGTAGTTCAGCCTGATGTGATGATTTTTTGTAAATCTATTGAGTTGCCTTGTGCTATCTTTGAAGTGCTTTCACCCTCCACAGCCTATAAAGATAAAACAGCGAAAAAAGATTTGTATGAAGCGTGTGGGATAAGGGAGTATTTTTTGGTCAATCCTGACTATAAAGTGATAGATAAGTTTATCTTAGAAGAGAGCAAATTTGTTTATGATAAAGCTTACGGTGTAGGGGTTCAAAATTTTGAACCCTTACGGTTGCCTTTATTATCGAAGCCACAGTTCATTTAGACAAGCTCAATGACCTTTTGTCATTCCCGTGAAGACGGGAATCTACTCCTACAACAAAATGTGCTATA
>SDAZ01000002.1 GCA_006212005.1 Sulfurovum sp. | reverse complement strand
TATCTTCAAGAGCAGAGCTATCCATCTTCAATGTCTTAGCCAACTCCTCCAATACATCTACTAAAAAAGCTGGTTCATTGGTTGTTTTTTCATTCTCTTCCTTTCGAGAAGTTGGTGTTAACCATGGTGCATCGGTTTCTAAAACTAGATGAGAAAGTGGTGCTTTTTTTACAAAATCTTTTAAAGCTTTGATATCGTAACTTATCTGTCCACCAATGCCAAAGTAAAAGTTGTACTCACTCAATGCGATAAATTCCTCTTTATCAAAATTCATAGCATGAATCACACCACCAACCAAACGACCAAGATATGGCTTTACAATCTCCAAAAAATCATCATGGGCATATTTTCTACTACGCTTGTCTCTTAGGTGGATAAGCACTGGTTTTTGATGTTGAACGGCAAACTCCAAATGCTCCACAAGTACATCTTGCTGTTTTTGAAGGACTGGTTGCTTTAGTTCATACTTTCTACTCAAACTAGAATAATCCAATCCAAATTCACCCACAGCGATACATCTCTCATGAGTGATATGCTCCTCTAAAACCGATTTGTCAAAAATTTCGGCATACTTTGGATGATATCCAACACTATAAAAAATACCTCTATGATTTTCACTTAAAAGTTTTGCCTCATCGAGCGTTCTATTTTGAGTAGATGCTATTAACATACCATTCACTCGGTTATTTTGTGCATTTTGCAAAATGTTTTGTATTATATATTTATATCTTGGTTTATCAAGATGACAATGTGTATCTATTAACATAAAAGTTCCTTTCTCTTTTTTATAAGATATCTTCAAGCCAAGCTTGAGCATTTGCGTCACTTGGCATTCTCCAATCTGCTCTTTGGCTAAGATTTATAGTTCCTATTTTTGGTCCATCAGGCATGGTGTTTCGTTTAAACTGTTGCGTGAAAAATCTTTTGATGAAGAGTATAAGCCATTTTTGGATAATTTCTTTGCTATACACATCTTTAAAAGCGATAGTTGCCAAAAATAAAATCTTAGAAGGAGTCGCTCCATACTTCATAAAATGGTATAAAAAGAAGTCATGCAAGATGTAAGGTCCTATCAAATCTTCGGTTTTTTGCTCTCCTTTTTCGATGGAAGGAGGTAGAAGTTCAGGGCTTATCGGGGTATCAAGGATATCTTGAAGTATGGCTGTAAGGCGTGTGTTTGATTTAAAATACTCAACTACATATTTTATAAGTGTTTTAGGAATCCCACTATTTAGGGCATACATACTCATGTGGTCACCATTGAAAGTACTCCAACCCAATGCTATCTCACTCAAATCTCCAGTACCAATAACAATACCACCAACTTTATTTGCAGTATTCATAAGTATCGATGTTCTAGCTCGTGCTTGTACATTTTCATAAGTTACATCACAGTTGATTTGCGAATGTTCCAATGCTTCAAACTCCAAAAGACAAATAGCACGAATATCTATCTCTTCCAAAGTTACTTCTAAAATCTTACAAAGCTCTTTTGCATTATTTTTTGTTCGTTTTGTCGTTCCAAACCCAGGCATAGTGATAGCAACAATGTTTTTATTGTCCCATCCCATCAACTCATAAGCTCTATGAAGTGAAAGAAGTGCCAAAGTAGAATCAAGCCCACCAGAGATACCAATAACCACTTTTTGTATCTTTGTATGTGTAAGTCGTTTGATAAGTGCATAAGCTTGAATATCTAAAATCTCTTTTGCTCTGCTTTGAAGATTGTCAATACTTGGAACAAAAGGAGTTGCATCGATAAATCTCTCTATATTGCCTAGAGTAGGTAGGGTTTTAAGTTTGATTTCTCTAAAATAGTTAGTTGGTTCATCACAAAAACTCGACTCATTTATCCTAAGCCATGTAAGTTTTTCCAAATCCACATCAGCAGTTATCAAAGAGCTTTGAAGTTGATATTTTTCACCTTTGGCAACCATGCTACCATATTCACAAATCATACTATCACCACCAAAAACAGTATCGCTACTAGACTCACCAACACCACTTGAGCTATAAGCATAAGCACACATACATCTAGCACTTTGCGTTCGTACCAACTCCTCTCGATATGCTCCTTTGCCTACTAGCTCATTACTTGCACTAAGATTTGCGATAAGGGTTGCACCATTTGAACACATCATATTTGAAGGTGGATTGATAGCCCATAAATCCTCACAAATCTCAACTCCTAAGATAAGCGAAGCATCATCACTAAAAAGTAAATCGACACCAAAAGGGGCTGATTGATTACAAATCGTTAAAGTTTGATTTTTAATATCTTTTCCACTGTTAAACTGTCTTTTTTCATAAAATTCTCGTTTATTTGGAAGATAAGTTTTAGGAATCACTCCTAAAATCTCTCCGTTTTGTGTCACAATCGCACAGTTATAGAGTCTATTTTGAAATAAAACAGCTACTCCTAAGACAGCTACGGTTGAAATCTCTTTAGAAGCATTTAAAAAATCCTCTAAAGCGTTATTTTGTGCATCTAAGGTTCTTTTATTTAAAAAAAGGTCACTAGCACTATATCCACTAAAAGTAAGCTCTGGAAATACAATGACACTAACCTCTTTTTGGTTTGCTGTATATAAAAGTGTCAAAATTTCCTTTAGATTTGCTTTAGGTTCTCCAATCGAAGTTATATTTACCCCCGATGCTATACGATAATATCCATACATTTTTCAACTCCATTGATTTGCTATTGGTTAAGTTATTTAGTTTTAAATATTTTTTAAATTTAATTATCTAATTTTTTTTTAAGGTGCATTAAAATGCACCCTACGAGATTTATTCTTTAGTTGCAACCACTTCGATAGAAACAATCTCATCATTTTGAGCAATACTATCAAGCATCATAAGACTATCTACATCTTCTTCATTGATACCACCAAATACTGTATGAACGCCATTGAGGTGAGGACATGGAACAAAACAGATAAAAAATTGACTTCCACCTGTATTTTTACCTGCGTGAGCCATTGATAATGTTCCTCTTTTGTGTGGTTTATTTCCAGCTGTTTCACATTTTATCGCCCAATCTGGTCCACCAGTTCCTGCCATTCTAGGATTACCTGTTGGATGAGAATTTGGACAACCACCTTGAGCCATAAATCCAGCGATTACTCTATGGAATTTAAGATTATTATAAAATCCGCTATTTGCTAAATGTGCAAAGTTTGCAACTGTATTTGGTGCATCTTGTGTATATAAGTCCAACCAAAGAACTCCTTTTGAAGTTGTAACTTTTGCATAATTTAAAGTTGCTAACGCTTCTGCTGAAGTATCGTACTCTTTTAGTTGTGTTTTTCTTCCAAACATAAACTGTTTCCTTAATTAATAAAATTTGGGTATCATTATACCAATTTTTTCTAAGAGAGGTACGATATGTTACTTACTTTGGCACTCGATTTGCCATCTGCAAAGCAAAATCTAAAATTGGTTGAGGAGTTAGCTTCTTTTGATATTTGGCTAAAAGTCGGCTTTAGGAGTTATGTTAGAGATGGAAAAGCATTTTTACAAGATATAAAATCAATCAATCCAAATTTTAAAATTTTCTTAGATTTGAAACTTTATGACATCCCAAATACTATGGCAGATACAGCTGAAGAGATAGCCTCTTTAGGTGTGGATATGTTTAATATTCATGCAAGTAGTGGGGCGATAGCGATGGAGACGGTGAAAAAAAGACTTGAAAATTATAAAAATCCTCCTCTTGTTTTAGCCGTTACAGCCTTGACTTCATTTGATAATGATTCTTTTTCTAAGATTTATGGCGATAGTATCAAGCATAAAGCTTTAGAGTTTGCAAAGATGAGTTATGAGCATGGACTCGATGGTGTCGTTTGTAGTGCGTTTGAGAGCAAGATGATAAAAGAGGCTACGAGTCATGATTTTTTAACACTTTGCCCTGCGATTCGTCCTTTTGGAGAAGATAGTGGTGACCAACAACGAGTGGCAACGCTTGAGATTGCAAAAAAAGAGCTTGTAGATTTTCCTGTGATTGGTCGTCCGATATATAAAGATGAAAATCCTAAGGCAAAAGTAGCAAAAATTTTAGAAATCATCAACGCTTAAACAACTTTTAAGTTTTATTTGTCTATAATCTCAGTCCACAAACACTGGACAGTTGGGTGAGTTGGCTGAAACCACCTCCCTGCTAAGGAGACGTACTGGCAACGGTACCGAGGGTTCGAATCCCTCACTGTCCGCCATTTATTTTTTTAAAATCCCCTTTCTAGTTTCAAAATTATTCAAATTTTTACAAATCAATACATTCATGACTTTTATAAACTCTTCAATTTAGCAAAAGTGTGAAAAAATAACACATCTTAAAGATAAATTTTGCAAAATTATAATATTATAACACTTATTGTATTTATTTTTATTTTATTTTTTACTTTTTTACACAGTCTATTTGTAAATTTAATGAAAATCATAAGTAAATCTTTTAATAATTTAAAAAATTAGTGATAATTGATTGAGATAAATTTGTCTTCAACAATCTCATTAAAAGGAGTAGTTAGTAAATATGGAACATAATGATATAGTATCGACCGATGTGCTAATAGTTGGTGGTGGAGCTTCTGGTCTTGCAACTGCGATTCATCTAGCAGATATATTAGAAGGCTCTAATTGTAAAATTTTATTAATAGAAAAGGGTAACTCTATAGGGAGTCATATTCTTTCAGGTGCGGTTATCAAAGCCGATATTTTTAGGGATTTGCTTCCTGATATTGATTTTAGCTCGATTCCATTGAATGCTAAAGTGACACAAGATAAGACAGTTTATTTGACCGAGAATGGGTCATTTAAGTTGCCATTTCATCCACCATATATGAATAATATGGATAACTATACTGCTTCGTTGGGGCAAATTTGTAAGTTTTTGGCAACGGTGGCTAAAGATAAGGGCGTTGAGATATATACAGGATTTTCGGTAGATGAGATTTTGTATAAAGATGGAAAAGTTTGTGGAGCGAAAACAAAAGATACAGGCATTGACCATCATGGAGCTAAACTTGAAAATTTCCAAGCAGGTACACAAATTGAGGCTAAGGTTACCGTTTTTGCAGAGGGTAGCAGGGGGTATCTAACTCAAAAATTAATCAATAAATTCAATCTTAATGATGGAAAAAATAAACAAGTTTACTCTTTGGGGGTTAAAGAGCTTTGGAGTGTTACAGATGGTAGCATAAAAGCAGGAGAAGTTTATCATACGATGGGTTATCCTTTAAGTATTGATGAGTTTGGCGGTGGATTTATCTATGGACTCAATGACAATAAAGTAGCCATTGGTTTAGTGGTGGGGCTTGATTATAAAGACCCAACTTTTGATATTCATGGGGCATTTCAAGTTTGGAAACAAAATCCATTTGTATCAAAGATTTTAAAGGGTGGTAAGATGATAGAGTTTGGGGCTAAAACGCTTCCAGAGGGTGGATATTTTTCTTTGCCAAAACTTTATGTGGACAATGCTCTTATCGTTGGTGATGGTGCAGGGTTTATCACTATGCCTGCTTTAAAAGGGGTTCATCTTGCGATAAAATCTGGTATGTTGGCAGGAGTTGCGATTGCTGATGCGTTGGAAAAAAACGATACAAGTGCTAAGCAACTTAGCGAATATGAGAAGTTAATCAATAGCTCTTTGATAAAAGATGAGATGTATCCTGTACGAAATTTTAGAGCAGGTTTCAATAATGGTCTTTTTAGGGGTGCTTTGAACTTTTCAACGCAACTTCTTACAAGTGGAGCTGGACTTTTTGGGAAACTTCAAACGCATGAAGATAGAGATGCGACGATTAAACTCAAAGATTATGATAAGTTATTTTTTAAAGAGAGATTTGAAAAAAGATTGGAATTTGATAAGGTTTTAACTTTTGATAAAGCAACGGATGTCTATTTTTCAAAAGCTTCACATGATGAGGAGCAACTTGTTCATCTTCAAATCGATAATCCAGCATCTTATAAAGAGGTCAATATCAAACTCTATGGAGCCCCTTGTGTTGCATTTTGTCCAGCAGAGGTTTATGAGCTTCATACTGATAAAAGTGGGCATCAAGAGCTTAGGATTCATGCTGAAAATTGTGTTCATTGTAAAACTTGTGATATTAAATCACCAAATGGTGCTATCTCGTGGGTTGTCCCAAATGGTGGCAATGGACCAGATTATGATAATATGTAATCAAAAGAGGGAGAGTTAAAAGATGGCATTAACGATTATTAGTTTGATAAAACAAGTTCCACTTCCTAGTGAGATGAGAATGGGTGAAGATGGTTTGATGGATAGAACAAAAGCAAAATCTATCATTAACATAGATTGTCAGTTTGGACTTGAAGCAGGGTTACAACTTAAACTTCAAAATCCAGATGCAAAATTGGTTGTTTGTTCGATGGGACCACCCTCTTTTGATACAGCTTTGAGAACAGCTATCTCTATGGGATATGATGAAGCGTATCTTTTATCCGATAGACGGCTTGGGGGAAGTGATACTTATGCTACGGGTTTAGCGATATCTACGATGCTTAAACATTTAGGTTATACAAAAGAGTCAAAAGAGCCATTTGTGATAGTAGCAGGTCGGCAGACAAGTGATGGAGATACCGCTCATGTCCCCTCTCAAGTGGCTGAAAATTTGGGCATACCTCAAGCTACTTTTATAGAAAGAGTTAAGAGTGATGAGCATGGAAATATCGTTGCAAAACGAATCATAGAGGGTGGATATCAGATGATGAAGTTGCCAACTCCTTGTCTTTTATCCCTAACGCCAACAGGTGTGAAACCTAGAAAACCATCACTTCTTGGTGCTATGAGAGCTAGAGAGGCTAAGATTACGACATTTAGTATTGATGATATCGGATTGGGTAATGAAAAAATAGGACTCAGTGGTTCACCTACGATAGTAGCAAAAGTTGTAAACATCACCAGTGAAAGAGCTGAAGTGATGATGGCAAATGGTAGCAGTGAAAAAGAGTTGGTTGAGAGTTTGCGTCAAAATGTTGATACAGGTGGCAATACGCTAGAAGTGAAAGCTAAAGGGGTTAAAAAAGAGGTTAGTAAACCTGATTTTCCAATTGTTGATTTTAGAGATGGAGCAAGTGGGATTTTAACTTGGGCTGAAGTGGTCAATGGTAAGATTTCCAGACCGTCGCTTGAGCTTTTGACTCCTGCTCGAAAGTTGGTAAATCAACTCGAAGAGAATACTAAAGTGATGACGCTTCTTATCGGTAAGGGTGTTAAAGATTTAGCTAGTGAGTTGATAGAGTATGGAAGTGATGAGGTTATCGTGGTTGAGGATGATAGGCTTGAGGAGTATTTGGTATTGCCATTTGCTTCAATCTTTGCACAAGTGATAAAAGAGAGAAATCCTGAAATCGCACTTTTTGGAGCAACCACAGCAGGAAGAGAGTTAGCACCTAGAATTGGGGTGAAAACCAATAGTGGAGTAACGGCAGACTGTACTGCTTTGGAGATTGGTGAGCATATCGATAGAAAAAATAAAAAGATATTTGCCCCTATACTTGAGTCAAGAAGACCGACTTATGGTGAGAGTAAATTGGCGACTATTTTAGGTTTTGTTTGTCCTCAAATCTCAACAGCAAGAGCTGGAACTTTTGAAGTCCCCACTCGAGAAGTTGGGCGAGTTGGTGTGGTGAGTGAGTTTAAACCTCATCTCGATGAGAGTGATTTTGTGGTGAGTATCGTTGAGACGATAAGAGGAGAGGGTGGTGTATCCAATCTTTTTGAAGCTGATGTTATCGTCACAGGAGGAAGAGGTGCTATTGAAGATAGTTTGGAGCTTATCAAATCGCTTGTTGAGGAGTTTAAGAACCAAGGTATCAATGCAGAGTGGGCGTGTAGTCGTCCAGTGGTTGACCAAGGGATTAGTGAGTATGCACGACAGATTGGGCAAACTGGTAAAACAGTTAGACCAAAATTGTATATTGCGGTTGGTGTTTCAGGTGCGATTCAACACATAGCGGGTATAAAAGAGTCCCATAAAATAGTGGCTATCGACCGTAGTGCGAAGGCGAGTATTTTTCATCATGCCGATTTTGGACTTGTTGGTGAGTATCAAGATATTTTGCCAGAGTTGATACAAAAAGTTAAAGGTGGGTTTACATTTGGTATAGAACCGAAAAAATAGAAGTAGATTAGGAGATAGGATGTTAGGAAGAAAAGTAGGGATTATTGGTTCAGGGTTTGTTGGAGCAACGGCTGCATATACACTTACGCTGATTGGAAGTTGTCATGAGGTTATCTTGTATGATATAGTGCCAGATGTGGCAAGAGGAAAAGCGATTGATATTGCCCAATCTGCAAATTACTCTCCAACAGGGACGATTGTTCGTTCCGCCTCAACGCCAAGTGAGATGAGTGATTGTGATATTATTGTCATTACTGCGGGAGTTCCTAGACGAAGCGAGATGACAAGAGCAGATTTATTGATGATAAATGCGAAGATTATAAAAAGTGTTGTAGCTGATGTGGTAAAATACTCTCCAAATGCTCTCATATTGTGCGTTTCCAATCCTCTTGATGTTATGACTTATGTGATTCATAAATTGGCGGGGATTCCTAAAAATAGAATTATCGGTATGGCTGGAGCGTTGGATGTTTCAAGAATGGCGTATGCTATCAATCAACGGGTCGGTTTTGGGCCTGGGCAAACCAGAGCGATAGTTATCGGTGACCATGGATTAAATATGATTCCTTATCCTGAGATTTCAGCAGTTGGTGGGATTCCTTTAAATCAACTTGTAAGTAAAGAGGATATGGAAGCGATTATCAAACGAACCAAAGAGGGTGGAGCTGAGATTGTCAAATATTTGGGGACTTCAGCCTATTATGCACCAGCTAGAGCGATTTCGGTGATGGTTCAAGCGATGTTGGATGATTCTCGTATTGTGTTGCCATCTTCTGTTATGCTTGAGGGTGAGTATGGATATGAGGATGTTTGCGTAGGTGTTCCTGTGGTTTTGGGTTCAAATGGCGTGGAACAGATAATCGAACTTGACCTTGATGAGGAGATGAAAGCGAAGTTTAAAGTTTCGGTTGATTCTATCAAAGAGAACATCAAGATATTAGAAGATAATAACTTTTTTGCGTAGGGGTTCAAAATTTTGAACCCCTACGGTTGCCATTATATTGGCATTATTATTGTAGGGGTAGGTTTTATGCCTACCCGTGAATTTCATTATTATTTTGTGGGTAACCACAAGGGTTACCCCTACCTTAGATTCTTCGATATTTAAACTGTGCATTTGCAATGGTTAGTTCATCACCAACATTAAGATTTGTTGGAGTGTTTGCTACCAATCTTTCACCATTGATATAAGTTCCATTTGTGCTATCTAAATCGGTTATATAAAATGGGTGGGTATAAAGGTGGTGAGATGGCTTCAACTACCCTTATTGAGGAGAGTAAAAAGCATTTTGAAACCTTTAAAGATACAAAGATAGAAGATGTGGAGGATTTTTTTCAAACCATTGTAGATAATACCACACAAAGTTTAAAGCAAAAGGTAGAAGCTCATGAGGGTTACATCGACCCACATACCACTGTTGCCTTTGCTTTGATACAAGAGCATAGCGTTTTTGTAGGAAATATCGGTGATAGTCGTGTTTATATCTTTGAAGATGGAGCGTTTAAGCAACGAAGTAAAGACCATTCTGTTGTTGAGTATCTTTTTGATATCGGTAGGATAAGAGAGAAAGATATGGCGACACACCCAGACCAAAACAAACTTTTAAGAAGTATCAACGCCAAAGAGAGCAGTGAGATATCATTTTTTGAACGAGAGTTGAAAGATGAAAATTTTGCTGTACTTGTTTGTTCTGATGGATTTTGGGAGGGGGTAAGTAAAGAGGAGATGAGTAAAAATCTTTTTTTGGATAAAGAGTTAAAAACAAGTTTGGATGAGATGGTCTCTATCGCTCTTAAAAATGGTGGAGAAAGATGTGATAATATTAGCGTCGTAGCGTGTGTGAGTCTTGAAAATTTTGTTCCAAAATCGATGCTTTCTAAAATCGATGAGATGTTTAAAAGTTGGAGAAAAAAATGGTTTTAGCGTAGGGTGCATTTTAATGCACCGCATGGCGTTGATTGATATAAAAATGGTGCAATAAATTGCACCCTACGATATTACCTCGAAACCAAAACCAAGATATATCCATTTCTATTGACATAGATTCGTTTTGCTCTATCGCCAAAGGATTGTAAAGTTTGTACGGCTTGTGGTGCTGAAGTTATCTTGATATTTTCTATTTGAATGATGATATCACCCTCTAAAAACCCAGCCTTTCCAGCTTTACTACTCTCATCAACTTTTACAATCATCGCTCCACTGATATTTCTCGGAATTTGGAGTTGTTTTTTGAGATTGTTATCAAGCGATGCTAACTCAAGCCCTTCAAATATCGAATTTTTACTACCAGCCACTTTAGAACTCTTTTTTGAAGAATCGGCCAAAGAGATATTGGTACTGATATCTTTTCCATCTCTTTCGATATAAAGCTTGATATTTTGATTTGGTGGATATGAAGAGATAGTATTTTGCAAATCAAAAGGCTCTTTTATAGGTATGTTTTCTACTTGATAAACCAAGTCACCTCGCTGGATTCCAGCACGACTTGCAGGTGAATCCTCTTCAATATCAACAATCACAGCTCCCTCTTGATGACGATAGATAGAGTCCATTTCAGGTGTGATAGGTGATATATTGACACCCATAAATCCTCTTTGAACTTCACCTTTACTGATAAGTTGTGTAGCGATATTTTTTACCATATTGATAGGTATCGCAAATCCAATCCCATTGTTTCCTCCACTTTTTGAGAGTATCGCTGAATTGATACCTATTAATGCACCTCTACTATCCACTAAAGCTCCTCCAGAGTTACCTGGGTTTATAGATGCGTCGGTTTGGATAAAGTTTTCATATTGGTTGATACCAACGCCGTGTTTATTGAGTGCGGAAACAATCCCTTGTGTTGTTGTTTGTCCTATCCCAAATGGATTTCCAATCGCAAAAACAACATCTCCTACTTGTACATCTTCGATATGGCTAAATTTGATAGGGATAAGATTTGTTGCTTCTATCTTTATAACAGCTAAATCACTCCCTTTATCTTTGCCGATAAGTTTAGCGTTATACTCTTTACTACTCCCATCCAACATAACGGTTATCTCATCCGCACCATCGATAACATGGTTGTTTGTGATGATATATCCATTGTTAGAGACTATAACTCCAGAACCTAACGAACGCTCCATCTTCTCTTTTGGTTGACCTTGGGGAAGTTGTCCTCCAAAAAATTCTCTAAAAAATGGGTCATTTAAAAGAGAGTTTAGCTGTTGATTTTGTTTCGCTTTTGTTTTTGTTGAGATGTTGACTACACTTTTGACACTATCTTTTAATACAGAGTTAAATGAAAGTATCTCTCCTGAAGAGTTTGGTAATCTGTGGATTGGATTTGAGGGGGCATCACTAAATATCGCCTCTTGATTTTTTGCTATCAAGGTGATAGAACCAATAACTCCAACTGCTACCAATGAGAGTAAAATTTTATTTTGCATAATCTTTATCGTTTTCATTTAAAATCCTTTAGAAGTTTTTGAAATTGTAAGATATAAATATTAATATTTTACTAATTAAATATAAACGATTTATTAACATTTTGATGAGGATAAAAAGAAGCCTTTTTTTCGGAAAGATGTTGTAGCCATCATGGATAAAAAGGAGTATAAGGAGGACAAATCATGATATTGGCATTTTTACAAAACACATACCAACGGCTACAAGTGACATCATCATAGAGAGGAAGGAGGAGGAACTCTATGAATATCTATCTTTCATAATGCAATTATAAAACAATAGCATTAATACTTAAACAATAGAAGATAAACCATTAGTTAATGTACAGTTGTTTCGCTTTTTCAAGGTCTTCTAAAGTGTCGATTCCAAAACTTTGTGTCTCAACTTTGACCATCGCAACACCATATCCGCTATATATCGCCCGTAACTGTTCTAGCTTCTCAATCTCTTCAAGAGGAGAGAGTGGAAGTTGACAAAAACGATTTAACATCTCTTTGCTAAATCCATATAACCCAATATGCCCCTTATATCCATCGAAATGGTGGTCTCGTGGATAGGGGATTTTAGCTCTTGAAAAATATATAGCAATTTCATCAATATCAGTCACCACTTTAACGAGATTTGGGTCATCAGCTTCGGGATGGGTGATATCTTTATAGCATGAATTTAGCATGATTTTTGGATTTGAAATATTTTTTTTAGTCAATTCAAACAAAGCATAAACCACTTCAGGCTCTATAAATGGTTCATCTGCTTGAACATTTAGGATAATCTCATTTGAACTAAGAGAAAGTTTATGAGAGGCTTCGTTTATCCTATCTGTTCCTGATTTATGCTCATTTGAGGTCAAAACAGCTTCAATTCCAAATGCAGATGCGATATCTAACACTTCCAAAGAGTCCGTAGCGATAGCAACTCTATCCACTACTGAGACTGCTTTTGCTGTTTTTATCACCATTGGCAATCCATCAATATCGGCTAAAACTTTATTGGCAAATCTTGTTGAGCCGATTCTTGCAGGAATAATTATCATGACCAATCCTTTCTATTTACTTAACGATTTAAGGCTATCTCTTCAAGAGAGAGTTTTGCCATCGCTATCGCTTCATCTATCATCTCATCTGTTGTGGTTGTAGAGATAAATCCAGCTTCAAAAGAGGAACATGCAAGATATACACCACGACTAAGCATCTTAGTATGAAAAAGAGCAAATCGTTTTGTATCATTTTGGAGTGCATCTTCAAAATTTTTAACCTCAATATTACTGAAGAAAAATCCAAACATTGACCCACGAACTTCTCCTACCATCGGTATGTCAAACTCTTTTGCACTTGACAAAAATCCATCTATGAGTTTTTTTGCTTTTCGTTCAAGTTCATCGTAAATAGTTGGATTGGCTTTTAATTTGGCTAAAGAGGCAAGACCTGCTGACATGGCTATTGGATTTCCTGAAAGTGTTCCTGCTTGATAGATAGGTCCTTCTGGAGAGAGTTGAGACATTATCTTTTTACTCGCACAAAATGCACCCACTGGCATCCCTCCACCGATAACTTTTCCAAAAGTGATGATATCTGGTTTGACATCAACAATCCCCCCAGAACCTTTTAAAGACGCTCTAAATCCACTCATAACCTCATCAAAAATCAGTAATGCTCCATGCTCATCACAAAGCTCTCTAAGTCCAATCAAAAATGCTTCGTCAGCAGGAACTAAGCCCATATTTCCAGCAATTGGCTCGATGATGATAGAAGCGATATTGCCATTACTCTGTTCAAAGCATTTTTTTACACTTTCAAGATTGTTGTATTGAGCTAAAAGGGTATGTTTTGTCAAATCAGCTGGAACACCAGGGCTAGATGGTGAGCCAAAAGTTGCCATTCCACTACCTGCTTGAACCAAAAGTGAATCACTATGACCATGATAACAACCTGTAAATTTGATAAAATCATCTTTTTTGGTATATCCTCTTGCCAAACGAATCGCTGACATAACTGCTTCCGTTCCTGAACTAACAAATCGTATCTTATCAATTCCTTCAAAAAGTTCTACAACCTCTTTAGCCAAGGCAGTTTCATTCAATGTTGGTGCTCCAAAACTAAGCCCATTTTTAACCGCTTCGATAACTGCATTTTCGATATCTTTATCAGCATGACCAAAGATTAGAGGTCCCCAGCTCTGTACAAAATCTATATATCGGTTGCCATCAATATCAAAAACATATCCACCTTCTCCTTTTGCGATAAATGGAGGCGTTCCACCAACACTTTTAAAAGCACGAACAGGAGAATCTACACCACCTGGGATAACTTTATACGCCTCTTCAAAAGCGGATAAACTATTATTAAATTTCATATCTAATCTTCCTTTAAGCTATAATAAAAATCTTTTGATTATACTATATTTTTATGATAAAATTGCATAAAAATTTAAAGGCTAACTATGAGTGTAAAAGAAGATTTAATCTTGAGAAGTGGGGGCTGTTGCGAACTTTGCGGTAGTGTTGAGGGGTTAGCGGTTTACAATATTGATGGAGAAAGCACTGAAGAAAAATCGGTACTACTATGTGAAAAATGTCTTTCACTTATCGATGAGCCAACAAATGATGAGAAACATTGGAGTTGTCTAAATGATAGTATGTGGTCTGGTGTTGGAGCTGTGCAAGTTTTGGTATATAGAACGCTAAGTCGTTTGGGTAATAACGAGCTTTTGGATATGATGTATCTTGAAGATGAGATTTTGGCATGGGCTAAGAGTGGATTGGTTGAAGAGAGTAGTTCAAATGAACCAACTCGAGATGCAAATGGAACTATTCTAAATGAGGGTGATACTGTTACGATTATTAAAGATTTGGTAGTAAAAGGTGCTGGTTTTACAGCAAAACAGGGAACGACCGTTAAAAATATTCACCTAACTTCAAATCCTGAACAGATTGACGCTAGAGTAAATGGGGTAAAAATTGTTCTACTTAGTAAATTTTTAAAGAAGATATAGTGTTCAACTAAGCCATTCATGTATATGAATGACTTAATCTCCATGTGCAACAGGTGGGATGATATGCACAGGAACAATAACCGATATGTTTGTGTCATTTTTATCTTTTGTCTTATTTTGTTCAAATGCTGAATGAATTCCAATAGATGAGTTCAACTCTTTTAAAATTTTTGTTCTATTGTACTCCATCGTCAATGTTGGAATATATGAAACATGTTTAACTAGATAAAAGTAAGTTGGGTCGGATACATTGGCATAGACATCGATAATCGCTGTTTTATATGCACTTTTAGTATCTATCTTCACTACTTTACCAACAGGAACATTGGGAATAAAAATCTTATCAAGTCCGCTTGTAACAACTTTATCGCCAACTTTTATCTTAGACCATTTTGGGATAAAATTGACTTCCATTTGTTTTCCAAAAGAGCCTCTTGTAATCCCTGGAGTTCTACCTTCTCCAACAAAAACTGAAAATTGACAAGATGGGTCTGATAGAAGTATCCCCTCAAGTAAACCATCTCTTTTGACAGCAATTCCAGCAGCTAAATTTTTTGAGATAAGCCCATAAAATTTACCAGTTGTATCACTATTTGCAAGTTCATTTGCTTTAGTCAAATAAACCACAGAAAAGTTATTCATATTTTTATAAGATATTGTTTTTACTCTTATGATATTTTTATCAAAATCTAGTTGTGGATTTTGAGATTTTTTAAACTCTTTCATCTGATCCAACTGCATTTTTTGACCATAAATATATTTTTGTAATTTATCATTATTATTTTTTAGTTCAGCAATCTTATCTGCTTGGTCGAAATATTGTTCATATTTGCGACTAAAAGCATCTGTAACATTGCTGTAAACCCTTTTTATAGGCAAGGTGGCTTTTAGATAGAGACTATGAACCACCTTATCTTCTCTAAATACAAAAAGTACAATGAAAAGAGTAAAAAACAGTATAAAGAAATTTTTAGTTGTCATATGCTGTTTGTTGTAATATCTCTATCTCTTCTAAAGCCCGACCAGTTCCTCTCGCAACAGCCAAAAGTGGCTCTTCTGCTACATAAACAGGTAATTTTACAATGTTAGAAAGATATTTGTCAAGTCCTCGAATCAACGCACCACCACCGCTTAAAACGATACCATTTTCAACAATATCCCCAGCCAAATCAGGTGGAGTATCTTCAAGTACAGATTTAAGTGCTTCTGCTATCTCTCTAAGTGGCTCTTTCATCGCTTCTCTCATGTGTTCAGAGGTAACTTCAACAGAGGCTAAAAGTCCATTTGTTTGGTCTCTACCTTTAACTATCATTGTCAACTCTTCTTCCAATTGAACTGCTGTACCGATTTGAATTTTCATCTCTTCAGCAACTCTTTCACCAATCAAAATACTAAATTGTCTTCGCATAAAATCAACAATAGTCTTATCTAGTTTATCACCAGCAACTCTAATAGATTTACTAACAACCAAACCACCTAATGACACAACACCAATCTCAGTAGTACCACCACCGATATCAACAATTAAGTTACCATTTGGCTCTTTAACAGGGATACCTGCTCCAATAGCAGCAGCCATCGGTTCTTCGATAAGATAAACTTCTCTAGCACCAGCACTTACTGCTGACTCTTTTACCGCTTTTCTTTCTACTTGAGTGAGTCCATAAGGAACACAGATAATAACTCTAGGTGAAAAAAGTCCTTTTCTATTGTGAACTTTTTCGATAAAGTATCTAATCATCATCTCAGTAGTATTGAAATCGGCAATAACGCCATCTTTCATTGGTCTAATAGCTTTGATATTTCCTGGAGTCTTTCCGACCATATCTTTTGCGTGTTGACCAACTGCTAAAATATGCTCTCTACCATGTCTATCATACTGTACAGCCACAACAGATGGCTCATTAATTACGATTCCATGACCTTTAACCAACACCAAAGTATTAGCTGTTCCAAGGTCTATAGCTAAATCATTAGAAAACATACCTAAAAGTTTTTTGAACATTCTATATCCTACCTATGCAATTTTTGAATTTTTTATATATATCGGCTCTTTGCCATTATCAATCATATCGTTTGTTATAATAACCTCATATCCATTAAGCTCTGGAAGGTTGTACATGGTATCCATTAACAACTCTTCCATAATGCTTCTAAGTCCTCTAGCACCTGTACCTCTTTTTATCGCCTTTGAAGCAACTGCCTCAAGAGCATCATCGTGAAATGTCAAAGTAACACCATCTATTTCAAACAATTTTTGATATTGCTTGATGATGGAGTTCTTTGGCTCTATCAAAATTTTAACCATATCTTTTAAAGTTAGCTTCTCAAGTGTGGCTCTGATATGCAATCTGCCAAGTAACTCTGGAATAATACCAAATTTTACTAAATCATCAGGCTCTACAAGCGAAAAATAGTTCTTTTGTTCATCTTTTCCTCGTTTTTCTTGCCCGAATCCTAAAACATTCCCGCCAAGTCTTCTTTTAATGATATCATTTAGACCATCAAAGGCACCACCGCATATAAAAAGAATATTGGTAGTATCTATTTGAATAAAATCTTGATTTGGATGCTTTCGTCCCCCTTTAGGTGGTATATTGACTATTGAGCCTTCTATGATTTTTAAAAGAGCTTGTTGAACCCCTTCACCAGAGACATCTCTAGTAATTGAGCGATTTTCACTAAGTCGTGCAATCTTGTCTATCTCATCAATAAATATAATCCCTCTTTGTGCTTTGCTTATATCTCCATCTGCATTTTGAAGAAGTTTGGTCAATATATTTTCAACATCTTCTCCCACATAACCAGCTTCGGTAAGTGTCGTCGCATCTGCTATGGCGATTGGAACATTTAAAAATCTTGCTATGGTTTGAGCTAAAAGTGTTTTACCACTTCCTGTTGGACCCAATAAAATGATGTTTGATTTTTCTAATGCCGTTTCATCTTTAATTTCATCTTTTCTAAAAATTCTTTTATAGTGGTTATAAACTGCTACACTAAGTGTTCTTTTCGCACTATTTTGTCCTACTACATAGTCATTTAAAATTGAATGTATCTCTTTTGGTGTAAAAAGTTTTAAATCTTTTATACTTATATCTATATTCTCGTCTATACCAAATAAAATATCATATGCCGATTCTATACAATTGGAGCAGATATACGCCCCATTATTACCAGAGATTAAAGGAGAATCCTTACTCTCTATACGATTACAAAAACTACAATGTTTCTTAGCCATTATCTTTTACCCTTACAAATGGAATACCTCGTTTGGACTCCACAATAAATTTACTTAATTTTTTTACAACTTCAGAGTTGCTATGCTCTAAAATATCTTTAGCAACCTCTTGAATAGGATTGTGACTTTCAAAAAGCTTTTTATAAGCGATTTTAAGTCCATCAATATCTTCTCTAGGGATATGTCTTCTAAGTCCCGTAAGGTTCAATCCTCGAATAACCGCTCTATTTCCTTCTGCTAAACAGTAAGGTGGAATATCTTGACTCAACGCACTCGCACCTGCAATCATAGCAAAATCACCGATATGAACAAACTGATGAATGGGTGTGAGTCCACCAATCACGACATTATTGCCCAACTCTACATGACCTGCCAAAGTAGCACCATTTGCCAAAATACAGTTATCACCCATAATCACATCATGCCCTAAATGCACATATCCCATGAGAAGATTTCCATTTCCTATTTTTGTAACACTACCGCCACCTATTGTTCCTGGGTTTAGAAGGGTGTATTCTCGTATTTTATTATTATCCCCAATGATAAGCTCAACATCTTCACCGTTATATTTTAAATCTTGAGGAATTGAGCCTATTGTAGCATGAGAAAAAATTTGATTATTTTTTCCGATAGTTGTTTTGCCATCTATCAAAGTATATGCACCAATGGTTGTTCCATCACCGATAGAAGCTCTTGAACTCACGAAAGCGTAAGCTCCTATCGTAACATTTTCGCCAATCGATGCACCATCTTCTATAATGGCGGTTGGATGTATTTTTAACACTTTTTTTTCCTATTTATCAACAATCATTGCTTTTAATTCAGCTTCTGCAACAAGAACCTCATCCACAAATGCTTCAGCTTTTAAACTCCAAATATTGCCTCTTTGCTTCAAGACTTTAAGTTTATAAACCAACTTATCCCCTGGAGTTACAGGAATACGAAATTTCGCCTTATCGATACTCATAAAATAGACAACTTTATCATTACAATTTACCTCTTCACCAACACTTTGAAAAGCTAATACACCACCAGCTTGTGCCATTCCTTCGATAATCATAACACCTGGATAGATAGGATGGTCTGGGAAGTGACCTTGAAAAACAGGTTCAGAGATAGAAATATTTTTATATCCCTCTATATATGTACCTTTATCAAGTTTTGTGATTCTATCTACTAATAAAAATGGATACCTATGAGGCAGAATTTTTTGAATTTCAACAACATTAAATAGCACTAAAACAGCCTTTTGAATTATTTAGACAATTTTATCTAAAAAATTATAAAAAATTATGTTTTTATTAGATTTTCTTTGATATCTTCATAAATTTTTGTGTTTAAGAGTATCTCTAACTTATCTTTGGGAATTTTTTCCAATACAAAGATGCTACTTAGGTTATAAGCATCATTGATTAATAAATTTCGAACTTGGATTTCTTCTTCAAAATTTGGAGGATTGAAGATGAGTTCTTTGATATTTTTATAGTTTGTTTTTGCCAATGAATTATAATACTCAAGCGTGATAAATTTTATCTCATCTCGACCCATATAGTACAATTTGTCGATATTAAACTCAATCTTACCTCTGGAATAGGTGCTTTTGATGCTAGAGTATGGTAAAATGTGAGAAGGCAAGATAACGCCTTTGCTTTTTACATATCCCGCAAGAATTCGCCAATTTAAAAATCTATTTTTGACTATTTTATAAGAGATATTTTTCTCCTCTAATTCCAACCGTTTTTCATAAAGTTTGATTCTCTCTTCTATCGATTCTGGTAAAATTTGTTGTGAGATGGGTGAAAAAAGTTCATCGGCTAAACGCTTTTGAGACTCTCTTTGGATATTTAAAGCGTAGAGACATCCGCAATAATCTTGACGATAAAGAGCATCTTTTTTAGCCAATATATTTTGCTCTTGAGTTCCAGATGCTTCCCTATAATCAGGTGCTAGAAACTCAATTTCAAATTTTTTGCCTTCTGCTTTACCTGAAATCTCTAACTGTTTGAGTGATTTTTTAGGACTTGTAAGAAGAGTTGAGGTATAAGAGGTTTCTTTAAGTTTATGAGCCATCATCGCACTTACTTCAAATCGTCTATCAAAACAGATGGCACATCTAGCTCCTTTTTCTGGTTCATTTTCATAACCCTCAACAGCTTTAAGCCAATTTTCAAAATCATACTCACCCTCAATAATCTCAATCCCTAACATCTTACAACTTCGTTTTACATCCAAAAGTCGTAGATAATACTCACTATAAGGATGGATATTTGGGTCATAAAAAAATGCGACTAATCTCTCATCTGGGTAATCTTTTTGTAATCTTTGAATAAAGTAGTGACTATCAACCGAGCAACAGATATGAACCAACATTTAGCTTTCCAAAATGGTAGCAACATTTTTACTACTACCATGCAATAGATAGTTTTTTAACTCATCTGCTTTTATAGAAAAGATATTTTTATCATGTGTTTTATACTCATTGAGTATATTTTCCAGATTTACATCGTCTTGTAAAAACTCTTTGTGTAAAAATGAACCATTGTGACGAGATAAGATAATATTTGCAAGTCCCACCGTTTTAATCTTAAAAATCTTCGTTCCGATAAAAAAATCAATTTTTTTGGCTATATAAACCAAACAAAAAGGTGTGCCAATAAGAGCCGATTCAAGCGTTGCCGTACCTGAACAGATAAATGCGTAGTCAACTTCGCTTAGTGTTTTATGTGTATCTTTGCTTATCTCAAAAGAGCTAATATCTCCATATAAATCATCAATCTTCTGTTGGCTAAAATGTTTTGGTATGATTAAAATAGCTTTTTTATCATTAAGCTTTAAAGCAACTTCTTTAAAAATGGGTAAAAGTCTTTTTATCTCACTTCCTCTACTTCCAGCCATATAAGCGATAGCATTATAAGTTTTGTCATTTTGACGAGAGGTTTTTATCTCATCTAAAAGAGGATGTCCGATATATCGGGCTTTTGTTTTATAATAATCAATCTCAAAAGGTAAAATTCCCAAAAGTTTATCGCAATATAACTCTAATTTTTTAACTCTTGAGGCACGACTTGCCCAAACTTGAGGTAAAATATAGTAGATAATCTCTTTGTTCGGATATTGTTTTTTCAATTTTTTAGCTAAAGGAAGATTGAATCCTGAAGAATCCATTAGTAAAATTTTATCAGCTTTTGAAGCCAATGCAACCATCTCATCAGCAACCTTAAAAAACCATCTCAATTTTTTAAGAGCATCAACCACCCCCATAATAGCCATATCCGAGATATCATAGAGTGGATTGCCTAAGTTTTTGTCAAAAATACCAATAAGTTCAACATTTTTAGTATGTTTTAAAACCTCTTTAAGATGAAGATTTGAAGAGGGTTCGAGAGCAGAGACTAAAATTTTCATTAACCTATCTTAAGTCCGACAAAAAATCCAGCAATAGCACTTCCTGCTTTGCCAAAAGTCATGGCGTCTAATCTATTTTTTAAAAATGAAGCTAAAGATTGAACCAAATCAATTCCTCCCCCTACGGTATGTTCTAACGCCGATTCATTTACGCTAAACATTCCATTTGATTCCATTAAGAACATAGCAACCAATATAAAACCTAATACAAAAAGTGCCATTTTAATACTCTTTTTTAAAAAAAAGCCAACTGCTAAACCTATCACAAAACTTGTTCCTAAATCTAAAAATCCAATTCCTGAATTATTCGATGCTTTATTTTCCACTAGTTTACTCCTTTTATTAAGTCAGCACACAAATCAAATCGATTGTGTGTCATGAGGTGAATTTTACCATGATTTGTCAAAATTTCATCAAATATCGCTTTAGAGAGTGCAAACCCAACCTCTTGCTCTTTTGCTTCACCATCCATTGATGCTAGATTCATCTCATCAATTATCTCTTTTGGAACACTAATACCTGGGACTTTGTCTGCTATAAAATTGGCTGTTTTGGCTCTTACCACAGGAAATTGTCCTAAAATAAGTTGAGCCTCTTTTGCACTCTCTCTTATACTTATCTCTTTTGCCTCTTCAAAAATCTCTATAAGTTTTTTTGCATTTGCCAAATCATAAACAGGTTGCGTGATAATCGCTCTAGCTCCATAGTTGAGTTTTTTTATCATCTTTTTTTGGATATTTTTCATATCTTTAGCATACGAGTTACTTACAGCAAATGGATAGATAGGTTTTGGAGCAGGATTGAGAGCTTTATTACTATAATCTAAACCTTGATTTAACTTATAAATGATACTTAAAAGTAGCGTTGAATCTCTCTCCAATACACCTTTAACTTCAGGTTGGTCTGAAAATTTTGCAGGGTCACCAGTAAGAGCCAATATACATCTAAGGTCAAAATCATTTGCACCTAAAATACTTGATTGTAAAGAGAGTTTATTTCTATCCCTCATACTCATGGTAGCGATAACAGGAAGATTGAAGTGTTGTTGAACTTTTATTGCACTAAGTATCGCTGACATCTTAAGTTTTGCTAAAGGATTATCAGTAACAGAGAATCCTGCAACTTTTTTATGCAGTCCAATATCTTCGATTGATGCTATAATCTTATCCATAGAAGAGCCGTGTGGTGGGGTTATCTCAACAGTTATAAAGGGTTTATCACTATGAAGTTTTGAGCAAAAAGTATCAAACATATCTTAAAATTGTAATCCTAATTTAAATTGGCTATAATTCTACCTAATTTAAACAAAAAGTAAGGATATACGATGAAATTGGCAGTATTTGATTTTGATTCGACTCTAATGGACGGTGAGACTATTGACTTTTTGGCTAAACCACTTGGATTAGAATCTAAGGTTGCTAAGATTACTGAAAAAGCAATGGCTGGAGAGCTTGATTTTTTTGATGCTCTTCAAGAGAGAGTTGCCCTATTGCGTGGGTTAGATGTAAATATTGTTGATGAGATATGTCAAAATCTACCTTTGATGGAGGGTGCATTTGATACGATTAGTGGCTTAAAAGCTAAAGGTTATCGAGTGATATGTTTCTCTGGTGGTTTTAGAAATGCCACCTCACCAGCATCTAAGATTTTAGGAATCGATGCTGATTTTTCAAATATTTTACATCAAAAAGATGGAATCCTCACAGGATTGGTCGGCGGAGATATGATGTGGGGTTCGTCAAAAGGTGATATGCTAACTAGACTTCAAAGTCTTTTAAATATAAGCCCAGATGAAACAATGGTTGTTGGTGATGGAGCAAATGATTTGAGTATGTTCGCTCATGCATCCATAAGAGTTGCATTTTGTGCAAAAGAAGTCTTAAAAGCTGAGGCATCACATATTATTGATAAAAAAGATTTACGAGAAATTTTAAAAATTGTAGATTGATTTTTAGGTTTTTGGACTAAAAAAATGAGGAAAATATGACATTTAATAATTTTAACTTTACAAAAGATATAGCTAAAGGGATAAAGATAGCAGGATTTAAAGAGCCTAGCCCCATTCAAGAATTGGCAATTCCTTTAATTATGTCTGGTAAAGATTTGGTAGGACAAGCACATACGGGTACAGGGAAAACTGCTGCTTTTGGTTTGCCTATTATGAATAAGATAGTACTCGGTGAGATAGAGAAGGTTTTGGTTATAACTCCAACACGAGAGTTGGCGATGCAAGTGAGCGATGAATTATACCATTTAGGTCGTTTTGCTGGGATACGAACCCTCTCTGTTTATGGTGGTGTTGGATATGGGCGACAAATAGCTCTTATCAATAAAGGGGTTCAAGTTGTGGTTTCAACCCCAGGGCGACTTAAAGATTTATATCAAAAAGGTAAAATTGAGTCTTTTAATCCTCAAATCGTTGTTTTAGATGAAGCTGATGAGATGTTGGATATGGGTTTTTTAGATGAAATCAAAGAGATTTTTACTTTTATCCCTCAAACAAGACAAACACTTCTTTTTTCAGCAACGATGCCTGAACCGATTAAAGAGTTGGCGAAAGATATTTTATTTGAACCTGAGTATATATCAGTTATACAAGCAGATGAGTCAACTACAAATAATAAAATAGAGCAGTTATATTATGTAATAGATGAGTCAAAACGAGATGATGCGATTATCCAACTTCTTGACGACGATGATATTGAAAAATCTCTTATTTTTTGTCGAACAAGGAAAGAGGTTGATAGGGTAAGTGAACATCTAAAAGCATTGGGACATCTTTGTGGTGGTCTTCATGGAGATATGGAGCAAAGCCTTAGAGATGAGATGGTCAAAGGGTATCGAAGTGGTGAGATTAAGATTTTGGTAGCAACAGATGTGGCTGCAAGAGGTCTTGATATCAAAGGTGTGACACATGTTTTTAACTATCATATCCCTTTTGACCCACAAAGTTATGTTCATCGAATTGGTAGAACGGGTAGGGCAGGGAAGAAAGGTAAAGCGATTACCTTGGTTTCAACAGAAGAGTTTAGAGAGTTAAAGAGGATTCAAAATGAGGTTGGTGCGTCGCTTCAGTTTGCTTCTATTGATGGATTGCCAGATGAAAGTGAGATTTTAGGAAGACTAAAAGAGATGGTAAATAGTGTTGAGGTTGCCGATATCGCTTATAATTTTATTGATAGTATGGAAGATATGGATTATCATGAGTTTGTAGAGAGAATTGCAATGCTTCTTGTGAACAGTGTTTCTGATGAAATAATATCAAAAAATAACACTTTTACAACAAGTAGTGTAGTGCAAGAGCCTAAAAACAGTAGGCAAAAAGTAACACGCAAAAAAAGGCAAAAAAAAGATACTACCAATTAAGCTTATTCAAGTAAATTTATTTTAAAATTATGGTTACAAATTTTAAAACTATACTCTTTTTAAGGGTATGGTTTTTAATGTTATTTCACAAAATAGAGGGTGGAGATGGCTAAAAAATATATTGATATTATGGACACAACATTTAGGGACGGATTCCAATCTGTTTTTGGTGGTCGAGTGTTAATGAATGACTTTTTCCCAGCTGTTGAGGCTGCAAAAAAAGCTGGTATTACTCACTTTGAATTTGGTGGCGGAGCAAGATTCCAAAGCTTGTACTTTTATCTCCAAGAAGATGCGTTTGAGATGATGGATAGATTTAGAGAAATTGTTGGACCTGATGCCAATCTTCAAACTCTTTCTCGTGGTATCAATACAGTTATGCTTGACACGGGCAGTAGAGAGATGATTGACCTACATGCAAAACTTTTCAAAAAACATGGTACTTCAACGATTAGAAACTTTGACGCTTTAAATGATGTTAATAATTTAGCGTATAGTGCAGAGTGTATCAAAAGACATGGTTTAAATCATGAAGTTGTTGTAACGATGATGGATTTACCACCAAAATGTACTGGTGCACATGATGTAGCCTTTTATGAAAAAACACTTAGAAATATTTTGGATAGTGGTTTATCATTTGATAGCGTATGTTTTAAAGATGCAAGTGGAACTTCAAATCCACATAAAGTTTATGAAACCATCTCAATGGCGAGAAGACTTTTAGGTGATGAAGTTCATTTAAGACTTCACACTCATGAGACAGCTGGTGTAAGTGTTGCTTCATATTTGGCGGCACTTGAAGCTGGAGCAAATGGTATAGATTTGGCGGCTTCTCCTGTAAGTGGTGGTACAAGTCAACCAGATATTTTGACGATGTTACATGCTACAAAAGGTGCAAATTATAATCTTGGTGATTTAGATTTAGGTAAAATTCTCAAATATGAAGAGACTTTGGCTCAATGTTTAAGTGAATATATGATTCCACCAGAGGCTACGCAAGTATCTCCACTTATTCCTTTCTCTCCAATGCCAGGTGGTGCATTAACTGCAAATACTCAAATGATGAGAGATGCGGGTAACCTTGATAAGTTTGATGAAGTTATTTTGGCGATGAAAGAGGTAGTTGAGCGAGGTGGTTATGGAACATCTGTGACACCTGTAAGTCAATTTTATTGGCAACAAGCTTATGCTAATGTTATGTTTGGCCCATGGAAACAGATAGCTCCTGGTTATGGTAGAATGGTTTTAGGTTATTTTGGTAAAACTCCAGTTGAGGCAGATAAAGAGATTATCGAGTTAGCATCAGCTCAACTTAAACTTGACCCAACAACTGAAAATCCACTTGATATTGCAGATAGAGATGAAACCAAATCAATTGCTTATTGGGCAAAAGTTTTGGAAGATGAGAGTTTAGAGATAACAGAAGAGAATATTTTTATTGCAGCAGCTTGTGATAAAAAAGGTATAGCTTTCTTAAAAGGTGAAGCACCTTTGATGGTAAGAAAAGGTAAAAATTTACAAACAAATAGAGGGGGAGATATGAGCGGAAATTATACAGTTGTAGTTGATGGTAAGAAATATAGTGTTCAAGTAGCAGAGGGTAATGTTGATATCAAAATTCAAGAGTCAGCTCCAGTGGCTTCACAAGCTGTTTCAGGAACAAATGGTGCAACAGAAGTTAAATCACAAACTCCAGGAAATGTATGGAAAATCAATGTTAAAGTTGGTGATAGCGTAAAAGAGGGTGATGTTTTGATGATTCTTGAAGCGATGAAGATGGAAATCGAAGTTCATGCTCCAAAATCTGGTGTTGTAGCCTCTTTAAATGTAAATCCAAATGATGCCGTTGCAGATGGTCAGCTTTTAGCGACTATGGAATAGGCAAAAGGTAACCGAAAGTATGAGCGATAAAATTCCAAATAGGCTTGAAGATTTAGGATTAGCAGATATATCAAAGATTTATTACAATCTTAGTTACGATGAACTTCAAGCACATGAGATAGCGGATAAAGAGTGTGAGATTTCGTACTCTGGTGCTGCTATGTGTGATACAGGTATATTTACAGGTAGAAGTCCAAAAGATAAATATTTTGTTGAGCAAGAGCCATCAAATAAATATATATCTTGGGGTGATGTAAACAGACCTATAAAAAAAGAGACATACAATGAACTTTTAGAGGTAGCTAAAAAACAGCTCTCAGGTAAAGAAATCTATATTATGGATGTATTTGCTGGTGCTAGTGAAGCGAGTCGAAAATCTATTCGTTTTGTCTCTGAGGTCTCTTGGCAAGCACATTTTGTTAAAAATATGTTTATTAGACCAACGAAAGAAGAGTTAGAGCTATTTGAACCAGATTTTGTGGTTTACAATGCATGTAAAGCTACAAATGAAAATTTTAAAGAACATGGATTGAATTCTGATGTTTTCGTTTTGTTCAATGTAGAAGATAATATTTCAGTTATCGGTGGAACATGGTATGGTGGAGAGATGAAAAAAGGAATTTTCGCCATGATGAATTACTGGTTACCACTTGCAAATAAACTTCCTATGCATTGTTCAGCAAATGTTGGCAAAGATGGAGATGTAGCCCTTTTTTTTGGACTTTCAGGGACAGGTAAAACAACTCTTTCGACAGACCCAAATCGTGCTTTGATTGGTGATGATGAGCATGGTTGGGATGAAGAGGGCGTTTTCAATTTTGAGGGTGGATGTTATGCAAAAGTGGTCAATCTTGAAGCTGACAAAGAGCCTGAGATTTATGGAGCGATAAAAAAAGATGCACTTTTAGAAAATGTTGTTTGTGATGGTGATGGCTTAGTTGATTATTGCGATATCTCAAAAACTGAAAATACAAGAGTATCTTATCCTATAGAGCATATCGAAAATCATAAAGAGGATTTAAAAGCTGGTCATCCGAAAAATATCATCTTTTTGAGTGCTGATGCATTTGGTGTTTTACCTCCTGTGAGTAAACTTACAAAAGAACAAGCTATGTATTACTTTTTGAGTGGATATACAGCTAAAGTTGCGGGAACAGAGCGAGGTATTACAGAGCCTGTGGCTACTTTTAGTGCTTGTTTTGGAGAGGCATTTTTACCTCTGCATCCAACAGTTTATGCTAAACTTTTGGGTGAAAAGATGCAAGAGCATGGTGTAAATGTTTATCTTATTAACACTGGTTGGAGCGGTGGTGCTTACGGTGTTGGTAAAAGAATGAGTTTAAAAGATACGAGAGTTTGCATCAATAGTATCTTAGATGGCTCTATCAATGATAGCGAATTTGAAGTTTTAGATGTCTTTAATCTTTCTATTCCAAAAAGTATAGAGGGGATATCAGATAATAATATCTTAAATCCTCGGAATACTTGGAGTTCAAAAGATGAATATGATACAAATCTTAAAACATTGGCAAGTATGTTTATTGATAATTTCAATCGATATAATGACAATGGTAGCGAGTTTGACTATTCAAGTGCTGGACCTCAACTCTAAATCTTATTAAATGAAGTAGGGGTTTAAGATTTTAAACCTCTATATCTAATTCTTCCTCTTTTTTCAAAAACTTTTTTTATCTTGACAAATAAGTTAACTTTGGTTATAAGTGTTTTGTTTAGTTTTAAATTATACTTCTAAAAAATGTCGGTTTAACCATTTTTTTGTATAATACTCAACTCAAAACAAGATAAAGGAATAATAATGGCAAAATATATTGAGCTAACAAACTCAAACTTTGAGGCGACTATCGGCGAAGGTGTTGCTATGGTAGATTTTTGGGCACCTTGGTGTGGACCTTGTAGAATGATTGCTCCAGCAGTCGAAGAATTAGCAGGTGATTTTGAAGGTAGAGCTAAGATTTGTAAAGTCAATACAGATGAGCAACAAGATATCGCTGTTAAATTTGGTATTCGTTCTATCCCAACTATCCTTTTCTTCAAAGATGGTGTAATGGTAGAACAAATGGTAGGTGCTGCATCAAAAGCTACTTTTGCTCAAAAAATAGATGCTCTTTTAGCATAATTTCACTCCTCTCTTTGAGGGGTTTGAATTTTAGAAAAAATTTTCATTGTGATTAATTTTTTTAAATTTCAAAGGATATTTCATGTTAGATTGTGCAATTATTGGTGGAGGTCCTGCTGGACTTACTGCTGGATTATATACCACTAGAGGTGGATTGAAAAATGTTGTTATGTTTGAGATGGGTCTTCCTGGTGGGCAGATTACTCAAAGTAGTGAGATAGAAAACTACCCAGGATTTTTTGACCATACAAAAACAGGAATGGACTTTATGGATAGTTGGATGGAGCAGTGTTTTCATTTTGGTTTAACTCATAAGATGGAAAAAGTACTTAAAGTTAAAAAAGTGGATGAACATTTTGAACTCACTCTTGAAAGTGGTGAAAAAGTCGAGTCAAAAACAGTTATCGTTGCTACTGGAAGTACGCCTAAAAGAGCAGGATTTAAGGGCGAAGATGAGTTTTTTGGTAGAGGGGTTAGTACTTGTGCGACTTGTGATGGATTTTTTTATAAAAATAGAGAAGTAGCTGTTTTAGGTGGCGGTGATACTGCACTTGAGGAGGCGTATTATCTTTCAAAAATCTGTTCAAAAGTTTATCTTATCCACAGAAGAGATGAGTTTAGAGCTTCTCCACTTACTATCCAAAGAGTTCAAAAAACGCAAAATATTGAAATCATTACAAATACACATATCAAAGAAGCAATTGGTGATAGTATGGGGCTTAGTCGTTTAGTATTGGAAAATTTAAATGCAGAGCAAAGCGTTTTAGAGGTAAATGGTATTTTTGTATTTGTGGGAAGAAATATCAATAATGGTGTTCTTAAAAGCGATGAAGATAACTTTATCTGTGAAGTTAATCAATATGGTGAAGTGAGTGTAGATTTGAAAATGAGAACCTCAGTAGAGGGACTTTTTGTAGCAGGTGACCTTAGAGCTGATGCTCAAAAACAGGTTGTTTGTGCAGCAGGAGATGGTGCAGTCGCTGGGCTAAGTGTTATAAGTTATATTCAGGAGATGGAATGAAAAAAGTAGGAATAGTAGGAACAACAGGACGAGTTGGAGATTTGTTAATCAACAATCTTTTGAGTGATACACAGATGGAGTTAGGGGCTGTTCATGTGTTTGATGAGCTAAAAAGAGCATTGCCATCTAGTGTGGTTGTGACTGAAAGTATGGATGTTTTGCTTGAAAATTGTGATGTTGTTATCGATTTTTCAGCACCCATAGCTACGCAATCTCTTATGGAAAGTGCATTGAATAATCCAAAACCATTGGTTATCGCAACCACTGGTTTAAATCTACATCAACAAAATTTATTAGCAGAAGTCTCTAAAAAGATGCCAGTTCTTTACTCTTCAAATATGTCATTAGGAGTTGCTCTATTAAAACAGTTGGTTGAACAGGTTGCTTCTACTTTAAAAGAGTTTGATATCGAGATAGTTGAACAGCATCATAGACATAAAGTTGATTCTCCTTCTGGTACGGCTTTAACACTGGCTGAGTTTGCGGCTAAAGGGCGTGGTGTTGAACTTGATAAAGTAAGAATCAGTGGTCGAGATGGTCAAATTGGAGCGAGAACTAAAGACGAAATCGGTGTTATGGCGATTCGTGGAGGAGATGTTGTAGGGCGACATACGGTCGGATTTTACAATGATGGTGAATTTTTGGAACTCAATCATACAGCAACTTCAAGGGAGACTTTTTCAAAAGGTGCAATTCGAGCGTCAAAATGGATAGTGTTTCAAGATGCAGGTTTATACTCCATAAACGATTGTTTGGGGATATAGTATGTGTGCAATTGTTGGAGTTTTCGGTGATGTAGAGGCAGCTAAAGTCGCTTATTATGGACTTTTTGCGATGCAACATCGAGGTCAAGAATCTACGGGTATAAGTGTTGCAAATAATGAAAAGATTCATCTCATCAAAAAAAGAGGTTTGGTTACTGATGTATTTGATGAAGAGGCTTTTCGTATATTAAAAGGGGATTGTGCTATTGGTCATAATCGTTACTCTACGGCTGGGCAAGATTCTATTTTAGATGCACAACCTGTATTTGCAAGATATAAGTTGGGTGAGATTTCAGTGGCTCATAATGGTAATTTGGTCAATAAATATGAAGTACGAAACCGACTTATCGAGCGAGGTGCGATTTTTCAAACAGGTATGGATACAGAAAATATCGTTCATCTTGTGGCTAAAAGTCAAGAAGATAGCCTTGTAGATAGGATAAAAGATATGCTTCACAAGATAGAAGGAGCGTATTGTCTTTTGATTCAGAGTCGAAGTAAACTTTTTGCGATTCGTGATAGATTTGGTATTCGACCGATGAGTTTAGGCAGACTTAAGAGTGGTGGTTGGATAGTTGCAAGTGAGACTTGTGCTTTGGATTTGGTTGGTGCTGAGTTTATTCGAGATGTAAGACCAGGGGAGATGCTTACTTTTGAAGAGGGGATGAGTGAACCTTTGAGTGAACAGATTTTTGAACCAAGTTATCATCCATGTGCGTTTGAGTATATCTATTTTGCACGACCAGATTCTATCATTGATGGTAAAAATGTTTATAAAACTCGTCTTGAGATGGGCAAAATATTGGCTAAAGAAGCTCCTGCGGAGGTTGATTTGGTTCTTCCTGTTCCAGATAGTGGGGTTGCTGCAGCTAGAGGATTTGCCGAAGGATTGGGTGTTCCCTTTGAGATGGCAATCGTAAGAAATCACTATGTAGGTAGAACTTTCATCGAGCCAACTCAAGAGATACGAAATCTTAAAGTTAAACTCAAACTTTCACCGATTAAAGAGCTGATAGCTGGAAAAAGAATTGCCATCATAGATGATTCTTTGGTTCGAGGGACAACTTCAAAGCAGATAGTCAAGATGCTCAAAGAGGCAGGGGCAACAGAGGTTCATATGCGTATCGCTGCTCCAGAGATAAAATTTCCATGTAGATATGGAATAGACACTCCAACGATAGGCGAACTGATATCTTCTAAATTTACTCCAAGTGAAATTGCTGAGCGAATTGGTGCTGATTCATTAGGATTTCTTTCGATTGATGGTTTAAAACAAGCATTGGGCGACGATAGAGAGTATTCATTGGTAAGTTTTGATGGTAACTATTTTGCTGGAGGCAATGCAGATAGCCCAAGTTGTGCGAGTGATTAAGGTAGATTTTGAAAAATTTAAATACATTTGGTAGATATTTAAAGAAAAAATATAAGACAAAGGTAACCAAAGTTCCACTAAGTATTAGTGGGTTTACCTGTCCAAATATTGATGGAACAGTGGCTAAGGGTGGATGTACATTTTGTTTAAATGACTCTTTTAGTCCAAATTTAGTCTCTAGTAAAGAGCGTTTTTTTTTAAATCTAAACAGCAAATCAAACCCAATCTTAGATAAACAACTCCATGATGTATATTCTCAACTTCATCACAGTATTGCATATCAAAAAAGAGTTTTGGAGTCTGAAAAATTTCTAGCTTATTTTCAATCTTTTACCAATACTTACGCACCTTTTTCAACGCTTAAAGCACTTTATGATAAATCTTTAGAGCATAAAGAGGTTATAGGGCTTAGTATTGGAACACGCAGTGATAGTGTGAGTGATGAAGTACTTGAATATTTGGTTGAACTTTCTAAAACTAAAGAGGTGTGGATAGAGTATGGGATTCAATCTATCTATGATGAGACTTTAAAAAAGATAAATCGTGGACATGATGCACTCAATGTTGAGACAGCGATAAAAAAAGCGAAAAAAATGGGCTTAAAAGTTTGTGGTCATCTTATCTTTGGACTTCCAAATGAGACAAAAGAGATGATGTTAAATTCGGCTAAAGCTTCTTATGATTGGGGGATAGATTCTGTAAAATACCACCCTTTATATGTTGTAAAAAATACGCTTTTGGCAAATGATTATAAAAAAGGTGAGTTTACGCCGATATCAAGAGAGGAGTATATTGATGTTTTGGTTGAGGCTATTAGACTAAAGCCTGATGAAGTGTCGATTCAACGACTCACTGCTGGGATTGATAATGATACACTTTTAGCTCCATTATGGTGTGGTGATGGGAAAAATCAGATGATACAGCCGATAAGAGAGGCATTTGCTAAAGAAGGTTGGCTCATTTGAGATATACGCAAGAGTTAGAAGCTATAAAAAAAGCAAATCGATTTCGCCAAAGAGTTGTTTTTGAGGATGAACTTCAAGATTTTGCTTCAAATGATTATCTAGGTTTAGCTTCTAAGGCTTCTCATATTGATAAAGCCACTAAAGTCTTAAAAAGTTATAGTAGCATAGCTCCAAAAGCGAGTATGCTAGTCAATGGTTACCATCAGATACATAAAGATTTTGAAGATAAACTGGCTCATTTAAATGGATTTGAATCTGCGATTTGTGTGGGTAGTGGTTTTTTGGCAAATATGGCGTTGATAGAGTCGTTGGTTCGTAAAAATGATATGCTTTTTATGGATGAGGAGTATCACGCGAGCGGGGTGATGGCGAGTCGACTTTTGGGCGATAGGGTTATTATCTTTAAGCACAACGATATTGAAGATTTAAAATTAAAATTTGCTCAGTTTTCAAAAAAGAGAAATATTATTGCTATTGAGGGGGTTTACTCCATGCTTGGCGATTTGGTTTCTAAAGAGATTATCGATTTTGCAGATGAGAGTGAGTCGATTCTTATAGTTGACGAAGCTCATAGTGCAGGGGTGATTGGGGATAGACTTTTAGGAATTTTTGATTATTTTAATATAAAAGTTAAGCCAACACATATCAAAATGGGAACTTTAGGTAAGGCTTATGGAAGTTATGGTGCATATATTTTGGCAACAAAAGAGATTATTTCTTTTTTAGAAAATCGTGCAAAACCCATTATTTACTCAACTGCTCCGTCGCTTTTTGATGTTGTTTTAGCTCATGTAAATATTGATTTTATAGTGTCAAATTTGGATTATTTTAATGATAAACTTAAAATGATTCGAGAACTCATCAATGAACAGCTCAAGATAGAGTTAAAATCTTCTATTTTGGCAATTGAGATGAAAAGTAGCACAGATACCCTCAATATGCAAAAAAAACTTATCGAAAAAGGCTATCTTGTCGGAGCGATACGACCACCAACGGTTAAAACTCCAATACTCAGAATCATCCCTAGAGTATCACAAGATAATGATGATTTAAGAGAGTTATTAAGATTGATTAGTCACAATCAATAAAAAATTTGATATAATTGAATATTATTTGAATTTAAGGATATTTTGAAAAATGATACACTCTTTAATTAAAAACTCTTTTATATTGTTAGTAGTCTTCTTAGTCTCCTTGACTTTCGCCCTCATTTACGCTTTTTATGAGATAAAACTAGATGCTGATAAACTCATTGATTATAATCCTCCAACTTCATCACTAATCTTAGATAGCAAAGGTAGAATGATTACCTATTTGGTTGCAAAAAACGAAGAAGACAATAGAAGTGAACACCGAATTTACGCCAAATATGATGAGATTCCTGGGGATATGGTTGAGGCATTAGTTGCTATTGAAGATACTCAATTTTTTGAGCATAAAGGGATAAATCCTAGTGCGATTATGAGAGCTATGTTGACCAATTTTAAATCTGGTACAAAAAAAGAGGGTGGAAGTACACTAACTCAACAGCTCATAAAAAATGAGTTACTTACTTCTGAAAAAAGTTATACTCGAAAGATTCGTGAGATGATTTTAGCGATGAAGATAGAAAATGCTTTAAGCAAAGAGGAAATTTTAGAAAGATATCTCAATAAAATCTATTTTGGTAAAAATTATTATGGTGTTAAAACAGCTGCTATGGGGTATTTCAATAAAAATTTAGATGAGTTAACCTTAAAAGAGTGTGCGATGTTGGCTGGTATGCCAAAAGCTCCTTCTCAACTTGACCCAACAAAACATTATGATAAAACATTGGATAGAGCAAATACAGTTCTAAATCGAATGAAAGAGATAAAATGGATAACGCAAGAGGAGTATTTAGAAGCGGTTAAAGAGACACCGAAAGTTTATGCTGATAGCATAACGCACAATAATTCGCCTTATGTTTCTGATGAAGTTGTAAAAAGACTTCAAAAAGAGTTTCCAAATATCAAAAGTGGTGGATATACCATCTATACAACTATTGATTTGACACAACAACATATTGCTGAAGAGGCACTTCGATATGCTTATGATAATGCACTTCGTTCAACTGGTGAAAATCGAAGAACAACAACACTTAACGGTGCAATTATTGCGATTGACAATGCAACAGGGGATATAAAAGCTCTTGTTGGTGGGGTTGATTATGAAAAAAGTCAATTTAATCGTGCTACGATGATGGTTCGTCAACCAGGTTCGGCTTTTAAACCATTTATCTATCAAACGGCACTTGATATCGGTTATAATCCAGCAACTCAACTTACCGATGTGGCTCGAACTTTCCAATATTATGAAAATGGGAAATTGGTAACATGGAAACCAAAAAATTATGAAGGTGATTATCTAGGATTTGTAAATATGAGAGAAGCCTTGGTTCATTCAAGAAACTTAGCGACTATCAATCTGGTAACCGAGATAGGACTTCAAAGGGTTTTAGATAAATTGGCACTATTAAAAGTAGCTCATGTTCCTCAAGATATGTCTATCTCTTTGGGAAATCTGGGTTTAAGTCCTATGGATATGGCACATATGTACACTATTTTTGCTTCAGGTGGAGATATGAAAGAGCCTAGACTTATCAGTAAGGTTGTTGCTAGAAAAGGAAATGTGATTTGGGAGAGTCCATCAAATTTGGTGGTAAATTTTACAACACCACAACAAGCATACCTTATGACTTCTATGCTTCAAGATGTAATTTCGAGAGGAACAGGAACAAAAGGAGTAGTAGCTGGGATAGAACTTGCAGGAAAAACTGGAACAACCAATGAGGGTGTTGATGCGTGGTTTTGTGGATATTCACCAACAACGGAGTTAATCGTATGGATGGGAAGAGACAATAATAAACCAATCAGTCGAAAAGCTACGGGTGGAAGTATTTCTGGACCTGCATTTAGCTACTTTTTTAAGCATCTTTATCAAAAATATCCAAATATGCAAAGAAGATTTGTACGACCTCAAGGGGTTTGGGGAGATGGTAGTCTAATCTATACTAATACATCACCTCTACCTATTCAGCCTATTTTGCCAGAACCAACGGAGCAAAATATTACTGACGATAATGATAGTGTGACTGAAGATGGGGTTGTCTTGGAAGAGCCAACGGAACAAAATGGTAATGAAGAGACACCAGCACAAGAGGATACACAAGCCTCTGTAAATGAAGAAACCCCTGCTCAAGATGAGGGCAGTGGTGGAATGTAATCTAAAAATTAAATTTAAAACATAGGAGAAAAATTGATGAAAAATAGCGAGAAGTTAAAAAACTTACTCTTAAATGAGATTATACCAGATTTGGAAGATGCGATAGATGAGCTATTTGAAAAGATAGATAAGAGTAAAACTGCTTCAAATGAAGACAAAGAGGAGCTTAAAGATTTTCAAAATATGTTAAGTGAGTGTCAAGAGATTTTAAATGATATCGAAGATGATGAGATGAGCGAAGAAGAAGCTAAAGAGATTTTAGATGAACTCATTGATATGAAAACTCAAGAGTAGTATCCTAAATTTTATCCTCCAAAAATAACACTCTCATGAAGATGAGAGTGAATATAAAATCTCACTTTAACTCAAAAAATATTATTTTAAGAGAGTGATTTTAAATTCACTATTTTAAGTTTTATATAAGTATATTCATCATATTATTTTAATATATAGGAGAACTAAAATGAACAATTTTTATAAATATTCTTTACTTGTTGCGTTAACTTTACCATTTAGTGGTTGTCAGAAAAATCTGAACCTTCCAGATAGCATAAGAAATTTTGATATTGTAACGCCTTTGGGCTTAAGTAACAAAGAGGCAAAATATAGTGAAAGTTGCGATATGAGTAGTAACTATCGCTCATTGGCAAAAGAGAAAAATGATGACTTAAATAGTTATCTAAATCTTGGTGGTTATGCTTATCAGCAAAGAGATTATGCCTCGAGTAATCAATATTTTGATAAAGCGATAAATAAATATAAATTTTTTGAGAATAAAGGTCTTATCTCAACTTCAAGAACGCTTAGTTATGTTACGGCTTCATTTTTAAATGATACTTTTTTGGATTATGAGGGTGATGGATATGAGAAAGTGATGATGCACAACTATAAAGCCATCAATTATCTTATGTTAAATGATAAAGAAAAAGCCAGAGTTGAGATAATGAACTCTTACAAAAAGCAGATGGAAGAGAAACAAAAATTTGAACAAGAGATAGCGGAGTATAAAAAAGAGGATGTTAAACAGGCTCAAGAAGAGCAAAAATTACCTCTTAGAAAACAGCGATATCAAAAGTCTCGAGTTTCTATTTATGAAAAATTGAAACCACTTTTTGAAGGTGTGAGTTCTGAACATATGCCTTATCAAAACCCTTTTGCTTATTATGTATCCGCACTTGTTTTTGAAGAAAATGGTGAGTGGGATGATGCATATATTGATATTAAAAAAGCGTATGATTTTTATTCTGATTCGGATATCATCAAACAAAAACTTCTCTACTATGCAAAAAAAGCCTATGGTGAAAGTTCTAGCGAATACCAAGGTTATGCTAAAAAGTTTGCTATGAGTTCAAATATGTCGGATAAAAGAGCTGAAATCTTTATAAATTTGGCTTCAAGTCCGAAAAAAGAGCAGATGAAAGTGCCTATTTATATCGGCAGTGCGATGCAATTTACCTCTTTTCCAACTTTCAATCTTGATTTGCAGAATAAAGAAAGTGTTATCGTCAAGGATGCTAGTGGAAATGTGGTTGCCAAATCTTCGATTTTGAGTGATATTGATGCGATTGTGGTGAATACTTTTAAAGAGAGAGTTACGGGTATTATTTTAAGACAAGTTATCAATGTTGGTGGAAAAACAGCTATTAGTGAACAGATATCCGAAAAAGCTGATAGTGGAAATGTTTTTGTGAGTGCTGCGGTTGGACTTGGAATGAGTGTTGTCAATGCCGTGACTTCCAAAGCAGATACAAGAGGATGGGATACACTTCCATCCGCGATACACGCTTTATCTTTCAATCGAGATGAAGGACAAACTTATACCGCTTATGTGGTCAATAAAAATGGCTCTGTTTTAGCATCACAACCTCTTAAATTTGAAGCTGGAAAAAATTTAAAAAATAGTTATGCTATTTTGGATGTTAAAAGTAAAACGATTTGTAAATAATATTTTAAAGGAGATTAGATGAATAAAAAATTGAATATGATGTTTTGTGTTTTAGTCACATTGTTGGTATCTGGTTGTGGACAAATTGGTGTTGACCCAAGTAGTAGTAATGTTTTGAAGAGTCAAAATAGTGAGGTTATCATCAATAATATCCCTCTTAACTATAAAGTCTCAATCGATGGGTACAATTCAAGATTTACCAATGACCTTTTAGAGGCAAATGTGAATATTACAAATCGAGATGGTGCTCAACATGAGTTGGAGTATAAGTTTAAATGGTATGATACGACAGGTTTTGAAGTGGGGGAGGGGTTGTCCAATTGGACACCGTTTGTTCTTGATGCTAGTGATACATTAGCTTTAAAGTCTATGGCGATTACACCAAAAGCTGAAACTTTTAAATTTTATATTCGTGCGAAACAATAGGAGATAAAAAAATGAAGATATATAATAAAGTCGTGATTTCAACCATTGCATTGCTTTTAAGTGGATGTGCATCTACAAATGCTTATAGTGGTAATGTATCGTATAAAAATACTCAAGATGTAGAGCAAACAACTCTAAATTTTGGTTCAACCGACCTAAATATGATTGCTGAAAAGATGGTGATATCTCTACTTCAAACGCCTATCTTAGATGGTAAAAATAGACCTGTTGTTATGCTTAGTCATGTGAAAAATAGAACCAGTGAGCATATAGATACAAAAAGTATCACAGACAAGATAAAAACATCGCTTTTGAAGAGTGGAAGAGTAAGAGTGACTTCGTATAATGAGATAGGTGATGAGTTGAAAAATGAGTTAGATTATCAATCAAGTATTTATGTCAAAAAAGATACAGCTAAACAGATAGGAAATCAAGTTGGAGCAGATTATAAGCTTTATGGGGAGATAACTTCTATCGAGAAAAATGATGGTCGAAATGTTGATGTATATTACAAAATGACACTAAATCTTGCAAATATAGAAAGTGGTTTAACAGAGTGGGCTGATGAGAAAGAGATAAGAAAAGTGGGTTCAAAAGCACTCTTTTCCAATTGAAAAAGGACAATAAATGAAAAAGATAAGTTTTGTCGCCATTGGTGCTATGTTACTATCGACATCAATTTACGCTTTATCTCCATTGATTGGCTCGTTAAATCAAAATCAGCTTTATACAGATGAGAAAAATATGTGTTATGGGGTTTCTTCTCTTACACTTAATTATTGTGGATTGATAAAAGATAAAGATAGAAAAAATGAGTGTATGGGGATTATTCAGGCAAATAGTGGTTATTGTATGTTTATTAAAGATAAAGACAGACAAAATAACTGCTTATCGGTCTCTTTAAATAATATTGGCTATTGTGACAAGATAGTCGATAAAGATATCAAAAATAGATGCATAGGATATGCAAAGTCAAATTCTGGATACTGTAGTATGATAAAAGATTCAAATATCAAAAACAGTTGTATGGGTGCGGTAGAGAAAAATCCCTCATTTTGTAATAACCTCCAAAAAGAGAGTAACAAAACAAAATAGAAGATATCGAAAATATAGAGAGCAAAATATTTATCGACAAAACTTTTTTGCAGATACAATGGCTAATGTTCGTAAAAGAGGGTATAAAAAATGAATTTTAAACAGCTTAAAATGCTATTTACAAAACACCTTTTGATAATCACACTTGTCTTTCCTCTTTTGGTGGTTATCTTTTACGGTATTACTCTATCTGTTATTTTAAAGCACAAACATGACACTTACTCCAATGAAGAGTTAAATCGTTATGAAGATGAGTTAAAAGAGAGGCATAAGCTTTTTTTGAGAGAAAAGGGTAAATATATTGAACTTTTTATCAATATATTGTATGCAAAAGAGTTAAATACTTCAAATACTTTGGTAGAAAATCGTGTGATAGATTTTATTGAGTCTTTAAAAAAATACGATAGTGGTTTTATTTTTGTTTTCAAAGCCAATGGAGAGTTAATAAAACATCCTTGTGCTACTAGATTTATTGGATTTGAAGATAAATATAATCGTTCACAAAAAAATAATATTGTTAAAAAGTTTATAGAAGCATCAAAATCTGATAAGTATATCTATTATAGTGGGATGGATTGTCAAAAAAATAAGATAGTCGATAAGATAGGTTATGTTCAACAGATAAGAGAGACTAATTTATATGTTGTCATCAGTAAAAATGAGACGGATATCAATAACTCTATTCAAGCACAAAAACTTATTTGGCAGAAAAAATTTGAAGATGAATCTGATGATAATACAAAGTTACTTTTTTTCGCTATTTTTTTATCTATTATATTTTCATTGATATTTTCAAAAATCTTAAATCATATTATTTTAGATTATGAAAAAGAGATACAACGAAGCAATAGTATCATGTTTGCACAATCAAGATTGGCACAAGCAGGAGAGTTGTTGAGTATGATTTCACATCAATGGCGTCAACCTATTAGTAAAATTGCATCTATTGTGACCAATTTAAGATTTAAAATCATGATGAGTGCTGAAATTGATAAAGAGTATATTGATAAAAAATCGCAAGAGATAGAAGAACATACGGAATTTTTATCGAAAACTATTGATGATTTTAGAGAGTTTTATAAACCAAAAAATTTAAAAGAGTCGGTTTATCTTGTACCACTTATCCATAAAGCAGTAGATTTTTTAGAAAATTCAATCAACAAGAAAAAAATAATCCTAAAAACACACTTCTGTAAAGATGCAAAAGTAGAGATATATCCAAATGAACTGATACAAGTGATTATCAATATTGTTCAAAATGCGATTGAATT
>SDAZ01000027.1 GCA_006212005.1 Sulfurovum sp. | reverse complement strand
TTGCCTACAAGAACAACTTTGGCTTTAGGATTGGATACTTTATGAGTGAGATGAATCACTCGTGGAGTATGACGACTCGCTCTTGCTACTGCTAAAAGAGCGTTCATATTCTCTTTTTTAAGCTCTTCTACTTCTAAAATTTCACACTCTAAAGTAGAATTATTACTCAACTCTTTAGCGATATTTGCCATAATTTCGGGATAGAAATCATCAGGTGGAGTATTAACGATATCTCTTACCATATTGGTAGCATTTGCTAAAATTTTAGCTCTAAAAAGAGCATTTGACGCTTCAACTTCATCGATTTCATGACTATTATACTCTTCAAGAGAGATAACAACCGAGCTTAAAAAGAGTTCACTTTTCTTACTTTTATATTTATCAAAAGTGTAAGCTCCTAAGATAATCCCTTCAACAATAGCACCAATAGAACTAATAGTATCTATGTCATGATAAGTTCCAATTTTTAGTGAGCTATATTTTGTCCCAATAATAACTCTTATCGCACTAGCAATGGCACTTTTAATATCATTTGCTTTAAGTGATTCACAGCCAACAAATACTTTATTTTGTTCCACTAAAAACAGTGTCTCTTCATGATTTGCACTAAAACCACACTTATCAAAAAGTGATGCTGGAGTTTTTATAAATCGATGTTCGAACTTTTTATCTATAACCAAAACCAATTCAATATCACTCTTAATGAGTTCTAATGGTTCTTTATTTATCTCTATATTAATCAAATTTATCCTTTAAAATCTCTTTTGCTTGTACCATATCTTTGTCTCCTCTTCCAGAGAGATTGACCAAAATAATCTTATCTTTTATCTCACTTTTTGGCATCTTTTTAAGGTAAGCGATAGCGTGTGAACTCTCAAATGCAGGAATAATTCCCTCTTTTTGAGAAAGCCAAACAAAAGCCTCTAACGCTTCATCATCAGTCGCATAATCATATTTTACGACTTTAGAATCGTATAAAAAAGAGTGTTCTGGTCCAATCCCTGGGTAATCAAGTCCAGCCGAAATAGAGTGAGCCTCTTCTATCTGTCCATCTTCGTCTTGAAGTAGATAGGTAAGTTGCCCATGAAGTACTCCCGCACTACCTTTTGCTAAAGAACAACCATGTTTGCTATCAAGCCCTAAACCTCCAGCTTCTATACCGATACACTCAACGCTTTTATCTTCTAAAAAGTGATTAAATATCCCCATCGCATTTGAGCCACCACCTATACAAGCGATAACTTTATCTGGCAGAGCATTTTGGGCTTTCATCATTTGTGTTTTAGCTTCCCAACCGATAATCGACTGCATATCTCGAACCATCATCGGATAAGGGTGAGGACCAGCAACCGTTCCTATGACATAAAAAGTATCTCTTGCATGAGTTACCCAGTGGCGAATCGCATCATTCATCGCATCTTTGAGTGTTTTACTTCCAGACTCAACGGCATGAACTTTTGCCCCTAAAAGCTTCATTCTAAAAACATTTAACTCTTGTCGTTTAACATCTTTAGCACCCATAAATATCTCACACTCCAAACCAAATAGAGCAGCTACCGTAGCCGTTGCAACACCATGTTGACCAGCACCAGTTTCGGCGATAATCTTTTTTTTACCCAATCGTTTTGCCAAAAGAGCTTGAGCGATGGTGTGATTTATCTTATGTGCTCCTGTGTGGTTCAAATCTTCTCGTTTTAGATAAATCTTTGCACCCAACTCATCAGATAGATTTGACGCAAAATAAAGAGGGCTTGGACGACCAACAAAATGTTTATAATAATAATTGACTTCACTCCAAAACTCTTTATCAAAACGAACGCTTTTATAACTCTCATCTAACTCTAAAAGCACAGGCATCAGCGTTTCAGGAACATATCTCCCACCAAAAATTCCAAAATGTCCCAACTCATCAGGGTCGTAAATCGATGCTTTTGGAATATATATCTCATTGCTCATATTGACTCTTTGTGTTAATTTTTTTTAGTTTTCATAAAAGATATAGTTTGTAGAGTAGTCTGAAAACTCAAAATAGACTTTTTTACTCTCATTGGCATCTTTTACACCATTTAAATTTTTATCATCAATCCCATATCCAAATCTATATGGTCTATCTCCACCATTATCTGTTCCCATAGCGGTGGTAAGTTTGTCTATCTTTAGAAATCTCTTGACTAATTTATCTCCAGCATATATCTCTAAAATCCCATCTGTTCCTGTCCAGTTTTGCACCGAACGGCTTATTTTATTTTGTGTCTCTTGCGTACAACCAACAAAAAGTGTTGCCACGGCTATGATTAAAATAGAAATCTTAAATCTCATCTTCTTTCTCCTGTTAAATTTTAATGACATTATATCACAATTTAGGTACGCTAAACGATTGATTTATGAACTCTCCTTGCGTATTAAAATAGATATAAAAAAGCTTATCTTTTTGAATCTCAAGTCCAACTAAATGTCTCAAAGCCATATTTGCACCGATAGAAGCGATGGTCATAACCATAGGAGCTGATATCCCTTTTGGCTTATGAAAAGCGGTGTTGAAAACGCTAAATGAGGAGGCTTCAAAAAAACAAATCTGACCATTGAACTCCTCAACACTAGCATAAATCCATGGAGTAGAGTTTGCTTTTGCATACGCATCAATTTGCTCTCTAGTCTCAAAATTATCTGTTGCATCAAGTATCAAATCGTATTTTTTATCCAACAACATAAAGGTTTTAAAATCAATATCATAGCCTTCTATCTTCACGAATGGATTTTTATCTTTTATTCTTTGTGCAACGACTTTGGCTTTATTTTGCCCTTCATCAAAGATAAAAAAAGCGATTTGACGATGAATGTTATGGATAGAAACTGTATCAAAATCAACAATATCAATCTTCCCAATACCACTACATCCCAATGCAAACGCCAAAGATGAACCAAGCCCCCCAGCACCTACAATCAAAATCTTTTTATCATTTAAAGACTCTTGTTTTTCTTGACCCCAAAGTTCTATTTGTCTTTTAAAATATTCATTATAATTACTCATCTAAAATCCTCTCAAAGTGATACCAAAATAAAGAGCGATGATACCTAAAACGATATTTAGAGGTAGTAAGATTTTTGGTATTGGCATAAGGATATTTTTAGCTCCTGCCATATCTCCATTATCAAATAAAGTTTGAGCTTTATCTCTTTTTATAAACATATAGCTAAAATTGAGCGTCATAATCGTCCAAATCGCCTCTTTAACATGCACAATTGGATACAAAGCTGTACCTTTAAAGCCCAAACCAATCGCCATCAATACGGCACTAATCACTAAAGTAGCGATAAACGGCATAACCAAACGAAAAAGTCTTTGCATAATTTCAAGTGTAACGCCGAGTTTTACAGAACCATTTTGGATATTTTGAAGTGAGGGGTGAACTGCAAAACGAATGATAATCATACCACCAACCCAAATAAACGCTGATATGACATGTAAAAAAATGATGATACTTGCATAATCTCTAAAAAATTCAACCATTAAGGCTTTCACGATAGGACTCCTAAATTTAATTTATGATTTATAGTATATTTTTTATAACAAAAGGTTTAAAAGAAACTATATAACTTTTTGGTAAAATACGGTTTTGTTTTATAAAATAAGGTAAGCTATGGCAACTACACATATCAATTCATTGGATTTCGGACTTTCAAGCTTTTTTCAAGAGATGATAAATTATCTTTATCGAAGTGATTATTATCTCTTTTTTGCACAATCTATTTTTAAAGTTCCATTGGGAAATGTTATCGGTGCTATCTTTGTACTTTTGCTATTTTGGATGTTTAAGAGATTTTTTTCCACGATTTCACTCGCTATTTTAGACTATTTTACAAAACGCACTAAGATAAAATGCAATACTCAACAACTTCAAACGATAAAAGAACCTGTGGCTTTTGGATTTGCCATTTTGGGATTGGATGTTTTTTTAGACCTTTTATTTATAAATTCGGTTTTTTTAGATAAAATTATAAACTCAATGATATTTTTTGTTGTCTTTTGGGGAATTTACAATATAATTAACGCGTTAAAACTCTTTATCCACACTATTAGTAAAAATATAAATCCAGATTTTTATCTTGAAGTTGGAAACTTTATTATCGTGATTATAAATACCATTGTAATTACCATTGCAATTGTTGTGATTTTATCAATTTGGGGAATTAATGCTTCAGCATTTTTGGCATCTTTAGGGATTGGTGGTATCGCTTTTGCTCTTGCTGCTAAAGATACTGCTTCAAATATATTTGGAAGTATCAGCATACTAGCCGATGGGGTTATAAAGATAGGTGAGTGGATAAAGATAAACAACATTGAGGGAGTTGTTGAGACGATTGGTATAAGAAGTACCAAGATTAGGACATTTGATAAATCGTTGATAAGTATCCCAAATCAGGTTATAGCAAATGCACAGATAGAAAATTTTTCACGCCGTGGTGTTAGACGGATGAAACTCAAAGTTCCTTTGCCTTACAGCTCAAAGAGTGAGCAGATTTTAAAGGTGATAGAAGATATTAAAAATATGCTTTTGCGTAATAAAAGTATTGCTCAGAATGAGAAAAATATTGTCAATTTTGAAAATTTTGATAACAATATCATCTTAATAAGTGTAGCTACATTTACCAATACTATTGATACGGAATATTTTTTCAGGATACAGCAAGATATCAATATTAAAATCATGCAAATAATCGAAGAAAATGCTTTGTGGTTGGCACAAGTTGAAGATAAAAAATAGAAAAAACAAGAGGAAAGTAAATGGAAAAACTAAAAAAAGTAGCAATACTTGGGCGACCAAATGTTGGAAAGAGTTCACTCTTTAACCGATTGATTAGAAAAAGGGATGCCATCACTTCGGATGTGAGTGGAACAACAAGAGATGTTAAAAAACGAATTGCTACCATTAGTCAAAATCGAGAATTTGAACTCATAGATACAGGTGGGATTGATGATACGACGATGCTTTTTGCGATGGTTAAAGCAAAATCTCTTCAAATGGCAGATGAAGCTGATGTGATACTTTATATGGTAAGTGGTAAGGAGTTGCCAGATGAAGAGGATAAAAGACTTTTTTACCAACTTCAACGATTGAACAAGCCGATTGCTTTACTTGTCAACAAGATAGACAATGATAAAGAAGAGAGTGAAAATTTTTGGAACTTTTATGAGTTTGGTGCAGAGATTACTTTTGGGATGTCGGTCGGACACAATCGTAAACTCAATCCTTTTTACAATTGGCTCGAAGAGTTTATTCCTGTAAAAAAAGAGCTTTTAGGGGCTGATGAAAATGCTGATGATGAACTTTTTGATGATGATATGGATTTTGAAGATACAGATGAAGATAATTATTATCTCGAAGAGTTTGTAGAAGATGATGAGTTAGAAGCTGGGATAGAAAAGATAAAAGAGGAGATAGTTGATAACAATATCAAAGTAGCGATTATCGGGCGTGTCAATACAGGTAAAAGTTCTCTTTTAAATGCACTTTTGGGTGATGATAGAGCGATTGTGAGTGATATTGCAGGAACAACAATTGATCCTATCGATGAAACGGTTGAGTACGCAGGACATAATATTACTTTTGTGGATACAGCAGGGATACGAAGAAAAAGTAAAATCATAGGGCTTGAAAAATATGCCCTTGATAGAACCGAACAGATGCTTAAAACGGCGGATGTTGCACTTCTTGTTATCGATGCAACTGCTGGGGTTATGGAGCTGGATGAGAGAATCGCCAATCTTATAGAGAAGTATAAACTAGCGGCTCTTATCGTTGTCAACAAATGGGATATCAGAGGTGAGAAGAGTTATGAAAAGATGGTTGAGGATATCCGAAATGAGCTTAGATTTTTGCACTATGCACCACTTATAACCGTCTCCGCAAAAAGTGGGCAAAGAGTTCATAAGATTTTAGATGAGATAATCGGACTTTATGGAAGATATAAACAAAGAATCACGACCTCAAAACTCAATGAAATCTTAAAATTTGCTATCTCTAAACATCATGTTCCAAGCGTTAATGGTTCGGTTATTCGTATCAAATTTGCAACTCAATATGAGAGTAAACCACCAAAAATCGCACTTATAGTTAATAGACCAGAGGGTGTACACTTCTCTTATAAACGATATTTGGCAAATACATTTAGAGAGCATTTTGATTTGGGTGGCGTTCCTTTGGATATTGTGGTTCGAAAACGAGGACAAAGAGATGATGATAAGCAAGATAATGCTTATGGAGAGTATTAGAAATAACTAATACTTCAAATACGCTTAAGACTCAAAATACAATACTGACTTGCAATAACCACAAATATATTTTCCATCTTCATAAATCATATTTGAACTATTGCAATTTGGACATTTTGTAAATTTTTTATAATTTTTTAATGATTTTGGTTCTTTTAGTTTATTTTCCAATGAGCGTTTCATAAAATAATAGGGTATTGCAAAACAAGCACCCATAAATAAAAAACCGAAAAGAGCATCCATATCATTCTCTTTTGGTGAAATAATAAGTTCCATTGTTACAAGGAATGCTCCAGCAAATAGAATTAATGCTAAAACTAAAAAAATTTTTGATAATACTTGGATAAAACCATACATGACTTTGAAACCCTCCATGGTTATTTTAACAAATCTGGACTTAGTAGAAGTTTATAACAAGATAAACTACTTAACTCCTAAAAGTTCAAAGATATTATTCTCATTTTCATGTCGATAGTAAAGAGCATAGCCCAATCTTTTCGCAACATTATTGACAATGTACAAGCCCAATCCAAATCCGCTATTTTGCTTATTTTCTTGAGTAAAAGGTTCGAGATAATACTTTAGTGAGTGTTTCAATGGTTCACCTTTGGAGATAATCTGAATCGAATCCAAACGCACATTGATGATAGCTTGATGCTCTTTGCTGTATTTGATGGCATTGTCGATAAGATTTTTCAATGCCAGTGCCAAAAGGTTGGCATCAGTAGAGATAACTCTCTCTTCACTCCCTTTGATAACAATTTGACTCTTATCGCAAAGCAACATCTTTTGACTTTTTGCGATGATGGAACTAATCTTCTCATTTTTAAGTTGTGGTTGAAACTGTTGAGTGCTGAGCCGTTCAACATGAGCCAACTCGCTAATAAGCTGATTCATCCTCTCAAATGCACCTATCAAAACCATCTTATTTTTACCATCTTCTATCATCTCGACAGCTATTCTCCCTTTTGTTATCGGGGTTTTAAGCTCATGCATCATATTTCGCATAAAAAGATTTTTAGAGGCTAAAAGTTTTCGTATATACTCAATCGCATCATCAAAACTTTTCGCAATAGCACCAATCTCATCATCACTTTTATGGGTGATTTTTATCTCCATATCTCCTGAGGCAAACTGTGCTATCTGTTTGTGTAAAGATTTCAGAGGTGCTAACTTCTTGATAATCGCAATGTATAAAAATGCAAATAAAAGAGCTATAACAAAACTAATCAAAAAAATAATGCTAGAAGCTATATTATCAGGTTTTGTATCTTCTAAAAGCAAGTCATAACCTTGTTTACTGAGATAAATATACTCTGCTTTCCCTAAAGCTAACATTTGCATATTTCCAGACGAGTAGTTCTCTTTAAAGATAACTTTTCCTTTTTGTAAAATCAACTCTTTATTTTCGTTTAATATCACAGGGTGGATGTAAAAAGTCTCGTAAAATTTTTGAATCTCATCTTCGGAAGAGTTTATAAAACTAGAGGAAAGAAGATTATTAGCGATTAATTTATAACGATTCATCTCATCAGATTTCATTCTCTCCTTATCCCATGCAATAAACAAGATAATGGCAACAATTAAAAGAGATAGAACAAATGTAAAAAGGATATTGATATAGGCTAGAACAGAGAGGTTTTTTTTCATCTAAATTTTATCTGTTAACATATATCCAATCCCACGAATAGGCTTTATATAAATATTATCTGAGTCTATGAGTGAGAGTTTGTGTCGTATCCGTGAGATGATAACATCTATATTTTTAATCGAACTATTATCATCTATATGTTCACTCTCATATAAAAGTTGCTCTCTTGAGATAGCATGATTTTTAGATTGGATTAAAATTGCAAATACATCAAATTCCGCAGCAGTTAACTCAAGCAAACTATCTTTGAAAAGGATATGTCTAGCATCAACATTTAGCTCAAAAATAGATTTTGCCTTAGCCGTTGGATTTATTACAGGTGTTACACGGCGTAAAATAGTCTTGATACGCGTTACTAACTCTCTAGGGTCATAAGGTTTTGGCATATAATCATCAGCACCACGCTCTAATGCTATCACTTTATCGGTGATATCATCTCTTGCGGAAGAGACAATAATCGGAATATTTGAATTTTTACGAATTTGAGGAATCACTTCTAGTCCATCCATACTAGGAAGCGTTAAGTCTAGGATAATTAAATCAAAATTTTGTTGTGTAAGTATAGATAGACCCATATATGGCTCTTCCGCAGAGACAACTTCAATGTTATATCGACTCAAATAATCACTTAAAATCTGTGATATCTCATAATCATCTTCTATCATTAAAATTTTAGTAATAATAAATCCTTATTTTTGTGTAATAATAGCACTCATGAGATTAAAATAGTTTGAATATCATCGTCATTGCCCGTAAGATTTTATATTATTACAAAGGAGGTATAATATGCTTTTTTAAGGGAGTGTTTTACATTTCAAAGGAGATCTTATTTTACATATTTACTCACGGACAATGGCGATGATATTTTTTCCTTTAAAATTATATATCTTTAATGTTAATCAGGCAATAACAAATTATTAATACATTGTTAACAACAAAAAGACATATTTTTTAGTTATAATAATACGCAAAAAAGTGAAAAATAATGATGAAATTACCAACTATAATCTTAAAGATTTCATCCTATCTAAAATCAAAAAATGCTAAAGCAATCGTTGTAGGTGGGAGTGTACGAGACTATTTTTTAAATCTTGAGATAAAAGATTATGATATAGAAGTTTACGGCTTAGAGAGTATTGAGGAGTTAGAATCTATTTTGAAGTGTTTTGGAAAGGTTAATCTTGTAGGAAAAAGCTTTGGGATTTTAAAGTTTGTTTATCAAAATGAAGAATATGATTTCTCAATGCCACGGCGTGAGCGTAAAAATGGGGTAGGGCATAGAGCTTTTGAGGTTACTTGTGATGGAGGACTTAGCTTTAAAGAGGCATCAAAACGAAGAGATTTTACGATAAATGCGATGGGTTATGATATCGAAGAAAAAATGTTTTTAGACCCGTTTGAAGGAATGAATGATTTAAAACAAAAAAGCCTTAAACACATTAACGACGATACTTTTATGGAAGATTCATTACGGATTTATCGAGCTGTGCAGTTTTGTGCTAGATTTGGGTATTCATTGGATAAAGCTACTTTTAATCTTTGTAAGAGGATGATAGAGCAGGGGGCAATAGAAGATTTGCCAAAAGAACGGATTTACCAAGAGTGGACAAAAATGTTACTTAAATCTACCAAACCCTCTATCGGATTTGAGTTGATGAGAGAATTAGGAATCTTAAGATATTTCCCTGAACTTCAATCTTTAATCGGAGTTGTTCAGAGTATTGAGTATCATCCTGAAGGTGATGTCTGGATACACACTATGATGGCTATTGATAAGATGGTAGAGCTTAAAACAGGTGATGATATGCTAGATTTGAAGCTTATGTTTGCAGTTCTTTGTCATGACTTTGGAAAGCCAAAATTTACTCAGATAAACAAAGATGGAAAAATTACAGCTATTGGTCATGAGTTGGGAGGGGTTGAACCTACTAAAAACTTTCTCTATCGATTGAGCAATAACCACGATTTTATCAACTCTATTCTTCCACTTATTGAGTTTCATTTAGCCACTTCAAGTTTTTATCGCTCCAATGCCTCTAAAGGTGCGATTCGTCGGCTTTCAACAAAGGTCAATATCTCCGAACTGGTTATCGTCGCAAAAGCTGATTTTTTAGGTAGAGCAACACTAGAGTCTCAAAGTGGTATTTATAAAGCGGGAGAGTGGATATCTACTATCGCCAAAGAGTTAGATATTATAGATAAAGCCCCTATCCCTTTACTTTTAGGTAGAGATTTAATCTCTTTAGGGCTTAAACCTTCAAAAGAATTTAAAACTCTTTTAGCTCAAGTTTATGATAAACAGTTAGAGGGAGACATCATCACTAAAGATGAAGCGATGTCGTATGTTCAAAGATTATTGAGCGATATTGACATTTGATTTATTTGAGTAGTGCTTAGAGAGATAATCTAACATTCTCTCTTTCTTTGCAGGTTCGATATCCCATACTCCATAGAGTTGTTGCATTTGATTAATTTTTTGATTCCAAAAAGTTTTATCACCACCATTGACAACAATAAATCGCCCAAAATGACACACCGTACAGTTTTCTTTAATATCACTAAGTCCCGTATCTACAACAAGTCCTGTTGTAGCATCTATCGTTTTAGCCATCAAAGGAGTAGCGAACAGCAGAACAATTGTTAAAAATTTTTTTATGTTTTTCATTTTATTTCCTCTTCTTTTATAACTCTAAAGTATTTTCTATCATTACATTTAACTCTGTTGACGATTTAAGCATTTTTGCCTCATAATCAATAAGTTGTTTGAGTTGAGCCTCACTTAATGTTGGAGTGTTGTATAACGCTTTGATACTATCCCACTCTTTTATCATCTCCAAAAGTTTTAATTGAATCGGTTTATCGGTAATTGGTGGCAATCCTCTTCTCATCTCACCCTCTTTTAATCCTACCAATCCATGAGAAAATAGGATGATTGAACCTCTAAGTCTTGCTGTATTTTTTTCTAAATTGACATTTTTATTGATAAGAAATTTCTCTTTAACCATCTTTTGTGTAAGCATTTTGATTCTATCTGAAATATCCAAAGCGTGTTCTACACTCTTATTCGTTTGCATATTTGTACGATATTTACTCATCATCGTTTGCATAACTTTATGCGAAAGCCTCATCAACTTTTCATCATTATTTAAAATATACTCATAACTCGCTTTATCTACTTTACCATTAACATATAATTTTCTAACCGCACTCTTAAACTTTAACCACTCAATAATAACTTCAGTTAAATCCGCTCTAAGCTCTACATCCGTAACTTTTTTAAAACCACTTGTACCATTGTAAACTCTTGCTAAAAAGTTATTGAAAACGATTGAACTGTTTTGTAGTTGGGCATTGTAAAAATTTGCATTTACACCATTTGCGATAAAAACGGCATCTTTTGCCATCTTCTGCGATAACATTTTATTGTTACTTGATAGATTTATCAGTTTTTTGTTGTTATTCTCTGCAATAGAAACCTGATTCACCAAATTATCTAGTGATGAGCCAACATTTTGAGCATTAGAACTACTTAAACCTATAAATAGTAATAAAATAAAGTATTTTTTCATTATTCTCTCCTTAATATTTAATTAAATTATAATACAAAGTGTGTTAAATCCTATTGATAAAATCTATTTTTATAGAAATTTAGATAGAATTGCAAATTATTATTTAAAAAGGATTGTTGTGACTATATCAGTAGTAAAAACAAATACAGCAAATGCAACAGCAAATGCTACTATATTAAAAGCGGATATTGATTCTAAAGTTAAAAAAATTGCCCTTCAGTTGTCTAAAACTGCAAAAGTTGATGGTTTTAGAAAAGGTAAAACACCTGTTAGTGTTATTGAAAAGATGTATGGCGAAAAGCTTGTTGAAGATGCAAAGGGTGAACTATTTAGAGAAGCTATGGCACAATCTTATAAAGAGTTAGGACTCAAAGAGAGTGATGTTTTGGGTGAACCAGATGTTACAAAGTTTGATGAGGTTGATGGTAATATAGAGATGGAAGTGGTTATCTCTACAAGACCAGAAGTTGTACTTGATGGATATGAGAGCGTTATCCCAACTTATGATATGCCAACAGTAGAGGCAAGTGAAGTTGATGCAAAAGTTGAAGAGATTTTAACTAAGCAAGGAACTTTTGAAGCGATTGCTGAGCCTAGAGCATTAGAAAATGGTGATTTAGCTGTTATTGATTTTGTTGGTAAACTTGATGGTGTTGAGTTTGAGGGTGGAAGTGCTGAGTTTTTTGACCTTCAAATCGGTTCAAATCAGTTTATCTCAGGTTTTGAACCACAACTTGTTGGTATGAATGCTGGAGAGACAAAAGATATCGTTGTGACTTTCCCAGCTGATTATCAAGCAGCAAATTTAGCGGGTAAAGAGACTACTTTTACTGTAACGCTTCATACTATTAAAACAAAAGTAGCAAAAGAGTTAAATGATAAAACGGCACAAGAGCTTATGTTTAAAGAGGATGCAACGGTTGAGTCTTTAAAAGAGCTTTTAGCTGACCAGATTAAAAATGAAAAATTGGCTCAAGTTTATCAAGACGAGTTAAAACAAAAAACACTTGAAGCACTTTTGGCACATTGCAATTTTGATTTACCACAAAATATCGTAGAGCAAGAGATAGATGTTCAAATAAATAACAGAGCAAAAGAGATGACTCCAGAGGTTCTTGAGAGTTATAGAGGCAATACTGAAAAACTTTTAGAGCTTAGAGCAGAAGTTAGCGAAGATGCAACAAACAGTGTAAAAGCTACTTTTATCGTTGATGCTTTGGCTAAAAAAGAGCAAATCAATGTAACAAAAGAAGAAGTGGAACAAATCTTGTACTATGAAGCAATGATGAATAAACAAAACCCACAAACGGTTATGAAATATTATCAAGATAATAATCTTCTTCCAGCTATCCAAATGAGCATCGTTGAAGACAAACTTCTTTACAAGCTTTTAGGTATGAGTAATTAATTTAAAGGATTTTTATGAGCTATATTCCCTATGTAGTTGAGCAAACTGGTAGAGGTGAGAGAAGTTACGATATCTATTCGAGACTTCTTAAAGACCGTATTGTTATGTTGAGTGGCGAGGTTAATGATGCCGTTGCTTCAACAATAGTAGCACAATTACTCTTTTTAGAGGCACAAGACCCAGATAAAGATATCTATTTTTATATCAATTCTCCAGGTGGTGTTATCACAAGTGGATTGTCTATTTATGATACGATGAACTATATTAAACCAGATGTTGTCACTATTTGTATGGGTCAAGCTGCTTCTATGGGTGCATTTTTACTTTCTGCTGGTCAAAAAGGAAAAAGATATGCACTTCCAAGTGCTAGAATTATGATACACCAACCATTAGGTGGAGCAAGAGGTCAATCAACGGACATTCAGATTCAAGCACAAGAGATTCAAAGACTTAAAGACTATTTAAACACCATATTGGGTACAAATACAGGTAAAACGCCGAAACGAATCGAAAGAGATACTGAGCGAGATAACTTTATGTCTTCTAAGGAAGCGGTTGAATATGGTTTGATAGACCAAGTATTAACTAAAAATTTCAACTAATTGGATAAAGAAGTTTTTATGGTTCGTGACATCGTAATTTATCCAGATAAACGCCTAAAACAGATATCAAAAGAGGTGGTAGTTTTTGATGAGAAACTTCACTCTCTTCTTGATGATATGTATGAGACGATGATAGCCAAAAATGGTGTCGGTTTGGCTTCTATTCAAATTGGTGTAGCCTTGCGAGTTTTTATCATCAATGTTCCCGTAGATGATGAGTTTAGTGATAGAACCGTTCAGCCTAAAGAGAATACTTTGGAGTTCATAAACCCTATCTTTATAGAAAAAAATGGGCTTACAAAGTTTCAAGAAGGGTGTTTGAGTGTACCTAGCGTTTATGAGGATGTTGATAGATTTGAATATGTTAAGGTCTCTTATCAAGATAGATTTGGGGTAAAGCATATTATTGAAGATGATGAATTTTTGTCTATTGCGATGCAACATGAAAATGACCATCTCGATGGTAAGCTTTTTATCGAAAAACTCTCCTTTATGAAGCGAAAAAAGTTTGAAAAAGAGTGGAAAAAGAGAAATCTCTAATCTCTTTTACACCCTTTTAAGTTTTTTTTAGTATAATTTTACTCTTTTAAAAAATGCACTCATAGCTCAGCTGGATAGAGTATCAGTTTGCGGTACTGAGGGTCGCAGGTTCGAATCCTGCTGGGTGTACCACTTTTTTATCTTTTTAGATAACCTTTTGTTTTAAGATAACTTTCCCTTTCTCTTCATTTAAATCGCTACTATTGATAGAAGCATCATAAACCATTACAAAGATTTCATCTCCTTTTTGAAGGTAATGTTTCTCTCCAAATTCACTATATGCAGTTGCTCCGATAGATATCAATGCTTGAGAGGGGTAGTTAGAATTTTTTAGATGAGCCAAAATATCTTCTAGTGGATTTATATCCTCTTGCTCATTCATTTTTTCGATAAGCCAATTTTTCAATTTGCCATAGAAATAACTATAACCCAAAAGTGGAGCATCAACACCATAAGGATGAACTACACCATCTCGCTTTAGATAAGAGCTAAGATGATATCTATCCATAATCCCACCCTCTTCAAACTTATCTATCTCTATCCACTCTGTTGCGATACCTTTAGATGCACTTCCCCAATTTTTTTTTTCAGAGATTTTTTTTGCACCCTCTTTTCGTATAGTACAATCATTGAATGCACTAAAAGCAAGTGGCTTTAAATCGATAACTTTATTATCTTTATAAATAATATCACAAAGAAGGATAACTTCTGGCTCAACTTGTGCATTTGCTTCATATAAAGGTAATTCCACAATGTCAGAAGATATAGGAAAAATGCCTAAAAAACTTTCACTATTTGGCAAATAAAATGGGAAAATACCTTTTGGAGCATTTTCTTCTTTTGTTACAACATTTTTGAAATCTTCTAACTCTCCAGCCTGTTCGAGGTGATGGGCAAAATTTCCAGCTACACCTAGTCCTATAAGCTCTTTTAAGTTTGTCATCTATTATCTCCTTTAAAGTTTAAAAGTCTAATTATAGCTTATAACTCTTTTCTATACGAACAATCCACTTCAATTATCTCTCTTTGCGTCGTATCAAGTCGTACAGCTGTGAGTTTTCTACCCCAAAGACACCCAGTATCAAGCGATAAAACATTATTGTCTTCATAGTATCCCAAAGTTGACCAATGTCCAAAAATAATTTTTAACTCTATCTCTTTTCTATTTTTGACTTTAAACCATGGTTTTAATCTTAAATTTTTTAGTTTTATATTTCGAGGAGAATCTTTTTGTTCAAAATCAAATCTTCCATCCATCAAACAAAAACGCATCGCTACAAATGAACTCACGATATACGCATCAAGTTCGATATCATTTGTTACGCTTTGTATTGAGTCTATGCTTAGGTTACCAAGTTGCGTTAACCACTCTTTTGGGTTTTGCTTCAGATTATGTTCTATGCGTGAAGCGTAAGCGATAGCACTTCCCAAATCAAATTGAGGCGAAATACCTGCATGACTCATAGCATATCCCAATTTATAATCATAATGTAAAAAAGGTTGCTCTATAAGCCAGTTGATAAGTATATCGCTAGAAGGCGAATCTAGTATCGGAATCAAGCTTTTACTCGGGGTTGAGAGATTAAAGTAGCACTTAATAAGTTTTATGTCATGGTTTCCCAAAACGATTTTGACACTCTCTTTGATACTGTATAGATACTCTAAAACGCCCAAGGAGTCTTCACCACGATTGACCAAATCTCCTGCAATCCAAAGCGTATCTTTAGAACTATCAAAATTTATTCTCTTTAATAGAGATAAAAAGCCATTTAAGCACCCTTGAATATCTCCGATAGCCCAAACAGCCATAATTAATCTCCTAATTTAATATTGAATCGGGCCAACAGAACTTCCAGCTAACAGTTGTCTTATATAGGGGTTTGATGAGTTTTTAAACGCTTCATTTGGAGCATACTCCATAATCTCACCATCAAATAAAAATGCTAGATAATCCGCAGCTTTAAAGCTCTCTTTCATATCGTGTGTTATAAGTATGGAAGTTACACCCAATTGATGCTGAAGTTTAATGATAAGTTGTGTAATCAAATCACTAGTAATAGGGTCAAGTCCACTCGTTGGTTCATCATAAAGAATGATTTCAGGCTCCATAATAATAGCTCTAGCCATCCCAGCTCTTTTTCGCATACCACCACTTAACTCATTTGGAAAAAGATAGGCAACTCGCGTGGCATCAAGCCCTACCATTTGCAAAGTATTCATTACTTTAGATTCTATCTCTTTAGGGCTATACTTAAAATGTTCTCTTAATGGAAAAGCGATATTATCAAAGATATTCATACTGTCAAATAACGCTCCATCTTGAAAGAGATAACCGATATTTTTGCGTATTGCTCGAAGTTCATCACTGCTACAATTGGCAACATCAACCCCTTTGACAAATATCTCTCCAGCCGTGGGTTTCATGAGTCCTACGATATGCTTTATAACTGTTGATTTTCCACTTCCACTAAGCCCCAAAACAACTGTCGTTGAGCCTTTTGGAAAAGAGATATTGACATCTTTTAAAACCTCTTTTGTTCCAAAAACCTTTTTTAAATGTTTTATTTGGATAATTGGTTCTTCTTGCATGACTAAGCATTTACCTTTTTGATATTTTTAACCATTAAAAGAATAAGTGCAAATGAAAAAATCTTAAAATTTATCTCGCTCCCCTTATGAGTTGCTATAAATGCACTACTTTTTGTCATAGCTTCCCCCATCTCTTGCATAGCAATAATATCAGGAAGATAGTAACTTGTAAACATCAATCCTGTTGCAATAACCAAAAAAGAGGCTATCAAGGTCACTTTATCACTTTTAAAAGTTTTCCATTGAAAAAACTCATAAAAAACGACCATTAAAACTAAAATATTGACCAAAAATCCCAATCGAATAAAATTTTGAGTCATTAAAATACCCTCTTGATATTGAGAGAGCAACTCACCCAAAAACGCTTCAGAGTGAAATATCACAGGTGCTACAATAGCTCCAGCATAAAGTGATGCACCTAAAACTATTCCCATCGCCACTATATAAATCGTGGTTATACTCTGCTTACTTGGTAAATATTTTTTTATCATTTTTTAAACTCCTTATAATTCGACACAAAAACCTCTATCAAGTGAGGCAAAATCTTTATAAAAACTATACGATTTTACCCTATTTTTTTTAAAATAGGATTCCATAACCTCTTTTTGGTCATATCCCATCTCACAACATAGATAGTGTGCTTTTCGATTTATTGCTAAATCAACAATATCATAAAGAAGTTCATGTCCATCTACTCCTCCAAAAAGAGCGATATGTGGTTCATAATCTTTGACATTTTTCTCCAAAATTTCATCATTTGCGATGTATGGAGGATTACTAACGATTAACTCTATATGCTGTTCAATACCATCTAAAAGATTGGTCTCTTTAAGTATAATTTGCTTTTCTAACCCAAAAGAGGCAATATTTTTTCTAGCCACATTTAAAGCAATTGATGAGATATCTGAGCTTATAATCTGTAAATTTGGAAATTTTCTAGCCAACACTATACTA
>SDAZ01000133.1 GCA_006212005.1 Sulfurovum sp. | reverse complement strand
TATTGTAGTCAAAAATTTCTTTAAGAGTCCTTTAAAATCCTCGGCAGTGTAATCCCTGTTTGACATTGATACTTACCATTTCTATCTTTATAAGAGACTTCACACTGCTCATCTCCCTCAAAAAATAGAACCTGAGCGATACCTTCATTGGCATAAATCTTTGCTGGAAGTGGTGTAGTATTTGATATCTCGATAGTGATGTGACCCTCAAATGCAGGTTCAAATGGCGTTACATTGACGATAATCCCACATCTTGCGTAAGTACTTTTACCCAAACATATCGCCAAAACATTCGAAGGAATCTTAAAATACTCAACCGTTCTAGCAAGTGCAAAAGAGTTAGGTGGAACGATACAAACATCACCCTCAAAATCGACAACATTATTCTCATCAAAATTCTTAGGGTCAACTATCGTTGTATTTACATTTGTAAAAATCTTAAAACTATTGCTCACTCGGATATCATAACCGTAACTGCTAAGCCCATAACTTACGATATCTTTTGCTACAAGCTCTTCGCTAAAAGGAGTTATCATCTCGTTCTTTAGTGATTGCTCTCTTATCCATGTATCGGCTTTTAATCCCATTTTGTATCCTCTTTTGACATTTTAAAAGCACAATTATATCTTTAAAAGTTGAAAAAAGGAGTATTTGATATTAGTTCAAAGAGATTACAGCATTTGCCTTTGGTGCAGTTTTTGGACAAAGTAGATAACCATTTGCCATCATTTGACAGCCATTTTTCATTAAAGATTTTGGAACTCTTGGAGTGATTTTTGAGGTTTTTGCTTCTAAAAAAGCTAGTGAGAGAAGTGTCATTATGATAAATATTTTACACATTTTATTTTCCTTATGTTTTTTACTTAATAATATTAAAGCTAAAAAGGGGATTAAAAGTGTAATTATTAAGTATATATTTCAAAAATAGACTAATTTATTCACAATCTAAATATAAATTAATATATTTAGTGTGTAAAAATGTTTTGATATTTTTAGTGATACTTTTTTATCTAAAATTACCAAAAACCAAAGGGGCTTTAAGTTCTAGTTTTCTAACCGCCGACATAACTTTTTGCAAATCATCGATAGATTTTCCACTTACACGAATCTCATCACCTTGAATCGCCGAAGTCACTTTAAGATTTAACTCTTTTATAGCTTTGCTTATCTCTCTTGCCTCATCTTTATCGATAGAGTCCACCAACGCATAAACGATTTTCATATTGCCACCGCTGATATTCTCTTTTTTACTCTCATCCAAGATAGAACTAGACAATCCCCTTTTTAAAAGCCGTGCTACCAAAATATCTTTAAGCGTCTCAATCTTTTGTTCACTCGAACTGCTAATCGTAACTGCTTTTGATTTCTCGTTGAGTTCAATCTCTGCCAAAATCCCTTTAAAATCAAATCTCCCAACTATCTCTTTTTGAGCCATCACCAACGCGTTTTTAAACTCCATCATATCAAGTTTCGCCGAAATATCGAAATAATGCTCTTTTGCTTTTGCCATTGTGTCCCTTTTGATTTATTTTTTTACTATTTTATCCAATGCTTCTTTATAATCACTCTTATAATTGAGATTTTTAAAGTCCATCTCCTCGTCGTAAACAACATCTTTTGTCCTCAAAGTTTTTAAAAGTGCGTTAAGTTTATGATTGTCTTGTGCTAAAAATGATTTTATTGTATCGCATGATGAGCGTTTGTAAATCCCACAAAGAGGCTCTCTACCCATCACACTATGAGCCACTACCACATCAAATTCATCACTATTTTGAGAAAAAAGTAACTCTATCAACTCATAAGAAACAAAAGGCATATCCACACTTAAGATAAAAATCTCATCTTCCGTAGTCGCTTCAAAGATACTATCCAACGCTACCATCGGCGAAGAGATGGCGTGATTGTCATAAATAAGAGGAGCGTTAAAATCAAATTTATCCTCTTTAGAAGAGAGGTAAACTTTGTTAAAGAGTTTAGAAAGCCGATTGTATTGAAACTCACTCAAACTCACACCATCAAAATCCAAAAGAGCCTTATCCTCACCCATACGAGAACTTTTCCCCCCTGCAAATATCACAGCTGTTGCAAATTTTTTATCCTCTTGTTGGTTCATGAAATGCCTTTTTATGGAGTTTTTTAATGCAATTGATAAAAATTTAGCCAATCATTCTTTAATAGCATAAACAAAATCATCACCACTTAATCCAAATTTCTCACAAATTAAATTTATATATGTTATCATTTGATTAGCATTTAAATTTGTCTCTATAAAATAGTTTTCTTTTATCTCCTCTGCTTTTCTACAATCGCTTTTAATCTTTGAAATAATTCTTTGTTGTTTTCTTGCACTGAAATCATCATCCGTCAATAATGAAATTGCAATAGACCAATTAAAATTAACTAAAATTTTTACAACACTCACATATAAATCATTCCAAGATTTTACAAGATGTTTTTTCTTACGTAATTCAAAATAAATAGGTTTTTTATTCGTGACATTAACATCATAATCATCAAGAGTATAAAACTCTTTATCTCTATTTTTAGAATTAAGTTTTAATTCTAGCTCTTTTGGGTAGCTCCACAATACTTTTGCATCTTCAAAAAGAATATTTGCTCTTTTGTTTATCTCTGTTTCATCCCAATTTGTAGCATTGATAAAATATTGATTTAGTTTTAGTCTACTTTTTACATTTAGAATTTTCTTTTTTTCTTCAAAAGATTTATTCCCTAGTGTAGTATTGTCTCCTGAAAGTGAAAGATTACCAATATTATGTAAATATTGATTATGAATTATCTCATAATTCTTTCCAAGTTTTGCTTTCCAAGAGTTTGTCAAGGTTTGTGGCATAAAATGTTCTATTGAAAGGGTAGCAATGTCCACCTTTTCATTGTTATCTTTATTTTCAAGTCGAAGTAAAATAAATTTTATATTTTTCAGACCATAAGCATCCCTTGAAGTAAAATCAGCCCTAAACTCTTCATCATCTGGAAAAATTGCAGAACCTCTTTTAGAAAATAAAATTGTTGCAAAATATTTACTAAAATTTTCAAAATTAAAAGTTGGTATCTCTAAAATATCACTAAAGAAAGGTGCAAAAACTTTATTTAAAGCATTGGTTGGTTTATTACAAACCATTCTTCTTGCTATGTAACTTTCTATAATTTCTAAAGTCCTTAGTAGCTCTTTTTCATTTAACAGTTGTTTATTAAAACTATCAACAACGGATAATAAAAAAGGATAAACGACACCAATTTTAAGTTGTTTTAGATTTTTTAAATTTTGAGCATAAACCTCATTATGTGGAAATAGAAAAGTTTTATAAATTTTTGAATATTCTAAAAGCTCACCCAGTAAATCTTTTGTTTGGATATTTTGAGAATAAACGAATAGTTTAAAAGCCTCATAAGTATCATCTTTATTTGGTATTTTATTTTGCTTTACAGTTAAATAATCTCTTATAAAATTTGATATATTTTCACTTGTCAAGTTCTCTTCTATTTTAAACCAATACTTTTCAAATAGCTCAATTTGTTCATCAGCTTCTTTATCCATAAGTAAAAAATTTCTTATCAAATCTGATTGAGACAAACTAACCCCTGTTGAATTGATGCTTTCAAAAATAAGTTGTGGATTGTCATCTCTTCGATTGAGTGCGATATGAACTATAGATAACTTTTTAAATCCATCATACAGCGACCCACAATCGCCAAAATTTTGAATTTTATTTTTAAAAAAATTGTAATTTTTGTAAATATTTGAATTTGTATCTAGTGTATCAAAATCATTTTTTAGTAGTTTCTTGAAAACCTCATCATCTTTTTTGATAGGTTTTAGTTTTAATTTATTTTTTTCATCAAGTCTTTTATTGATTAAAAAATCTTCCAAAATCTCATCTTTAATCTCTGTATCATCAAATACATCATGTAAGGCTTTTAAAAAAAGTGTAATGGTTGTTAGTCGCTGTTGTCCATCTATAATAACATATTCGCTTAAATCTATTGAATATGTATCACTATTTGATACATAGACAATCGAACCCATGAAGTGACTTTTCTTATTGTAATCAACTGCTATATTTTTAATATCATCAAAGAGCTGAAGGCAGTTTTTCTCTTTCCAATCGTAATTTCTTTGATAAACAGGAATGATAAATCTAGTTTTACTTTTAGATAAAAATTCTTCAATACTTATTTGTGTTGCTTTCACAGTAATAGCTCCATTACTTTTAATTTAAATTTTATCTAAATAATAGTTAATTAGAAATTAATATTTATTAATTTATGTTATTTTTTATGTAAATATATCAATTTTTTCAAATAAATTATATTTGATTATTTTAAAATTTATTGCTACATATTTTAAACATTGTAGCATTTATCACACTCTAGTTTATTACATAACTTTTGTAAAATCTTTTTAAAAACTTCATTTTTAAAAGTAGCGATACTGTTTTTTTGTACAATCAAAGAACTATCTATCGCTGTAATCTTCGGTACAATAACAACAGATTCTTTTTTTAATGAACCTGTTTCTATATCATCATTAGAAATAAGAATCCCATCTCTTTTTAGATTGGTTGTTAATGGTAAAATCAATACATCATTTTGTGAAATTACTTTGAAAACTAATACTGGTCGTCCTTTGAACTGTTTAAAATCAGAATAAGGCATTTCAACAAAATAAATA
>SDAZ01000132.1 GCA_006212005.1 Sulfurovum sp. | reverse complement strand
CCTAATCTATGCTAACATCTCCAAAATGGAGAGATTGGTAAGCATAGGCGAAGCAGCTTCGGTGCTGGGTGTGTCGATCACGACCCTGCGTCGCTGGGAGGCTTCGGGCAAGCTGGTCGCCGAACATACGGCGGGCGGGCATCGTCGTTATGACCTGGCGAAGTTGCGCCCGGAGATGTTCCGCGCCGAAGCGGACGCGCAGCGCCGCACCATCGCCTACGCCCGCGTGTCCAGTCACGACCAGAAGGACGACCTGGAGCGGCAGAAGCAGGTTTTGGAGTTGTACTGCGCACGACAGGGCTGGACATTCGAGGTCATCGCTGATCTTGGTTCAGGGATGAACTACCACAAGAAAGGCTTGAAGCGCTTGCTCGATGCCGTGATCGACGGGCAGGTCGGACGGCTGGTCATCACCCACAAAGATCGACTGCTGCGCTTCGGCGCGGAACTGGTGTTCGCCATCTGCGAGGCGAAAAATGTCGAAGTGGTGATCCTCAACCAAGGCGAGGACACGACATTCGAGGAGGACTTGGCGAAGGATGTGCTGGAAATCATCACGGTGTTCAGTGCACGGCTGTACGGCAGCCGTTCGCGCAAGAACCAGAAGCTGCTCGACGGCGTGAAGCAAGCCGTGGAGGAGGCGCAGGCATGATCGTTGCCCACAAGATCGCGCTTGACCTGAACAACGCGCAAGCGACCTACTTCGCCCGAGCGGCGGGAACGGCGCGTTTCGCCTACAACTGGGCGCTGGCCGAATGGCAGCGCCAGTACGAGGCGTGGAAGCAGGACAACAACCTGCCCAAGCCCTCGCAGGCGGCGCTACGCCGTCAGTTGAACGCCGCCAAGCGCGAGCGGTTCCCCTGGATGCTGGAAGTCACCAAGAACGCCCCGCAAATGGCGATCATCCAGCTGGGCGATGCGTTCAAGAACTTCTTCGCCGGTCGCGCCAAGTATCCAAAGTTCAGCAAGAAGGGCGTTCACGACCGCTTTTCTATCACCAACGACCAATTCAGTGTCGAAGGCTCCCGCATTCGCATCCCCAACCTGGGCTGGGTGCGTATGCGGGAGTCGTTGCGCTTCGCTGGGAAAATCATGTCCGCCACGGTGTCCCGTGTGGCCGACCGCTGGTTTGTCAGCATCGCCGTGGACACCGAAGACCCGCCAGAACGCAAGGCCGAGAACCAAGGCGTTGTGGGCGTGGATCTGGGTGTTTCGGCACTGGCAACGCTCTCTACGGGAGAAACCATCAACGGCCCGAAGCCTCACAAGGCGCTGCTGGGCCGCTTGCGCAGACTCTCACGGAATCTGTCGCGCAAGGTCAAAGGCTCTGAGAACCGCAAGAAGGCGAAGGACAAGCTGTCCAGGCTGCACGCCAGAATCGCCAACATCCGGCAAGACGCCTTGCACAAGCTCACGTCCGACATGACCCGGCGGTTCCATACCATCGGCATCGAGGACCTGAATGTGCGCGGCATGATGGCGAACCGCCATCTCGCCCGCTCCATCGCCGACATGAGCTTTCACGAGTTCCGGCGGCAGATGGAATACAAGTCCGAGCGTCGTGGCGGCATCGTGGTGGTGGCTGACCGCTGGTATCCGAGCAGCAAAACCTGCTCGGATTGCGGGCACAAACTGGAAATTTTGCCGCTGTCGCTGCGGCAGTGGATTTGCCCGGATTGTGGCGCAAGCCACGACCGGGATGTGAATGCGGCGAGAAATCTCGCCACATACGCCGTGAGTTCCACGGTGTCAGCCTGTGGAGAGGAAGGCTCTGGCTCCGGTCGCAAGACCGGAGCGAAACCAGCCTCGGTGAAGCAGGAAATTAGCGCTGAACCGGTTTAGATACGTCTGAGCAGGTTTGGATAGGTCTGATAGAACGGTGTGAATGATCGACGGCGAACCCCGGTCGCTGCCTCGATCACGAGGTGGGCGCGTGGTGCCGCACCTGCATGAAGCTCCTGTCGCCAAGGGCCGGCGTAGCCTGGATGGATGCCTCGAATCTCCCGGATTCCGCTGCGCTGCATTCGGGTTACCCGACGATGCCTGATCAGGTCATGTGGGCGTGAAGAATTCACAGCCTTGAGGCGTCGCTGCCTCCATCCGTCATCGCGAGTCGCGAAGTCTTTAGCCGCGAGGCCGAAGGTCGTGGCGTGGCGGGGCGGCCCAGACGTTGTTGATCCTTATCTCACGCCTTCGACAGGATCTCATGCCCCGCCGGGCGTGGCGGGGTAGATGGCCCCCAGGATGCGCGCGCCCCGCGCCCCGGTGACGGCGGGCAGGTTTCCGGCACGTCCATTCATGGCCTGCCTCGCCAGCCAGGCGAAGGCCAGCGCCTCCACCCAGGCCGGGTCGACGCCATGCGCCGCAGTGCTTTCCACCGGCATGGGGCCGGCCAATTCCCGCAGTCTCCCCATCAGCGCCTCGTTGAAGGCGCCCCCCCCACACACCAGCAATCGATCCGCGTCCGGGGCGGCCGTCCGCGCCGCCTGAAGAAGCGTGCGTGCGGTCAGTTCCAGCAGGGTCGCCTGGACATCCTCCGGTGTCAGGGAAGCCATCGCCACGGGCGCGATGGCCTCCAGCCAGTCCAGGTTGAACATCTCGGGGCCGGTGCTCTTGGGGGGCGGGCGATGGAAGTAAGGGGTCGCGAGCATCTTGTCGAGCAGGGCCTCATGCGCCCGACCCTGGCGTGCCCATGCGCCGCCCTCGTCAAAGGCGAGATCCCGGTGCCGGAGGATCCAGGCGTCCATCAGGGTGTTGCCGGGTCCGGTGTCGAAGCCCCAAACGGCGGGCTGCGCTCCGTCCGGGCCGGGACGCGGGAGGATGGTGATGTTCGAGATGCCGCCGATGTTGGCGATGATCCGGGTCTCGCGATCATGCCCGAAAAAGGCGGCATGGGCGGGCGGGACCAGGGGCGCGCCTTGGCCGCCTGCCGCGAGGTCGCGGCGGCGGAAGTCCGCGACCACGGTCAGGCCGGTGCGTTCGGCGATGCGGTGCGGATCGCCGATCTGCAGCGTATAGGGCCAGTCGCCCTGGGGGCAGTGGCGCAGGGTCTGCCCATGCGATCCGATGGCGATGACGGGGGCGGGCAGGGGGCGGGCGTTTTGGAGGAGTTCAAGCGCCGTTGCGCCGAAGAGCTCGCCCAGCCACGCGTCGAGGCGGGCCATGCGATGCACGCCCTCTTCTGCGGCGGGGCGCAGGAGGGCGCGAAGTTCGGCCAGCAGGGCGTGCGGATAGGGCTTGTGCAGGCTGCCGAGGATTCTCGGCACGGATGGTCTGAAGTCGACAAGGCAGGCGTCCATGCCGTCCATGCTGGTGCCGGACAGAAGGCCGATGTAGAGCTCCATCTCGAATCAGGGCTGGACGGGGGCGTCCTTGCCGGCAAGGCTCGCGGTCCGGGTCTCGTTTTCCATGCGCACCATCTGCGCGATGAGCTGCGCGGATTCGCTCAGGAAACGCCCGCGCTCGCTGGCGGGAATGGGCCGCGCCTCCGGCAGGGCCACGGAGAGCGGGTCCTTGTGGACGCCGTTGATGCGGAACTCGTAGTGCAGGTGCGGGCCGGTCGCGTGGCCGGTGGCGCCGACATAGCCGATGACCTGGCCCTGCCTGACGCGGGCCCCCTCGCGCAGGGCGGGTTCGAAGCGGGACATGTGGCCATAGACGGTGCTGTACACGCCGTCGTGCTGCAGCGTCACGACCTTGCCATAGCCGCCCTTCCAGCCCTGGAAGGTGACCTTGCCGTCCGCGGCCGCGCGAATCGGGGTGCCCGTGGGCGCAGCGAAGTCGACACCCTTGTGGGCACGCACCTCGTGCAGGATCGGGTGAAGGCGGGCGTTGGAGAATTTCGAGCTGATGCGCGAGAACTCGACCGGATAGCGCAGGAAGCCGCGCTCAAGGCTCTTGCCATCCGGGGTGTAGAAGGCGGTGTTCCCCCTGGGGTCGGTGTGCCGCACGGCCTGGAACAGCTTGCCTTCGTTGATGAAGGACGCGGCGAGGATGTCGCCGGTCGTGACCTGCTCGCCATCCTTGTAGACGGTTTCGTACAGGATACTGAAGCTGTCGCCGTCCTGGATGTCGGTCAGGAAGTTGATCTTCCAGCCGAAGATCTCGGCGAGCTCCATGACGAGATCGGGCGCGACGCCGGCGTCAACCGCAGCCTGATAGAAGGAGCTGTGAATGGCGCCGCGCCCGAGGGTTTGGCGGTACTCGAGCGGGTGTTGCTCGATCTCACTCTTGAAGTCGCCGTTCTCGCCACGCACGACGTGCAGGGTGCGGTCGAAGCCGAGGTCATGGCTGATCCGCTGGAGCTGGTGGTCATTGGACAGGTTGAAGGTGATGGATTCGCCCGGGCGCAGTCGGGTGAGCTTCAGTGCATCGTCACCAAGCTTCACGATCTGGTCGAGTTCGCGCGCGGGCAGGTCAAGAGTGGAAAAGATTTTTGAAAGGTTTCCACCGCGTTCAACCACGACATCAATCACGTGGCCCTGTTCCTGCCCGAGGGGTGCGTCAGTGCTCGCGACAGGGGCATTCTCCATGTTGGCTCCGGGGAGCTGCTCACTGCCCAGGGTGACAGGGTCCACAGGCAGCGTGATCGACTCCAGCTGGTTGGCCGGTGACATGGGGTCATGAGATGACGTCGATGGTGTGGACACCTTGCCAATCACGACACCGATCGAAGCCAGCCCAAGGGTAAGGACGGCCCAGCGCAGAGCATTGTGGCGACGCGGGCGGAGGGCGGGGGGCGAGGGTACCTTGAGGGTCACGCG
>SDAZ01000131.1 GCA_006212005.1 Sulfurovum sp. | reverse complement strand
GATTTGTCAATGAACTTGAGACAAGAGATGTTGTTGCAAGAGCCATTGCTAAAGAGATTTTTATGGGTAGAGAGGCTTTTATTGATTTGAGGCATTTGGGTAAAGAGGTGATTGAGAAAAAACTTCCTTCACTCTATAAGAGTGCTTATCTTCAGGCAGGTATTGATGTATGCAATGAACTACTGCCTATATAACCAGTAGCACACTATACTATGGGTGGGATTGAGGCGTTTGATGGGGTAGATACGCAAATTAAAGGTTTTTTTGTTTGTGGAGAGTGTGCATCAAATGGTGTGCATGGTGCAAATCGTTTGGGTGGAAACTCTCTTTTGGAAGGTGCTGTTTTTGGAGAGTTAGCTGGTAAAAAAGCTCAAAAATATAGTTTCGGTAGAGAATTTTTGCCAATTGATTATAATACGATAATCTCTGATATTAAATTAATTGATAAGATTTTTGATTCCCAAACAACTAAAAATTTTAATGCTATGCGTATAAGTTTGGGCAAGATGATGTTTGTCAATGTTGGTATTGAGCGAAATGAAGAGGGACTCTTAAAAGCGTATGATTATATAAGTTATCTTAGAAGTGAAGTTCCAACGCTACATTGTATCCATAAAGAGCGAACCAATAATGTAGAATTAATCTCTATTTTGGAGCTTAGAAACTCTATCGAAGTGTCAGAGGCTTTGGTATTATCGGCTTTAAAACGCCAAGAGAGTCGAGGTTCTCATTATCGAAAGGACTTTAACAAAACAGATATACATTATGAAAAGTCAATCGTTACTGAAGAGATGAAACGCTCGATATTGCGTCTATCTTTTAAAGAGAGTAGATGGTTATATCGTTTAAGAAGTATTTTTAAACAAAAATCAATTTAATACAAAAGGGGTAAGTTAATGGCAAAAGTAATGTTGCGAGAGCAAGGTGGGGAGATATTTTTTTATATCGCTAAAAAAGATATGGAAGAGACGATAACGCAAATAGAGTTTGATTCACAAGAAAAATGGGGTGGGAAAGTCACCTTGAGTAATGGTGAAATTTGGTGGATAGAACCTAAAGCAAAAATGCTTCCAAAAGAGGAAAATTGTAAAAAAATAGCATAAATGATAACTTTATAAGCAGAGATAATGTTTATTATTTGAGATATAAATTGTATAATAAGCATTCAATAATTAAAAAGAGGGTTAAATGGAAGAGATGTGTAGTTGGTGTCTTGTTCAAAAAGAGCTAAATGTTTTATATGATATCGCAAACTTGATGTCAGATTCAAGAAATATCGTAAAGTCGTTAGAGAACTCTTTAGGAGCATTAAAACACTCTTTACAGTTGGAAAATTGTGTAATTTATAAATTGGATAATGAAATATTAAGTATCTTTGCATCTATAAATTTTAATAAATTTCAAAAAGCTCTCTCCTCTTATCGTTTGGGGGAAGGAGCTACTGGTCTAGCTGCACAGAGTAAAGAAGCTGTGGTTATCGAAAATATACACAATGATATACTTTTTTTAAATAAATCTGGAAATAGAAACAGCAATACAATTTCGTATATAGCTGTTCCTTTATTGGTTGATAATAATACTATTGGCGTTTTGGGGGTTAATCTTACTAAGTCAACCGAAATTGATTTTGAAGAGACCGTTCGAATATTGTCCATTGTAAGCTCACTTTTTGCTCAATCTATCTATTCAAATATGGCGTTTGAGATTGAAAAACAGAGGTTAAAAGAGTTAAAACTTTATTATAAAATGGAGTGGGATTCTAAAGTTCATAATTTTGGGGATATTGTTGGAGAGCATCCGAAGATTCAACAAGTTTTTAAAGTTGTTGAGAGAATCGCTACAACAAATGTGACGATTTTGGTTCGTGGAGAGACAGGAACGGGAAAAGAGTTGGTAGCTGCTGCGATTCATAAACGAAGTAAAAGAGCTGATGAGCCTTTTATCAAGTTAAATTGTGCTGCTATCTCTGATACACTACTTGAAAGTGAACTTTTTGGTCATGAAAAAGGTGCATTTACCGATGCTAAAGAGATGAGAAAAGGTCGATTTGAGTTAGCTGATGGTGGTACGCTTTTTTTAGATGAGATAGGTGATATTTCACCCTCTGCACAAGTCAAACTTCTTCGAGTTTTACAAGAGAGAGAGTTCGAAAGAGTTGGTGGAAGTAAAACCATAAAGGTCAATGTTCGTCTGGTTGCTGCGACGAATCGACCATTGGAGCAGATGGTAAAAGAGGGGAAATTTCGAGAAGATTTATATTATAGACTCAATGTTATTCCTATAGATTTACCACCACTAAGAGAGAGAGGCGATGATATCCGACTTTTGGTTAACTTCTTTTTGCAACGCTCTATAAAAAATCATAAAAAAAGTGTAACCATCACCGAAGAGGCGATGTTAGAGCTTATGAATTATCGATGGCCTGGTAACATTCGAGAACTTGAAAATACGATAGAAAGAATTGTTCTTATGGGTAGTGAAGATGGAATTAGTGCAGAAGATATGAGACTATTGCTTCCTGCACTTGAACTAAAGAGATAAGGGGATAAGATGAGTGAGATTAGATATAAAGATGAGATACTTTGTTTAACAGATGAGTTTACAGATGTAGGATATATGGCTGAAAACTTTGAAGCACTTGATGCAAATAAAGAGAGTATAAGCATCAAACGAAGTCATACCAATCATGCTATGAGTGTTTTTATCTCACTTCCAACTCCTCTTATGGATGAGATATTTATCTTAGATGAATTTTTATCTATGGTACAAGTTGAGATTTATTGTTATGTGGTTTTTAGCCATTATAGCGATGAAGTAGCTTCCATATCTTCTAAATTAAAAACCATAAAACCTATCTTTGATGAATTTAATGAGTTTGGAGAGTTGTATGGAACACAAATTGAAAGTGGTAGTTTAGCATCGGAGTTATGTAAATCACTTTTTCTTGTTAGTAAAGATGGGGCTATTTTTTACATTGATATGCCCCAAGATTTGCAAACTCCACTTGATAGAGATAGATTACAGATAGAACTAAACAAAGCTTATTTAACATACACAGGAGTTGGTTGTCATGGATAATATGATAGAAGATTTAAAAAGTGGAAAACTAGTCCCATTTTTGGGAATGGGAGTTTTTAAAGGTGTTGTTAATAAAAATGGACAACAACTACCTTTTGACAGTGATAGTATGGTTTTATCGCTTAATAATGGCAGGGCGATGAGTCCTAGATTGATGTATGAGTACTCAAGAGCAGCGATGAGCTTAGAGCAGAGAAAGGGTAGAGATTTTGTTGTCAATATGACAAATCATATCTACACTTCAAGCCCTTATGAGTTGCCATTAGTCTATCAATTTCTTAAAAAAATTCAACCACCTTTTGTTATAGATGTCAATCTTGATGATAGTGGATGTAAGATTTATGAGGGTATGGAGCATTTTATGATTGTTGGTGTTTCAAGAGTCATGGGTGGATATGATAGATTTATTGTTTATGAATATTTGGTTGAAAGCAATAGTTATATTCCTATGGATAAAGAGCTTTTAGATGATTCTAAGCCAATTTTATTTAAACCTTTAGGCTCAACTGTTCCTCAAAAAAACTTTATCATTAGTGATGCTGATTTTGTAGATTGGTTAACAGAGGCGATGGGTGGATTTGCGATGCCATCGTTTCTTAAAACATACAGACAAGGTAAAGATTATCTCTATTTAGGGGTTGACTTTTCAAGAGACACTTATCGTATGGTTGCAAATGAGTTGACTTTAACGCACAAAGCAGGATATGTTGTTGAGACAAAGAGCGACCTTAGTAAAAAAGAGAAAAAGTTTATCAGCTCTCATGATTTAGAGATATACAATCAAGAACTTGAAGCGTTTATTGAGGCGTTATCATGCAAGATGATTTAAAATGTGATTTTTGTGGTAAAACCTATCGTACTGTTTTAAAAATTTTTAGTGCTGAAAATGCCAATATTTGTAACGAATGTATCGATAATTGTTCAAATATTTTACATAGAGAAAAGCTGAAAAAAACAAAAGAGGAGTTTAAAAGAGGTCTGCCCACTCCTCATAAAATAAAAGAGCATCTGGATAGATATGTTATCGGTCAAGAAAAAGCTAAACAAGTCCTTTCTGTGGCACTCTATACTCACTACAAACGCATAGATAAATCAACCATTCAAGATATAGAGATAGAAAAAAGCAATATTATGTTGGTTGGTTCAACAGGAAGCGGTAAAACACTTTTAGCAAAATCTTTGGCTAAAGTTATGGATGTTCCTTTTGCAATTGCCGATGCTACCGCTTTGACAGAGGCTGGTTATGTGGGTGAAGATGTTGAATCCATCCTTTCAAGACTTTTAGTAGCAAGTGATTTTGATATTCAAAAGGCACAAAAAGGGATTATCTATATCGATGAGATAGATAAGATTGCTAAAAAAAATGAGAGTTCAGTGAGTGGGCGAGATGTATCGGGAGAGGGTGTTCAACAAGGCTTACTTAAGATTTTGGAGGGTGCTGAAGTTTATGTTCCTCTTAAAGGTGCTAGAAAAAATGCTTCATCAGATACCATTTTATTTGATACTTCAAATGTTCTTTTTATCTGTGGTGGTGCATTTGTCTCACTCGAAGAGAAGAAAAAGAAGAGTAAAACTGATGGTTCAAAAGTTGGTTTTTTAAAATCAAATGATAAAGATAAAGTTGAAGAGCAAAAAGAGATAGAGGCAAAAGATTTGATATCCTTTGGTCTTATTCCTGAATTTATAGGTCGTATTCCTGTTATTGCAATGCT
>SDAZ01000130.1 GCA_006212005.1 Sulfurovum sp. | reverse complement strand
GTGGTTTGAGTGAACAGATATTTTCACTAAGCTCTCGTGGCAACATAGGAAAAGATTTATGAGGTAGATATGTTGTAAAGCCTCTTTGTTTAGCTTCGATATCGATAGGTGTATAATAATCAACATAATGACTCACATCAGCAATTGCTACATAAAGTGTATGCTCTTTGGTATCAAAATAGATAGCATCATCAAAATCTTTCGCAGTTACAGGGTCAATCGTACAAAAATCAAGCTCTCGTAAATCAACTCTATGTGGATTTTGCGAAAGTTCAAATGCCACATCAACAACGGATGGAACTTTTAAAGCTTGAGTGATGGAGTCAGGTTCAAAATTATCAAAGCGATTAAAAAGAGCCAAAGATATCTTTTCATCAATTTTTGGGTCACTTAGATTACCCATAATTTCTATTGCTTCAGATGTTGCTATATCAACTTTTAAAACAGTGTTATTCTTGAGAATTTTCAAATCAACCCCACGCATAAAGGCAGAGGTAGGAAGTGAAGTTTTTATATCTATGATTTCAAAATTCCCAAGTTCATTGAGATTGGTATAAACTATTTGATAAAGTCTTGCTTTTGAGAGTATCGCTACAACTTTGGCAGAAGCTCTTCCTCGTTTTGCGATGATTCGTTTTGCAACTATGATATCTCCAGCATTTGCATCAAGTAAATTTTCAGGCTCAATCAATAAATCTTGAAACTCTTTAGAAGAGGCTTCCAAAAACCCCCTACCCTCTTTCGAAAGATAGAGTTTTCCGATACGATACATTGAGTCATTAAATTTCCACAATCCATCAACTTCACGAACTGCACCAATATTTTGCAAAAAGGTAAAATTCTCTTTATCGTTTTGTTCTATATCTGAAGTTAAACAGCCGTTTGTTATCTGAATGGCGAAAAATGATGACATATAAATCCTTAATTTAGAGCGTTGATTAGCTCTGCTTCTGTCGAAGCTTTTTTCACATTGACAACTTTTTTATTATCAAGCGTGACGATAGTGATGACGCTTTTATCAGCACCATTAGTAAATGGAGTCGCTAATTTTCCATCAAACATAAGTTCAACAGAGTATGCACTTTTTTTCAAATCAGGCATCGCAAACATATTTCTAATCACAGTTGGCATCGGGCTAATATCAGCAACAAACATTGCATTCTTACTTTCTAAAAATGAACCATTTTGTTTAGATAAATACCCTTTTACCACATGAGAAGTACTTTTTTCAAAGACAAAAATAACTTTTGAAGTTTCATTTGATAGTTTATTGACCTTCTCGTGTTGATTTGGAAGAGCAAAATCTATACTAGAGCCTACATTTAAACCATTTGACGCTTTTGTATAAAAACCCTCTTGAGTAAAAGTTTCTGAAGAGTTTAAAAATACAACAGAGCCTAAAAGTAATATAATTACACCAAAGATTAAACCTATTTTTTTCGCCATAAAGCACCTTTTATTGATTGATTTGTATTTTCATTGTAGCCACTCAAAGCTTAAATTAGCTTATAAGTTATCATTTTTATAAGAAGTAGAGACGAATCATCATTCGCCTCCGTAAAATAGAGGTTAGCTTAGCGTTTTTCAGCGAAGTCATTAACCTCTTGCTCAGTTTTACAAACACTATCATCTTTTAGACAATAGATAGTAGCACCTTTTGAGTTATTTCTGATTTTAATATCACTCTCATCGCTTATTTTATTGCCCGTTATCAGCTTATAAGCATTCTTTTTCATATAATAGCTTGAGTTATCCCCACTATTATATCCACCACCATTTGATTGCTCTTGCTCTTGAGTTGAAACATCTCTTTGAGCTTCAGCTTCATTTGATTGTGTATTTTCCTCATTTGAAGATGGAGTTTGTGTCGTTGGTTGAGTTTGAGTTGTTGTTTGTGTGGCTGGTCTTTGTCGTGGTTGCTCTACAATAGCAGGTTGTTGTTGAGGAGTAACTTCTTCTATCATTTGAGTTGCACCATTGATAATCTCATTTCGAGTAGGCAAAACATTATTGCTGTTATTTGGCTCTATCATCTGTTGTTGAGTCGTAGGTTGTTTTACGATTAAATCATTTGATGGCTCTTTTGGACTTCCACCTGTCATAAATGAGATAAATCCATAAGTTAAAGCAATACCGATAACACTCCAAATCGCAACAGTTCCCCAATTTGTCTCATTTGAGCTTGGTTGTGGTATATTATTTGAATTTTTTGGATTTTGCATATTTGGATTGTTTCTAGGATTTGCTCTTGTGTTCATTTGTGCATTGTGGGTTTGATAGTCACCTCTAGGAATAGTTGATGCTCTTAGCTCTTCCATCTTTTGCTTCTCTCTAGCCATCTCTTCTTGAGCAACACGACGAGCCTCCTCCTGAGCGACCTGCTTTATCACCTCTGCTTCTAAAACTTTTTTGACCTCTTCTTCTATGTTAGTCCCACAATTTTTACAAAATTTTGTATCGTGAGAATTAATAGTTTTACATTTTGGACAAATTACATTCATCTAAACTCCTTCCTTTGGTGTTGCTTTAAATAAAAATTATATACAAAAGTTATTCTACAATATAAAACATAAATAGTTGATGATATCTAAAAAATATATAATACTTTGGCTAACTCTGATAAGTTGTTTGGGGGGAATAATCTATGAACCAAAGTAGATGAGAGAAAAGTTTGTTAGAAAAAGGGGAATCTCTTTAAAATAAAAAATATAAATTCTTATTAGCTCTCAAGGTGGGATTTTAATGGAAAATTGTGGATAAATCGAAGGATTTTTTTAAGGTTTTCTTTGGGAAGCTTTAGACGACTCTTCTAACGAGCGTTTGGGGGATGATATTGTATGAATCTAAAGCCTACCATGAGAGTCTTAACTTGTTTGGGGAAGGGAAAATGTTTTTCTATATTGTTTTAATTCTTTTCTCGACTCTCATGTTGTAAGTATATTATAAAAATGTTAAAAAATTGTGAATAAATATATTTTTTTCTAAAAATTATATATTAATTTTAAATTATATTTCATTTTAAGTTAAAATATATTATAATATAATTATTAAAAACATATAAAATTAAAAATAAATATTTTTTATGTTAGCAAAAAACAATAAAAAAAGGAGAATATTATGAAAAATGTAAATTATAGAGCTTATGGTTCTGGAATGATAGATTTTGAGGCAAAAGAGAGAGCAAGAATGTTAGATAAAGTTATTAAAGTTTTATCTTTTGGAGTCGTATTTATGGCGATAATTGTACTTGGTGCTATCATTTTTAGTTAAAAAGAGGTTTCTGTAATCAAATTGTTATCTATTTAGCTTATACTTCCACAAATTACATTTCAGGAGTATTAAAAATGAAAAAAGTTATCCTTTCAGCTATTGCTGTTTCTACATTGGTTATGGCTGATGGTGTTGAGATAAAATCTAAAGCACCAGTGATTGAGTTTAGTGGTACTCACTATTTAGGTTTTGTAAATAAATCTTCCGAAGCAAAAGATGGTACTACAACAGATACTAATTATTTTGAAGGTAGAAGAAACTATCTTCAAGCAAAAGCGTTCTTTAAAGAAAATCCAAAAGATTACATCCGTGTAACAATGGATACGACATCTGAAAAAGATGCAAAACATGGTACAGAAACATCTCAATCTAAAACTGGATATCAAGATGTTATCTTAAAATATGCTTACCTTTATCTTGATGATGTTTTACCAAGCACAGGTGTTGAGTTAGGTCAGGCTCATAGACCATGGATTGATTATGAAGAGCATGGTGGATGGAATTATCGTTCAATCTCTAAAGTTTTTGTAGAAGATGATAATGGTGCTCACCTTACAAACTCAGCTGATGTTGGTGTTAACTTTAAAACTAAAACTCCATACTTTTCAAGTGAGTTAGGTCTTTTTAATGGTGAAGGTTATCATGGCACACCAACTGGTACAGATGGAGAAAATAAATTATCAGCAGAGTGGAGACTTACAGGTCATATTTTAGGAACTGGTAAAGATAAAGCTAAATCTGATAAGCAATATGCAAATATATCTTACTTTGGTCAAAAAAATGAAGATAAATCAGGAAAAGGTGATTTAAATTGGCATGGTGTTCACGCAGTTTACAATCAACCAGAATTTTTGCTTTCGGCTCAATATATAGAGACTCAAAAAGCAATTGTTGATGTAGCTGGAGAGGGTTATTCTGTTAATGCTGAAGCTAGAATTGCTCCAAAATTGGCTCTTATCGGAAGATATGATAATTATAAAATGGCTGATGCAACTCAAGCTCAAAATGATAAAACAAGAACAATTGCTGGTGTAACTTATGATTACAACAAAAATGTTAAATTTATCGCTAACTATCAAGGTGAAGAGTTTGAATTGGGAGGTTCATCAAAAGCTTCAACTGTAAAAAGTTCTGATGCTATGATGTTAACTGCTGAAGTTAAATGGTAATCCATTAGCTCTTTTTCATATTTAAGAACATAAATTTACCCTAACCTATGGGCGAGTACTCGGCTTTAAAAGCTAGAGTTACTTGCCTATAAAATGATAATATTCTTACTTTTAAATTCCCTTATCTTATTAAACTCATTGCTATGTCTTTAAAAAATTTGATACATTAATGTTATCAATTTTACTTATAATGTTTCCACTTTGTTATAAAATAAAACTATTATATCGTATAAAAATTAACTACAAAAGGTGTAATCATGAAAAAAACTGTAATGAGTTTAGCTTTAGCTTCTCTATTTACTATTTCTGCTCAAGCGGAAGGTCAAGTCAAAATCGTAGGTAGTTCTACTGTATTTCCA
>SDAZ01000026.1 GCA_006212005.1 Sulfurovum sp. | reverse complement strand
ATACAGTGAGCAATCTGGTGGTAAATTTGATGAAGAACAAGCCAAAAAGATGAAACTAGAAGAGCAAGTGATTGAAAGTATGGTTCAAGAGGCTAAACTTATCAATTTGGCGAATGATTTTGGGGTAATTGTCACCGATGAAGAGTTGGCAAATACGATAACAGGTATTGAACTTTTTAAAAAAGAGGGCAAATTTTCAAAAGATATTTACGATACCTATCTTAAAAATATGAGAATCCCAACCAAACTTTTTGAAAATACGATGAAAGAGCAGATAAAAATCAATAAGCTTCTGGCTTTACTTCAAGTTGGAGCAACTACAAAAGAGGTTGAAAATCTTAAAGTTCCTTTTCAAATAGGAGATAGATTTAAATATCAGATTCTTAGTGAAAACGACATCAACGGTACGATAAATGAAGCTGATGTACAAAAGTTTTGGGAAACGAAAAAAAATCAATTTAAAACCCAAAAAGAATATACTTTTGATATCGTTTGGACGATGCCATCAAGTATTATGCCAAGTGAAGAGGATATGAAAAAACATTATCAAGAGAACAGTTTTAAATACAATATTAATGGAAAATCTTTATCATTTGAAGATGCAAAAGCTAAAATTATCAATGAGTTGCAACTTGAACTTTCAAAAAAAGAGGCGTATCTTGCTTATAAAGCCCTAAGAGATGGGAAAGTAATGAGCGTTGAGAAAAAAACTTATACTCAAGATGATAAAAATGTCACAGCTGATATCTGGAATATCATAAAAACTAAAAAAGCTGGTGAAGTCATAAAGCCAGAGATAATGGATGGGAAATATGCAAGTATCAAAATCTCAAATATCAAAGAACCTAGAGTTAAAACTTTTGATGAAGCAAAAAATGAGGTTATTTCTCTTTATAAAAAAGATTATGCATCAACCGCTTTGAGTAAGTTAGCTGAAGAAAAACTTAAAAATATTCAAAATTCTACGCTAGAAAGTGTTAATTTCGTCACATTTGATAATATAGAAAAACAAAATTTAAGTTTAAATTCACAAGAAAAATCAATTTTTTTCACAAAACTATTTACTTCTACCCAAGAAAAGGGTATCATTCCTTTAGATAGTAAAGTTATTGTATATAGTGTTTTGGAGCAAAAACTACTACCATTTGATAATAATAAAACTAGTATGTTAAAAACAGATGTGGATAAGTTTAAATCTCAAAGTTTTGGTTCAAATCTCATAAAACAACTTGACACTCTCTATGAAGTCAAGATGAATTAATTTCTTCAAAGGAATAAAAAATTGAAAAGAGCAGTTTTAGTTATAGATATTGGTTCGACAAAAGTATGTGCCATTATTGCTCAAATAGAAGATGATAAAATTGATATAGCAGGTTATGGACTTAGTTGGTCACATGGGATTCGAAGAGGAATTATTACAAACATAGATATGGCATCTCGTTCGATTAAAAAAGCGGTTGATGATGCAAAAAGAGTCTCTGGATTAAATGTAACAACGGCTACTATATCTATATCAGGAGCTTACACAAAAAGCTCCAACTCAAATGGGATAGTCAATATCCCCTCAAACGATATCAGTATCGCAGAGATAAATAGGGTTATGCAAACGGCTCTTTATAATGCAAATATTCCAAATGAGTTTGAAGTTCTACATGCACTTCCTTTTAAATTTAAAATTGATGAACAAGATTTTATAGAAGACCCGTTTGGAATGAATGCTTCGAGAATGGAAGTTGATGTTCATATCGTTATGACTCAAAAATCAAATTTGGGAAATCTCAAAAAGGCTGTTCATGGAGCTGGTATCGAGATAGGAAGAGCTGTTTTGAGTGGTTATGCCTCAGCACTTGCAGTTATGAGTCCAAATGATAAAGATAGAGGTGTAGCGGTCGTCGATATGGGTGGACAAACAAGCAATCTTGTTATACACAATGGAAATAGCATACAATTTAACGATTTTTTAGGTATCGGTTCTTATCATATCACCAATGACTTGTCTTTAGTCTTAAAAACACCTTTTAAAGCAGCAGAGATAGCCAAAGTTAGGAAAGGTGACCTTCTTAGTAATGAAAATGAAACTATAGAATTACCAACCATAGGACAAGAAGATAAGATAACAGGCGTAGCATTGGATGATATACGACACATTATCTTTGCAAGGGCAGAAGAGACGATTAGCCTTTTAAAACAATCACTCGAAAATAGTGCTTTGATGGGACAGATAAATGCTGGTGTGATTATTACAGGAGGTATGGTCAATCTTGTAGGAATAAGGGAGTTAGCACAATCACTCATGCCCAATATTCCTGTGAGAGTTGGGAAAACTGAAGATATTGGTGGTTTCTCAGATGGGCTTTCATCTCCTGAATTTTCAACAGCCATAGGATTATTGAGATATGAAGCTGGATATCATACCCAATACGAGTTTGATATCAACAAAAAAATGTTACACTCTAAAGAGTACAAGCCAAAAGAGTCTCTTAGAAATGTTGAATTACCGCAACAACCAGTTGTTAAACAAGGAACATTAAACAGCAGTGAGTTAGAAAATAATGACCTCTTTTTAAATTTACCTGAACATAACAATAGTGGTAAAAAAGGATTATTTCAAAACTTTACAGAGTGGGCGTCAAAGATTTTTTAAAAAATAGCAAAGATAGGAAAGGTTTTATATGAATGAATTTACAATAACAGAATCAATAACAAATCAAGATGGGGCGGTAATAAGAGTTGTTGGTGTCGGTGGTGGTGGCGGAAATATGATAAATCATATGATTCGCAAGAGTATCCATGGCATTGGCTTAATTGTTGCCAATACAGATGCTCAAGCCTTAAATGGTTCACTAGCTGAAAATAAAATACAAATGGGAATACTCGGAGCTGGAATGGTTCCTGAAAAAGGGAAAGAGGCTGCATTAGAACATTATGATAGCATCAAAACAGCACTAAAAGGGGCTGATATGGTATTTATATCCGCTGGACTTGGTGGTGGTACTGGAACTGGTGCTGCTCCTGTTATCGCACAAGTAGCTAAAGAAGTTGGTGCTTTAACCGTAGCTATAGTAACAACTCCTTTTAACTTTGAAGGTAAAAAAAGAAGAAGACTCGCACTAGAAGGACTCGAAGAGCTTAAAAAAGAGAGTGATTCTATTATTGTTATCCACAATGAAAAACTTCTATCCGTTGCACCTAAAAACTTGGGAATTAGCGAGTGTTTCAAAATGGTTGATGATGTTCTATTAAAGGCTGTTTCAGGGATTTCAAATGTTATCTTAGCTCATGGTGGAAGCGATATAAATCTTGACTTTGCCGATGTAAAAACTGTAATGGGTCATAGAGGATTGGCATTGATGGGAATTGGAGAGAGTAAAGGAAACAGTGCCGCGTATGATGCAGCGCAACAAGCTATCCAATCTCCACTGCTTGATAATTTATCTATCAATGGAGCAATGGGTGTTTTAGTTCACTTTTATATCCACCCTGATTATCCACTTTCTGGCATTAGTGAAGCGATGGCGATTATTGAAGACAATGCGGATGAAGATGCACATATCATGTTTGGAACAACTACTGATGAATCTATGGCGACTGATGAAGTTAAACTTACCATTATCGCAACTGGATTTGAAGACCAAACTATTTTTGAAGCTACAAAACCAACTCAAAGTGAAGTAAAAATCGAAGAAGTGGAAGTAAAAAAAGAGACTCCAAAACCTATGGGAATAGAGAGATATAAAAATTCTACATCAGATATACTAAAAGAGTATCAAGATAGAGATAAAGATGATATCTATTCAATTCCGAGTGTTTTAAGAAAGTAAAAAAGTTTATTTGATATAATCCTCTCTTTATCACCCAATAGGAGAGTATATCAAATGCGTGACATTGTACAATGGCTCAAAGATAATGACGAGCTAAAAATTATTGATGAAGCCTTAGATGTAGAGCTAGAGATTCCACATATTGCCTACATTGAAGTCAAAAAAGAGAACTCAAAACCGATTCTTTTTACCAATCCTATCAATAAATCTAAAAATATCTCATACGACATTCCTGTTTTGATGAATATTTTTGCTTCTAAAGCCTTAACCAAAAAGATATTTGGCACTCATCCAGATATTATCGCTTCTAAAATAGAGCATTTACTTAAATTTAAACCCCCAAAAGGCTTTATAAATAAAATCAAAATGCTTCCACAACTCTTTGCACTACGAAATGTTCCGCCAAAGCGACTCAATAAGCGAGGTGTATGTCAAGAGATTATTATCCCTAAAGATAAAGTTGATTTAGATAAATTGCCTATCTTAAAAACTTGGGAGCAAGATGGTGGAGCATTTATCACCATGGGGCAAGTTTATACACAAAGCTTAGATGGAGAATTGCAAAATTTAGGGATGTACAGACTTCAACAATATGACAAAAATCATCTAGGAATGCACTGGCAAATCCACAAAGACTCTTCAACTTTTTTTGACCAATATAAAAAAGCAAATAAAAAGATGCCTGTAACCATCGCTATTGGTGGAGACCCTTTATATATTTGGTGTGGTCAAGCTCCTATGCCGATTGGAATGTTTGAATTGATGCTCTATGGTTTTGTGCGTGGAAAAAATGCAAAGATTGTCAAATCTATCACCAATGATATCTATATTCCTCATGATGTAGATATTGTGATTGAAGGATTTGTTGACCCAAGCATCTTAAAAATAGAAGGACCTTTTGGCGACCATACAGGTTACTATACCCTCAAAGAGCCTTATCCTGTTCTTGAAGTTGAAACCATCACGATGAAAAAAAATCCCGTTTATCAAGCCACTGTTGTTGGCAAACCTCCACTTGAAGATAAGTATATGGGTTGGGGAACGGAAAGAATATTTTTACCACTTCTTAAAACTACTGCTCCTGATTTGATAGATTATTCTATGCCTGAAAATGGAGTTTTTCACAATCTTATCTTGGCAAAAATGAAAACACACTATAAAGGTCATGCACAGCAATTTATGCATGCTTTTTGGGGAGTCGGTCAGATGAGTTTTGTTAAACATGCAATATTTGTGGGTGAAGATGCACCTGCATTGGAAAATTGGGAAGCGATAACTCGACATATCTTAAATCGTATAGAGCCTTCTAAAATCTTAATTACAAGAGGAATTGTAGATGCACTTGACCATAGCTCAAATGAATCGTTAGTTGGAGGAAAATTAGGAATTGATGCGACCGACAAACCTATTTTAAATGGTGTAGAGAGCTTACTTAATGATAAAGAGTTACTCTCTAAGTTAAAAGTATTAGAACCACAAATTGTTGCGTTAAAACAGTATTTTACAGACACTTCAAATCCTATTTGTGTTGTAAGTGTTACTAAAATAGATTCTATGATGAAATTAAAATTGGACAGTTTAGCTCCACATATTAAAATTTTGGTTATCGTGGATGAAAAAAATAACGATTTAGATAACCCTTATATGCTCATTTGGAGAGTTGTAAATAACATTGATGCTACTAGAGATATCCGCCTAACGCCTTTTATAGTTATTGATGGAACAAATAAAAATGAACTTGATGGATTTTATCGAGAATGGCCTGATGATACACTTTGTACAAAAGAGGTTCTTGATAGCCTACAAAAGCGTAAACTTATAGATATAGATGATGAGTTTATCAGAAAATTCGGACTTTTAGAGTTTTAGGTTAAGAACTTTTGTGATACTATTTTAATTTTTAAAAATAATATTTTTTTAATTTATAATAGCCATATCACAAAAGGAGAAAACAAATAGATGAAAAGAGTTGTACTTATTGGTCTTGGGTTATGGATAAGCTGGAATATACTACAAAATCATCAAAATAATACTTATAATGGAAATGAAGAATATAGACCAAATCAAAACATCAGCTCATCCCAGATGCTCGAAGAGAATAATAAGAGCGAAACTTTTATGCCACAAGCAAATCATCCCAATCTTTCCAATAAAGTTCAAAAAGAGATAGCAAATCCCTCTTCAAATCAAGTTTATTATAATGATAAGAGTTATGAGAAAAATGAAATGCAAACTCCAGAACCTCAAAGTAGTATGGATAGTTCAAACTTTACTTGCGATGGAAGAACAAGATGTACTCAAATGACTTCATGTGAAGAGGCAACTTTTTTTATAGAAAATTGTCCAAATACAAAAATGGATGGAAATAAAGATGGAGTTCCTTGTGAAAGTCAATGGTGTGGGGGATGATAAAAATGGCTCCGGATGCAGGATTCGAACCTGCGACCAAGTGATTAACAGTCACCTACTCTACCGCTGAGCTAATCCGGAATGGATAGTAAAAAATATGATTTAGATGGCTCCGGATGCAGGATTCGAACCTGCGACCAAGTGATTAACAGTCACCTACTCTACCGCTGAGCTAATCCGGAATACACTTTAACATATGTTTTGTGGAGTGACATTATAGACAAAAAATGCTTTAATGTCAAGATAAAATAAAAGCTTTTTTCATTGCATCATGAATTTCTTGACTATCAAAGCGATATTGAGTAAAATGCTCAAAAGCTTTAATACCTTGATGCAACAACATATCGCTACCATCTTTAGTTATCTTCTTCGCCTCTTTGGCTAACTTGAGAAATGGCGTCTCTTTGCCATAAATAATATCAATACAAATCACAGCTTTATCAAAAAGCAAAGTTAATATATTTAATGGTACTGGTAATGAATTATCACTAAGTCCTGCTGATGTAGTATTGATAATAATGTCAAAATTTGTCATACTAAAAGTATCAAATGAGTAAGTCTTAAATCCTAAAGCAATAAAAGGCGTAAGTCTAGCTTGACTTCGATTTAAAATCTCAACTTCATAACCATTGTCTCTCAAAATCACACTAAGTGCTTTAGAAGTGCCACCTGCACCCAAGATTAAAATCTTTTTAAAATCTTTAAACTCTTCAATAGACTTTAAAAAACCTGTTGCATCAGTATTGTAACCATACAACTTACCGTCTCGTTTTACTATCGTATTTACAGAGCCAACTTTTAGAGCAAACTCATCTAACTCATCACAAGCTCTAAAAGCCTCCTCTTTATGAGGAACAGTAATATTTGCACCTGCTAAATCAAGCTCAAAAAACTTCTCTCTCAATCTTGAGCCATCACTTAAATGATATCGCGTATAACAAGCATCATATTTTAAAGCTTTAAAAGCACAATTATGCATCAAAGGAGATTTAGAATGGCTCACAGGGTCTCCAAAAATTGCAAAAAGTTCTCTCAACGCATACCCTCCATCTCTTTAAGTGTCGATAATAATGCACCTAATTTATTTTTAACTTCCAAATACTCCAACTCTGGCTTAGAATCTGCTACAACACCACCACCTGCTTGAAGCGTGATACTATCTTCTTTTATCAATGCTGTTCTTATAGTTATCGCACTATCCATATTTCCATTGAATGAAAAATATCCGATACTCCCAGCGTAAAAACTCCGTTTTACCTTCTCATATTTGGCTATAAGCTCCATTGCTCTTATCTTTGGTGCTCCTGTCATCGTTCCTGCAGTAAAAGTAGCACGAAACAAATCAAACATATCTTTATCCTCTCTGATGGTAGCTTCAACATCACTAACAATGTGCATCACATGGCTATATCGCTCTATGTGCATCATATCAACAACTTTTACACTACCACTTTGAGCAACTCTTCCAACATCATTTCTACCCAAATCAATAAGCATAAGATGTTCCGCTAACTCTTTAGGGTCACTTAAAAGCTCCTCTTCCATCTCTTTATCTCGTTGAAGTGTTTTACCTCTTTTTCGAGTTCCTGCGATAGGACGAAGTAAAATCTCACCATCAGTCAATCTCACCATAACCTCAGGCGACGAACCACAAATAGAAAAATCTTCAAACTCAATCAAGAAAAGATAAGGCGATGGATTTTTAGAACGAAGCAGTCGATAGAAACTAAATGGGTCAACTTTACCATATTGCGTAAATCTATTGGAGAGTAACAACTGAAAAACATCCCCACTTCGTATCATCTCTTTAGACTCATCTACCAAAGCTTTAAAAGTCTCTTCGTCAAAAGTAAAAGAATTTTTTTCTTCTAAAATAGCAGGTTTTATCTTAGTGGTAATAAATGGGGAAATAAGGATATTTTCTATCTCTTCTAAAGCGTAAGAAAAAGATTCATCATTTAAAAGAGCTGTGAGTGTAGAGTTTTTATGAGAATAAGCTAAAATAAGTTTAGGACGCACAAGGTCAAGGTCTGGGATATCTAACGCATCTTCTAAACTCTCCATACTCTCTTTAAGAGTAGGTTCAAACACCTTAACCATATCATAACCAATATAACCAATAAAACCATCAACAAATGAAAAACCAACCTCATCAACAATATTTTGATAATATTTTTTATCTATCTTTTGATAATACTCTTGTAAAAAATTAAATGGGTCGATATCTAGTATCTTTCTTTCTTCCAAAGAGGTGTAGAAAGTTTTAGAGTTTTTATACTCCAATCTCTCTTTTGCTCCAATGATGATAAAGCTAAAATTACCATCACTTGTATGAACAACACTCTCAAAAAGCATCTTAACCTCATGAGGAAAGCATTTTTGAATCTTTCCAAAGAGAGCAACAGGTGTCAAAAAATCAACTAAAAATTTTTTATACATATACTTCTTACATCTTTATAATATAAGCATTTGGAGAAAGCTCTTGAACTTTAGAAAGTACATCTTTCGCACCTTTTTCACTATAATATGGTCCAACTAAAACACGAGTCAAAGCAGTAGTAGCATTAGCTTCAGTTGAAGGAGTTTTCGAAAGTTTATAATCAAAACCTTTAGCTACTATTTTTTTCAAGAAATCTGGGCTTACATTTTCAAAACTTCCAACTTTAAGATAAAATCCTTTTGGAATCACATAATGACTTACTGGTTTTTTAGCCACCGTTACAGTTTTTGCTGGAGCATGATGAAGCGTTGTATCTGAACCACCTCTATTTCTAATCACTCTATCATTATCATCTGTCTCATCTCTTACAACAGCTCTTGAGGTTGTCACTGGTCTTGAAGCTGGAGCTTGTGCAACAGCATTTCGAACACTTCCATCATTGTCCCCTGTTTCTCTTGCAGTAGCCACAGAAGTATGGTCTCTTAGTGAAATTTTTTCATGAGAAGTGATATTTCTCTCTTTGATAATTGGTGTTGTCACTGGAGGTAAAATTGCTCCACCTGCTGTTATATTACCATTCATTGAACTATTTGCATCAGCAACAGTTCCAGTCGCTCCTAGTGGTTGCACTGCACCCATTGCTGTAGGGTCACCCTCTTTTGGCTTATCACTATCACCCAATATAAGACGAGTAATCACTATTGATATAAATAAAATTGCCAAAAGCAATCCCAAAAGTGTCATAATATTTTTAAATTGAGCCTTTTTAGGGTTTTCCGCACCGTCATCTATGACAATATCATTAAGATTTTTGTCTTCCATCTTCGCTTCTCCAATATGTATTAAAATTAAGAGAAGTATAACATAATTTTTTTTACTAAAAGGTGTTTAAAAGCAATTTTTTCGGTATAAATTCTAATATTTCGGCTTTTTTGAGAGAGCTAAAAAGAAAATTTTATAAAATAAGTTTTTAACATTTAAATAGTATTAATATTATATTTTAACTATCTTTATTAAAATAAATTGTGATGAAAAAGTGAATAGTTTATAACCCTAAAAAAGCCAATTTTTAGAGTTATTTTAAACTCTAAATTAAGAAAATATAATTTTAACACATTTATTGATTCGTCCCCCATCAGCCTTAGAGCCGATAATCTCTTTTGCCGAACTCATAATCTTAGCCATATCTTTCATAGAAGTTGCTCCAATCGTTGAAATTATCTCTCGCATGGCAACTTCTAACTCCTCATCACTCAAAGGTTGTGGCAAATAAGCTCTAATTATCTCTATCTCTACTTTTTCTTTTTCTACTAAATCATCTCTTCCACCACTGCTAAACTGCCCAATCGCATCTTCTCTTTGCTTAATATATCTCATTAAGATAGTTTCAACATCACTATCACTTACAACTCTTCGTTCATCCACTTCGATTTGTTTAATCAAAGTTTGAATGTTTCTTAAAGTGTCCCTTTTTTGAACCTCTTTATTCCGCATTGCGTTTTTTATATCTTCTTTTATTTGACTATTTAAACTCATATTTTCCCTTTAATGAACTTTTTTAAATTGAAATTATACTATAATGATGTTATGAAGAGAATAATAATAGAAGATAAGATATTTGAACTGTCCCAAATCAAGCAACTTTACCCAGCCGTTGAAGTTTTTACGGGTATAAATGATGAAGTAACACAAATAAGTCTTGAGTGGATGGACATGGAAGCCAAGGGACGAGTAGAAGTTAAACGGTATGCTATTTTTATCGTTTTTAAAAATAATGAGAAGATAAGTTTTTATTATGAGAGTAGAGAAAAGTTAAATATCGCACTAAAAAATATAATTTTAAAATAAATATTTTTTTATATTAAAAATTATTTTTATTTAAGGTTTATATGTTATAATTAGATTAACCAAAATGTGCAAGTGGACTATATTTTTGAGTTCTTGTTAATTTTCTATGACAGCAACCTTGAAAAATTTGACATCCCTCACACACACATAGAACTCTTAATATCAAAGAATTTATTGCATACTTTGGTTGCTAATAATTAATTTTTTTATACTCCTTTAATTTGTCTTCCATTTATTTGTCAAACACTTTTTTAAATGGAAGATTTTTTCAATTACATCAAGTTTTAATATATTGTAAGTATAATCACCAAATAACAAAAATTAGGAGAAAAGATGAGAAAACTCTTCTTATGTATAATTATTTCTGCTTTAGGTTTTGCCGATGGCATGGTAGAAAAAATAGATGCAACCGTACAAGAGGTTCAAAGTGATGGGAAAATTGTATTAAATGTAGATGTACCTAAAGGTATGAGTGGGGTTGTTATCCATAACTACGGTAATAATCTTGAAGCTATTACTCATAATATTGTCTCAAATGGTGGTAAAACTGCTCAAATATCAAATGAAAAAATGCTTGAAAACTCAAAACTTCCAGATATTCAAACTCCTATAAAAAATGGTGATAAAGTTCTTATTGGTCAATTTTATAAAAATATGCTCATCATCGCTCCAAATGCTCAGGTTTACAATTTTTTAGCCAATGATGCTCAAAAAAAATTATCTCATCCAGATGAGTATGCAGTGTATCTTCTTTCGAGTGGTGAAAAACCTATGAGTTTAGAGAGTTTTAAAAAATTTGCAAAATTAAATAGTGTTGGACTCATTGGCATTGTCACTTCAAACGCTTTTGTCACGATAGATGCTATGAGTTCGCAAATCCTTTCAAAAACAACACTTAAAGATGCACCAAAAGAGAGTATAAATCCTTTTTATCTAAGATTTGATACAACAAGTAAAGAGCTTTTTGGTAAAGATTTAAAAGATAATAACTATTATGAATTGGTAAAGGCATTTGAATGATAGAGCAAAAACATATTCACGCTCTTGAGGCAATTGTTGGAAAAGAGAATGTTTATAGTGACAAAGCCCATCTTTTAGCTTATAGTTATGATGCAACTCGGACTAGATATATGCCTGAAGCGGTTGTTTTTCCACGACATGAACAAGATATTAGTGATATTTTAATTTATTGCAATACCCATCTCATCGTCATCACTCCAAGAGGGGCTGGAAGTGGTTTTACAGGTGGAGCTTTACCTGCCAATGGTGGTATTGTTTTAGCTATGGAAAAGCACATGAACAAAATTTTAGAGATAGATACCCAAAATATGGTAGCTGTTGTTCAACCTGCGGTTATCAATAAAGATTTGCAACGACATGTTGAAGCTTTGGGACTTTTTTATCCTCCAGACCCCGCAAGTGAAGAGTATTCAACTTTAGGTGGAAATGTGAGTGAAAATGCTGGTGGGATGAGAGCTGCGAAGTATGGTATCACCAAAGATTATGTGATGGCTCTTCGTGCAGTTAGAGCCAATGGCGATATCATCAGAGCAGGAAAGAGAACCATCAAAGATGTAGCAGGGTACAATATCGCAGGAACACTTATCGCAAGTGAGGGAACTTTGGCTGTTTTGAGCGAACTTACTTTAAAACTTATCCCAAAACCTCGATTTAAAAAGACCTATATGGGGATTTTTCCTAGTGTAGAAGAGGCTATGAATGCAGTATTTAAGTCGCTTTCAGCTGGTGCAAATCCTGTTGCGATGGAGTTTTTGGATAAACTAGTTATCAAAGCTCTTATTGAGAAACTCGGTGTTGATTTACCAAGTGATGCTGGTGGGGTTTTGGTTGGTGATGTCGATGGCAATGTTACCGAAGAGATAGAATTTCAACTTCAAACGCTTGAAAAATCTTTTAAAGAAAATGGTGCTGTTGAGTTTAAAGTGGCAAAAGATGAGAAAGAGGCTTCACAACTTTGGTATGCACGACGAAATGCGTCACAATCTATCACTATCTATGGAAATAAAAAACTCAATGAGGATATCTCCGTTCCAAGAAGCAAGTTACCTATTGCGTTAAATAAGATTTATGAGATAGGAGAAAAATACAACTTTACGATTCCTTGTTTTGGTCATGCTGGAGATGGAAATATTCATGTCAATGTGATGTTGGATGCCACAAAAGAGGGTGAACTTGAGCGTGGTCATCATGCTATTGAGGAGATTTTTCAACTAGTTGTTGATATGGGTGGAACGCTTAGCGGAGAGCATGGGATTGGACTTAGTAAAGCCCCTTTTATGCACATCGCTTTCAATGAACAAGAATTAAATCTTTTTAGAGATTTGAAAAAGGCATTTGACCCAAATAACATCTTAAATCCTGCAAAGATGTCATTATAAAAGATATAGAGACGAATTATATCGTCTCTACTCTTGGGATAAATAATCGTTTTTACTAATCACAATAAATGTTCGTTTTTTGTCGCTTTGTATCTGTGAACTTTTTACAATCAGTTCATTTTTTATCTTCTCTTTATTTATACTGTTTTGCCATTTACACTCGATAAATGCTATATTTTCATCATCAAATGCGACTATATCAATTTCAGTATTGTTATTCCACCAACGACCAATTTTTTTTGGAATAAAATCTATATATTTGAGTGGATTTATAAAGATATCCTCTTTTACAAAATCTTCAAAGGCAAAAGATACAAATTTATCATTAAAATTTAGCTTTATCTCATCAATAACAAATTTATTTTGTCCTATCTCAAGATAATTATAATTTTTATATACATAGTAAAACCAAAAATTTAAAAACTTATCATTGATTTTATACCTGCCAAATTTGCTCTTAAGAGGATTTGTATCTGTTATCGGTGTCTCTTTTCCGATAATATCAAGCTCTATGAGTTTAAGCATATATTTACTTAGATATGATGAGTTTACACTCAACGATGATGCGATAGAACCTATCTTTGTGTTACCTTTTGAAATTGACTCTAAAATACTAAAATAACTAGCACTATCACTTATCTCATCTTTTATCAAAAAATTACCCTCACTATAAAGATAACTATTTTTATCAAGTATATTTTTCTCTACATTTTGCATAAAATCAAATCTCTCATCGTATTCAAACAGATATTTAGGGATAGTCCCAAACGAACTATACACAAACATCAAATCTATCTTATCTAAATGTGGTAAAAAAAGTTTGATGTCTTGAAACTTCAACGGTTTTATATGAAACTGTGATGTTCTTCTTCCATAAAGTGGTGCTAAATAGTTTAAAGTCTCACTTTGCATCATCGACAATACAGAACCACAAAGAATCAAGTATATATTTTTATCTTTAAGTTTTGTATCCCACAACATTTGCAATTTTGAAGAAAAAGCTCTATCTTTTATCGTTAGATTTTGATACTCATCGAGACATAATATCAATTTTTGTTCAAGATTTAAAGTAGCTAAAAATTCAATAGCATTTTCAAAACTATCAAATCTAATATAATTTGCAATATTCACATCAACAAAGTTTCTTATTTGTATCGTAAACGATTCTACTTGATTGATTAAATCACCTTGTGTAATATATAAGTAAATATGAGGTTTATCTTTTATAAACTCCGAGATAAGAGCTGTTTTACCAACTCTTCTTCTGCCATATATCACGCTAAATGAAGAACTTTTTTTATTATATTCATCATTCAATTTTTGCAATTCATTTATTCTGTTTATAAACATACTGTTTTCCTACATAATAATATATGACATAATTATATAGCTTTTTAGGTTAAAATAAACAAAATCAATAATTAAGAAAGCAATACTTTTAATTTTAAGATTGTTGGATTTCAAATTTTATTTGTTCTCCATCTGAAATATTCTTAATTTGCTTAGCAAAATCACTTCTAAAGTTCAAATATTCTATTATATTCACTTTAGTTAAATTTTCTATTTTGTATTCTCCTCCTAAAACAAAAGGAATTTTTGGCATTAACCTTTCATTTTCAGCCAACTTGCCATATTTAGTTTGCCATTCATATGCAAGTGAATATCCAGTTAAATAATCATAGTTATCTAATATTTTTTTTGCCAATTCTTCAAAATCACTAGCAATTAATTCAGTGTCGCCAGTTTCAATATCAAATAAATATATATTACTATTGAATATACAAAATTGATTTCCAAAAATATCTTGAGCAAAAAAAAGTATTTTATCATCGATGTTATAGAAATCAATTATTGTAGATGTAATTTTTAGTTCATTGATAAGTTTATTACATTCAACAGAATTACTCACCGTAACCATATATTTAACATCATGTATAGATTTACTGCTAATATCCAAAAGTTTATTGATAAATGTTTTAATCATTAACTACTCCACTTTGAATAGCTACAACTTTTTTGAGTTGTAGTATAAAATTTTTGAAACTTAAACCTTAAAACTCAAAGCCTCCACCCTGCCCTTTGCTCATACTTTCATAAACAGCCTTAACATACTCGTCACGCAAAGCACATTCAAAAAGCTTATCACACAAAAAGCAACTCTTTAACTGATGCTCTTCTTGACATTTTTTAAGAATCTCTATCTGCTCATTTAAAGCCTCTTCGTATTTATCCATCTCTTAGACTCCATACGCCTTTTTAAGTGCCTCTATCTCATACTTTGAACCAAAAAAACATGGTGAGGTATCGTGTGGAAATGATGGCACCAAATCCATAAGCCCCCTACCCTTATCATCAATCGCTTCACCTCCAGCCATCACATAAACCAATGCAAAAGGAATCACCTCGAAAAGTTGTCTAAGCTTACCATTTGGTTTATCGCTAGTTGCTGGATATGAGAAAAGCCCTCCACCTTTGAGCAAGATTTGATGCAAATCGGGAACCATACCACCACTGTATCGAAGTCTATATCCAGAAGCAAAAAGAGAATCTATAAATGTTTTATGGTATGGCAACCAATTTTGTTGCGTTCCACCTGAAGCGTTGAGTTTCCCTTTTTCATTGAGTGAAACCTCACTTATCTTTTTAAATACCCCACCAATGCTACGATAAAGCGTCGGTTTAGAATCTCTTGTAGCGATAACAAGCTCGATTCTAGGCCCATAGACTACATAAGCAGAAGCAACTAGATTTTGAGCTTTGAGTTCACCTTTATAAATGCCAAAGATAGAACCAACAGAGAGATTTACATCGACCAAACTAGAGCCATCGAGTGGGTCATAACAAACGGTAAACTCCCCATCACTATGCAACTCAAGCACACCCTCTTTCTCTTCACTTACAATATTTTTAACACTTGAAACCTCTCTAAAAGCTCTTTCGATAATTAAATCACTCTCAACATCAAGCTTTAATTGACTCTCTCCTGATGAATTTTCTCCATCACTATAACCCAAATCGTGGTTTTTAATAGCATCATCTATATCAAAAGCTATCTTTTTTATCGTTTCAAAAATTTCGTTCATATTTACCCTTTATCTCTAAATTGCTTTCGCATTTTTTTCTATCCATGCAATAATAGCCAAAGTATCATTTAAATCCAAAATATCTATCTCTTTAGGTATCTCATAAAGACTCAAATCAATACTATCATCAATGGCAATAGCTTGACTTACACTAAGATACGCCACATCTATTTCATTTCTAAAGATGGAAATCCTCGGCAATGGAACTGTTTTTAATCCCTCAACCAATAATAAATCAAATCGACCAAACAACTCTATCAACTCATCTAACGCTTGAGAAGTATGAGAAAAATAAGTTGTTCTTGTGGGAGATGAGACGATAACTTTAGCTCCAGTTTCAAAAAAACGATGACTATCTTTGCCAATGGTATCAAAAATGGCTTTATCTTTTGGGTCATGCTTTATGATAGCTACCTCTTTTTTTCCTTGAAGCTCAATAGAAATCTTCTCTATGAGTGTCGTTTTTCCACTATTTGATGATCCACTAAACGCAACTCCAAATCTTTTCACAGCAAACCTTTTATTGAAATTGCAAAATTATACATAAAAGTTTATTGAAAGTGTGTTAAAATAAAATTTATTTAGATATAGAAAAAAGGTTTTCAAATGAAAAAAATACTCTTAACATCGGCTATGTTGATATTTAGTGGATGTACAATGATGGACAATCCAAATATAAAACAGTTATTGACCAAAGATGAGATATACCATACAGCACTTATTCATACTCATAAAGCTCAACTTATAGCCTCTTTGGAAACAAAAGCACTCCTAACCGCAACTTATCTTAACCCTGTTTCTGATAAAAATCCAGATTCGAGAATTTTTGATTTTAACACAGAAGATGGTGAGTATTTTTTCGTTGGTATCTATATATCAGATAGTAAAGAGCACAAATTTAACACCAAAGGTTATCGTCTCACACTCAATAATCAAGAACCAATCGAGGTTAAAGAGTTACATAAAAATGACCCATTAAAATATGAGATGCCGATGGTTGATAATTGGAGTACATATTATCGTGTAAAATTTAGAAAAAACAATCACAATGAGCAGAAGTTAATCTTTGAAAGTGAGAGATTTGGAGAGGATGTTATTCTTTATGAAAAAGAACCTAAAGGCTTTTTGAATTTGTAAAATTGCTTTAAACAACCAACCCCAAAGGGTTGAAGTTAAATTATAAACGATTTAAAAGTTCTGTAGCCGTTACTTTGTTGCCCAAAAGATTTGAATACACAACATAATTCGCAAGTACTTTTTTACCATAATCTCTAGTCTCTGGATACTTGATAAGCTCCATACTCATATATGGCTCATATTCGCCACCATGACCTCTAAAAAGAGCCTCATTTTTACGAACACTTCGTGTAAAACCAATTCCGCCATTATAAGCATAAGCGATATGAAGTGGATGGTTGAGTGTTTTGTAAAGATAATCAAGGTGTTGATTGGCATAACTAACCGCAACAGAGTTCTTAAACATTTCATCAAGGTCGATATCTTCACATCGCTCTTTACAAAGATGATTGGTTAAAAATGGCATGATTTGCATCATACCCAACGCAAATGCAGGAGAGATGGAAGCAGGAACAAATCTTGTCTCTTGTCTTGCAAGTGCGTACATAATAGCTTGTCTATCTTTATCATAAGGTGCAAAATACTCATTAAATGGCATTGG
>SDAZ01000129.1 GCA_006212005.1 Sulfurovum sp. | reverse complement strand
GATGGAAGTGTTGTAAAGAATAGAGTTTACGGTTTCTATAAATGTTGATAGTGATTTTTCTACACCCCATGAGCTTGGGCGTGTTTTAAAACTGCTCATGATATGAGAAACCGCTTTAAAAGAGGCTTCTGCTCCACCAATGGCACTACCAACCCCATCACAAACGATAGCAATACTTTGATAATCCATCACTTTGGCATCATACGCATCATCACTTCGCAACTCTTTGCCTTTGGCTAAAGAAAAAGAGGTTGTTTTAATGGAAGGTGTCATTGGTTGCTCCTATGTATAAATATCTTAAAAATTATATCTTGTCCACAAACGAACCAAGTTATTTTTCCCTTTTAACGCAACATTTGAATTATCTGGGTCATCTTGCATAACATAAGCCATAAACAAATCTGTTCCCATCGCTTTTGTTTTATATACAAGGTCAAGTTCACTGTAATCTCTTCCACTAACATCACTCATACTATAAGTTGTAGAAACAGTACCTGCACCTACTGGCATAGAAGCTTGAACATTCCAAGTATCAGAATCTTTTTTGATAAATTCTTGATTTAAAATCATTTGCGTATAAAGTGGTGTTTTAACTCTAGTTCCAACATTTTCTACGGCAATAGTACCATTATTTACACTACTATAAGCACATGAGAGATTAATAGTATCAACTTTTCCAGAAACTTTTGCACCAAATGCTTTTGTATCAAGCAAACCATTTTCAGGCATAATTTGACCACCTTGAAGTCCTATTTTTACAGGTAATCCTGCATCCACTTGAACATCTCCCCAAACTGCACTACCACTTTCACCGCCAAGAACATTTAAATCTTTCAACCCATAATAACTTAAAGTCATAGGAGCTTCTTTGATAGATTTATTTACAGCAGTAACCATATAAGCTCCACCATTAATTCTTTCTCCACTTAAGTCAACGAATTGTGACATGTTGGTAGCATTTGCATTTGCAAACCCATGTGAGTTTCCGCCACTAACCCATGCTCCAACAAGTGTTGTATCTTGAATATCTGTATTGATTGCAACAGCTGCATCAAAACTATTTTTAAATACATTCCAATCTTCCGAGAAAGCCAACGGGGATAGAGCCAATGGAAGCTCTTGTCGTCCAAATTTTAAAGTTGTATTATCTATTTTTTTAGTCACATAAGCCTGTGAAATAACACTACCAACACCAGTTGCTGTATTATCAGCTCGTTGCATTGGAGCTGATACTAGATTTTTTTCAAGACCTAAAGTTCCCAAGGCAATACCCGTTGCACCAACACCAAAACCATTGCCTAAATCACCATTTACATTTAATTGTAAACCTACATTTGCCCTAGCTCCAGCTTTATCAAACAAATCACCAGCACCAAAACTATCACTTGTTTGATAATATATAACAGCTTGACCTGTTGTTTTTAAATCAACTCCATCCGCACTCAACGAACTTACGAAACCTAATGCTAGAACAGTAGCTAAACTTATTTTTGTCATTTCTTGATTCCTTTTAAATTTTTCCACCAGCACTAACGCCCCAAGTGGTTCTCCATCGTGTTTTCACAAAACTAATCCCGATAATCGCAATAAAAACAATCAACGCAAAAATGATAAATCCAGTACTATAAACACCAAAACTCTTTTTACTCCAACCCAAAGTTTGAATAAGAGCCGTTCCACCCATACCACCAGCAAAACCGATAATTCCACTCATAATACCAATATCTTTACTAAATCGTTGAGGAACAAGTTGGAAAACTGCCCCATTTGCCATACCCAAATTTGCCATTGTTAAGAAAAGTACGATTATCGCACCCCAAAAAGATAAGCTACCAAAACCACTTATAAGCAACATCGCCATAACCATACCGTAAAAAACATAGAGTGATTTTACACCACCAAATTTATCAGCAATCCCACCACCAACAGGTCTAAGTATAGCACCAGCAGCGATACAAAAAGCTCCAAAATATCCAGCTACAACTTTAACATTATCTTCATTGATTAAATCTAGTCCAAAACTCACCATTTCAGGATTGTAAGTATCGATAAGAAAAACTTTTAGATACCCAGCAAAACCCACAAATCCACCAAATGAAATAGCATAAAAGAGGCTAAACCACCAAGTATCTTTATCTTTTAAAAGTCTTGCATAATCTATCAATTTTTTAGGTCTCGGAGTGTAAACATCCGCAGTTGCATCTTTTGCTATCACGATATAAACAAAAAGTATAAACAGTGATAAAACTGCACCTACTAAAAATACAGATTCCCAACCCCATAATTGAGCGATTTTTGGAGCAAAGATAAAGTCAATAACAACACCAATATTTCCAGCTCCAGCAAGACCCAAAACTACACCTTGAAGATGAGGTGGATACCATTGTCCAGCTTGAGGAAGAGCTACCGAAAACGATGCACCTGCAAATCCCAATACGATAGTAATCGCCAAAAGTTCATCATAGCTCATAGATGTACCTTTGAAATAAGCATAAAATAGTCCTACCACAACAATCATTTGTGAAACAACAGCCGTTTTTTTAGCTCCAACGGTATCAACAAAATATCCCAAAAGCAATCTTAAAATAGCACCTGCTAAGATAGGTGTTGATATTAAAGTTGCTATTTGTGAAGGGTCTAGCGTAATGTTTTGCGTTAACTTTAACGATTCAGCTATCTCATTTGCCAAAGGACCCATCATCGTCCAAACCATAAAACTAAAGTCAAAATATAAAAACGCTGCTAACAGTGTTGGCCAATGCCCTGTCGTTTTCAAATCTCTTATATTTGCCACTCATTGCTCCTTAAACCTTAAAATTACATAAAATAGACAAATACAACTATTTTTGTAATCATATTCTAACTAAATAAATATGGTTATTTAATCACTTTATTGTCTAAATTTTAAGCAATTTAATTCTTAAGTTTACATAAAAATATGTTAAAATACCTTTTTAACTCAAAAAAGGATTATTGTGATAAAGTCAGTATGTGGATATTGTGGTGTTGGATGTGGATTGGAGTATGATGAGTCAAAACTTATAGGGGATATAGCCTATCCTATCAATTTTGGTAAAGTCTGCTCAAAAGGGGTGAGTGAGCTTGTGAGTATTCAAACACCAAATCGACTTCTTCGCCCACAAATGAGAAAATCTATTGATGAGCCTTTGGCGTTAAGCTCGTGGAATGAGACAATAGAGCATATAGCCAACAAAATAAAAGCTTCACAACTAGAGAAAATAGGCTTTTACCTTTCAGGGCAACTTTTAACAGAAGATTATTATATCGCCAATAAGTTGGGAAAAGGTTTTATCGGAACAAATAATGTTGATACCAATAGTCGTACTTGTATGTCAAGTGCGGTGGTTGCTTATAAAAAAGCGTTGGGGGCTGATTTTGTTCCTTTGAGGATGAATGATATTTTTAAAGCCAATCTTTTGATTTTAGTAGGTGCAAATACGGCTGAAGCTCATGTGGTATTTCACAATCAGATTAAAAAAGCAAAAAAAGAGGGCTTAAAAGTAGTAGTCATCGACCCTAGGAGAACCGATACGGCACAAATCGCTGATATTTATATTCCTTTAAAAGCGGGTAGTGATATTGATTTTTTTAACCTTATCTCAAAAAGGCTCATCGATGAAGAGCTTTATGATAAAGCATTTGTAGAGCAATACACAAACAATTTTGAGCTACTTTTCAATAAGTTTAAAAGACTCCCAGTTACCAAAATGCTAAAACGAACAGGACTAACGCAACAACAATTTGATGATTTTTTTGAACTTTATATCAGTAGTCAAAATGTTATTACCGCATGGACGATGGGTTTAAATCAATCAGTACAAGGGGTAGATAAAAATCTAGCACTCATCAATACGCATCTACTTACAGGCAAAATCTTCAAAGAGGGTAATGGACCACTGAGTCTTACAGGACAACCCAATGCGATGGGAGGAAGAGAAGTTGGTGGGCTTTCAACGATGTTAGCGGTGCATTTGGGATTTGATGAAAAAAGCATAAAAAAAGTTGCAACATTTTGGAAAACCGACAAAATTCAACCCAAAGCTGGACTCACAGCTACACAGATGTTAAAAGGCAATCTTGATGTATTGATAATATGCCATACAGACCCTATCTATCATCTTCCAAATCGCACACTTAATGAACGACGCATCAAAAATATCGGTTTAGTGGTCGAGATAAATGCTTATGAAAATAGTGAAACTGGTAAATTTGCCCATATCAGACTTCCTTCCGCTCCTTGGGGTGAAAAAGAGGGAACGCAAACCAACCTTGATAGAACCATCACCAAACAAGAAAAACTTACAAGAATTTCGATAGATTGTAAACCTGATTGGATGATTTTTCAGCTTTTAGCTCAAAAATTGGGTTTTGCTGACGCTTTTAATTTTGCTAATCCTAAAGAGATATTTGAAGAGTATCAAGCCATGACAAAGCTTAATCCGTATATGGATATCCATAAAGCGGATTATGATAACCTCTCGCTTGAGCCTTTTGTTTGGGGTGAAAATATCAAAAGATTTTTAACCAGCGATAAACGGGGAAATCTATTTTTTGTGGAAAATAAACTTCTTAGTGAAAAAACAAGTTTGCAGTATCCATTTATTTTATTAACTGGTAGAACCAGAGACCAATGGCACAGTGGCACAAAAACCAATCTTCCAACCACACTTTTAAAATTTAAACCTCTCAATTTTTGTGAGATTCATCCTACTGACGCTAAAGAGTTTGATATTTGTGATGGTGACTTGATAGAGGTAAGCTCCATTCGTGGAAAAGTTAGCTCGTACGCCATGCTTACGCCAAATATACGGGAGAAGACGCTTTTTATTCCTATTAGTAACCGAGACATAAATTATGTGACCAATGATTTGTTGGACATGGAATCATTTGAGCCTGATTACAATCACAGTGCTGTTAAAATCAAAAAGGTACAACTATGACAAATACACTTCCCATACTTCTTAAAAATCAATCTATCTTGCTTATCGGTGGTGGTAAAGTTGCTTTGCA
>SDAZ01000025.1 GCA_006212005.1 Sulfurovum sp. | reverse complement strand
TGATATCACTGTTGTGTCGGGGTTCTTCCTTTTGTTGAATTTTTACAGTAGAGGCGGGAATATTTTTTATCAGGATATCTCGACCAAAGACATCTTGTGTAAAAAATTTTATACTATTCCAATTTTCTCGTAAACTCTTTCTCTCATCCTCTCCTCCAAAAAATTTCCATGTTAGCGTAGCATTTTCAAAAGATACAAACTCTACAAAGCCACGAAACATTTCACCTAAATGCTTGTTGTTCTCCATGATACGAGTGTTCAATTTTTCAAATAAAGCTTCACCTAAAGAGAGAACTTTAGTTGGGGTTACTGGTGTGAGTATCGTTATGGGTTCTGTTGGCTTTGGGATATTTTCTTGAGGCACGATTTGAGATGTAGTTTGAGTGCTAGGTGCATCTATCATCCTAAAAAGACTCAATGCCAAAACAAATTCACCATCACTTCCGATATGTAAAAGTTCTCTAGCTTCTGCTAATATTTTAAAAAATCGTTCAATATCATGAGGGGTTATCCCAACTTTTCGACTAAGTAGTGCTTCTTTGAGAAAAAGAATCATCTCATCAACCACCATACCAGCTTCATAATCATTTGCCGTTTCTAAAAATTTAAAAACACTATCACTCTTTTTAGCCAATATATCTTCAAAAAGATTGGCTATCACTATTGGGTCAATGATACCGAGCATTGAGGTAACGGTTTGTAAATCTATACAATTTTTCGAATAAACTATCGCTTGGTCAAGAAGTGTAAGCGTGTCCCTTAGGCTTCCTGCACCGTTTCTTGTGATAATCTCTAAAGCCTCTTTTTCAAAGCTTACCCCTTCTGTATCTAAAATATACTCAAGATGTGCCATAACTTTAGCTGGTGCAATTTTGTTAAATCTAAAGTGTTGAGTTCGACTTAAAATCGTCGCTGGAAGTTTGAGTGGGTCGGTTGTAGCTAAGATAAACTTGACAAAGCTTGGAGGCTCTTCAAGGGTTTTAAGAAGAGCATTAAATGCAGGAGGAGTGAGCATATGAACTTCATCGATGATAAAAATCTTATATTGAGCTAAAGAAGGTTTATATTTTGTATGTTCAATCAAATCTTTAATATCATCAATTCCTCGATTACTCGCACCATCCATCTCGATGATATCCATGTGTCGCCCCTCATTTGCCATCACACAGTTATCGCACACTTCACAAGCATTTGAACTTGTAGTATTCGAACAGACCAAAGCTTTAGCGAAGATTCTAGCTGTTGAGGTCTTTCCACTTCCTCTAAGTCCAGAGAAAAGGTAAGCGTGAGAGAGACGATTGTTATGAAGAGCCAAAGAAAGGGTTTGAGATACACTCTCTTGACCAATGAGGTCATTAAAGTTTTGTGGTCGATACTTTCTAGCTAAAGCGATGAAGTTCTCTTTCATGGTAAAATTCCTTAAATGTTAAATATCTGCGTTATTGTAGTAAAATTTAACTACTTTTCTCTTTATTGAGCAGTTCACAAAATTTCATTCCATGTAAAAAAATTGCCCATGAGATGTATATCCAAAAGAAGAAAAAGAGTAAGATACTCAAACTTCCATAGATGCTTAGGTAAGTTTGATTGTGCATCACATAAAAGACAAATGCACTTTTTGCTATATACCAAACCGATGAGGCGATAAAAGCACTTAAAAGGGTTGCTCCTGTTGAAAGTCGAACATTTGGAGAGATTTTATAGGCTAAAAAAAAGAGTATTAAAACGATAAAATAGGGCAATATACTTAGAAGATGAATCGCTGAAGTTACGCTATTTTTATCTAAATAGGCTTGTATTTGGCTAGAAAGGTAAAAAGAGAGTACCATTAAAATAGGGGTTAGTGTAAGCAATGTCCAATAAATACTTAAACTCTCCCAAAAGCTTCTTTGTTTAGATTGGAAGATATCGTTAACTATAAAATCGTAGTTTTTAAAAAACATGAGAGATGCAAAAAGTACATATCCTAAACCTATAAAGCCCAATTGTCCAGCATTTTTGACAAATCCATTGATGTAGATTAAAATCTCTTTAGAGTTGCTTGGCATGAGATTTTCAAAAATCATTGATTGGATATGAGAATAGATATCTTCAAAATTTGGTAAATAGGTGATAATTGAGAGAATGATGATGAGTAAGGGAATAATCGCAAAAAGGGTATAAAAACTCAAACTAGCAGAGTAATAACTTATCTTATCTTCAAAAAGAGCTTTAAAAAAATCTCGTATAAATATATAATACTCTTTTATAATCAGTAAAATAGTCGAACTATTTATAAAAAATTTTTCTGGCATGATGACTCTTTATTTTAATATATTTTTCGTAAGGGTTCAAAATTTTGAACCCTTGCAGATAGATTTTAATTGACAATAAAACCTGTAACTTTTCCTGAAGAGATAGCACTTTTTGCTTCAGCTTCATTTTTAAACCCTTTTAAAATAGCTTTATAGAGTGTTTTACCATTGCTTTGTATCTCTTTTATCTCGGAAGTGTATTTTCCGTTGTAAGAAGCGATAGCACTTGAAGCTGCTGCTTTACTTGAAAATGCACCGATTTGAATCCCAACACCACTTTTTGAACTACTTGATGAAGTAGAAGTGCTTGAAGATGAACTAGAAGAGCTAGAAGTTGCACTCCCACTAACTACAAATGAACCGGGGAATTTGGTCGATTTTAAAGTATTTGCTTCATTTACAGTAGATATCCCACAAATGATAACTTTATTTTTCCCATCAACAGATTTTACATATGATTTTTGTGAACCACTTAAACTTAAAGATTTTCTATAATTTTCCGCAAGTGATGAAGTTGCTAATGATGCAACTTGAAGATGAATACCTTTACAATTACTAGCCGTTGTAGCACTACTTGAAGTTGTTGTCGTAGTAGCAGGAGTATAAGGTCTAGTTGTTGTTGAACTCGTGGAAGTTGAAGTTGTTGATGGATAGGTATAGGTCGTTCCCGATGGATAACTATATGCTCCCGTTCCATAAGTACTTGTTGTGCTACTTCCATAAGTGGAATTTGTTGTACCACTCGAAGTTGTCCCATAAGTTGAGTATGGACTGTTGCTATTATTGGAAGTGGTTGGTTCTACATAAACAGGAGTATAGGTATCTGTTGGGGTGATGACGGTTGTTTTATCTCCATAAGTTGAGTTGCCATATAGATTTGAGTCACTATACACAACTGTGCCAGAGGAGGTATCGTAAACACCATTTGTTCCTGTTGTTGATGGAGTTGTTGTTCTTTGTGCACACCCTGTTAAAAACAAAAATGAGATGAGTGACAAAGACAAGATAATCTTACTGTTCATTGCTCTTCCTTTTGATAAAATGTGAAATTTTCTTTCATTATGTTAAGAAAACCTCTTTCATAAGTATTTTATCATAAAAAGGAGTTAAATTTATTTATTTTTAATCTCTCTAGGCTCTTTTTTTGGTGCTATGGAGAAACGCAAGAGTTCATCCGTACTATTTATCTCCATAGGTAGATTGTCAAATTCATGGGCTAAAACCTTTGAAGTAGTTAAGGCGTCATTATATGCACGGTGTAAAATAGGGGTATTTATCTCTAAAAAATCGTTGAGATAGGCAAGTCCATATCGCTCAGCCTCAAATGTTCGATGAGCCAAATCAATAGTACAGAGTTTTTGGTTACACATACCACCCAGTCCAACTTGAGCAAATGAGCTATCTAAAAAACTATAATCAAAATTTGCATTATGAGCCACAAAGATACTATCACTCATGAACTCTCGAAGTTTAGATAAAACTTGTAATTTTGTTGGTGCTTTTCGTAAATCTTTATGTTGTATCCCTGTCACTTTGGTGATGTATTCGGGAATCATATTGCAACGCACAAAAGTACTAAATTTATCAATGATTTTTCCATCTTCAATCATCACAGCACCAACTTCGATAATTTGCGAATTTTCAGGTTTACTCCCATTGGTTTCGATATCTATAACACAAAATTTTTGTCGTTTAAGTGGTGTAAAATAGCTTTTTAAAATATAGTTGTCTTGATGAAAATCGATAGGATATCCCATCGCTTGAAGCAAAAAAAAGATAGTCTCCTCTTCATCATACATCTGTGGAAATCTTCGTAAAATCTTTCTATATTTCTCAACGCTTAAAAGCCCATGGTGTTTTCTAAAAGATTGCGTTAGTTCATTACAGATTTTTTGCATTAATCATAAACTCCGCCATCTTATCAACATCTTTTAACCCTTTAGCTCTTTCAACTCCACTGCTTACATCCACACCGTGAAAATTATACGCTTTTAGTTCGCTTAAATTGTTAGGATTCAATCCTCCTGCTAAGATGATTTTAGAGCAATCAACTCCATCAAACCATGCAAGATTTAATCTTTTTCCACTTCCACCAAACTCTTCAACAAAACTATCAACAAGTCGATATTCATCGGAATATTTTAAAATATCTTCTTTGCAAGAGGCTCTTATAACTCTTATAAATGAGACATTTATATCTTCAAAAAATCTTTCATCAGGCTCAAAGTGAATCTGTGCGATATCGATTCTGCATGATTTACAAATCCTATTTACCTCCCCAGCTTTAACATTGACAAAAAGTCCTACTATTTTTACAAATGGTGGAAGTTTTGAGATAATCTCTTTCGCTTTTAGAGGTGTTATATATCTAGGGGAGTGTTCGTAAAAGACAAATCCCAAGGCATCAGCACCAAACTCTATCGCTTTGAGTCCATCTTCTAAGTTAGTGATACCGCAAATTTTAACTCTCAAGATTACACCTTTAAAGACTCAATCGCATATTTGTACCCCTCAATATGACCAAAAACATAACTTCCAGCCACAACAACATCAACTCCAGCCTCTTTTAAAATCTCGATATTCTTAATCCCAACGCCACCATCAACTTCGATAAGACAAGAGGGATTTTGAGCCTCTATCATCTTTTTAAGTCGTTTGGTTTTTTCCACAACTGAAGCAATAAATTTTTGTCCCCCAAAACCAGGGTTAACGCTCATAAGTAAAACCATGTCAATATCTTCTAGTAAAAATTCTATCGCTTCAGGAGGAGTGTGAGGATTTAGAACGATGGCAGGAGAGATACCTAATGAACGGATTTTTTGGATGAGTCTTAACGGATGCTTCTCTTCTTCGATGTGAAAAGAGATGTATTTTGGTTTGAGTGGTGCAAAGATATCCACAAAAAAACTGTTATTTTCAACCATAAGGTGAATGTCAAGCGGTTTGGTTGCAACTTTAGCGACACTGCTAACGACAAGTGGCCCAATAGTTAAGTTTGGTACAAAGTGTCCATCCATAACATCAACATGAATCAAATCAGCACCACCATCACAGATAGCCATAACCTCTTCATTTAATCTACCAAAATCTGCTGAAAGAATACTCGGAGCAACCAACATACTATAATTTCCTATTATTATTATTTTTTATAGGTGGGATTATAGCATAAAAGTTTAGGCTCTAAGTTTTTTATTTTTTCGATTTTTTACGCTTTGATGAGCCTTTTTTCTTTACTGGTTTAGCAGTTACGGCTGTTGGTTCTTCAAAAGCATACTCATCTTTATAACTATTTTGAGAACTTGGATACATTTTTTCAAAAGATTGTTTATCAATAGTTACACTAGGCATAGAAGTATCTATCGTAAACTTTGGTTTATCAAAGTTGCTAAACTTCATATTTGAAATCACACCTACATTAAAGTCTGTATTATTAGCATCAGACATATCAAATTTCATATCTACATTGCTCATTTTTCCATTGCCATCAAGTTTAGTCGTGAATTGCGTTTGATTTTTAAACATACCCATCATCATCTCAATCATTGGAGTGACACTTTCTAGCTCTTTAGCCTCTGAAGGGGGTAAAATTTCTTTTAATGTTCCATTCATGATACCCGATACCATCGTAGTCAAAAACTTAGCTGACTCCTCGTTATTGAGTTTTAAAACAAGTTGATTTTTATCGTCACGACTGAAAGAAGAAGCATTGATGTCCTTAAATGCTTTATTTACAGTCTCTTTTGTGCTTTTTTGATACTTATCGTACCATTCTTTACTGAAAACTTTATTGATATTGCCCGTGTCATCTCCACTCATGTTCAAATCTTTGAGTAGTTGGCTATCTTTAGAGAGGTCAACTTTGATAAGTTTGTTTTGATACTCTTCATTTTCAGGCAAAAAAGTATTTAAAAGTGAATTGCCAATATAGATATTTTGTTTGCCATAATCAATCAAAACGGGTATTTTCATAGAGAAGTTAACATTATCTTTATTGTATTTATACTCATAAGTCACCTCCTCTTTAGCATTTGTACTATCAACAGCACCTGTAAAGCCTATGGTTACGGCTTTTGCGATAGATTCTATTTTTTTCATCTCAAGTGGCATCGAAGAGGGGTCAGCTTTAACCATCAATTTATCGAGTTTTACCTCTCCGCTGTAATTGTATCCTTTGGCATCAAAAGTTTTATGGATACTCTCTTTAAAAGCCACATCAGGGCTTAGCGTAGAGCTTGAACACCCACTCATAACCAAGATGGAAGCTAGTGTTAGAAAACTTAAAGTTATTTTATTTCGCATATGATGAATCTCCTATTTATTTTACATTTTATAATACTCTCATATTATACCTTAAAGTAAACCATTTATCGAATTTTAACTATCTCGTTCATGTCAAGTCTATATTTCTTTTCAGGTTGTGGATTGAGACGATATCCAAATGTCATAATCAACGCCACTTGCTCTTTTTCGGTATCAATCTCAAGCATCTCTTCAACTTCATTTTTGACAAACCCCTCTATATAACAACTATCTATTCCCATCATCGCACCACTTAAAGCTATTTGTGAAGCCAAAATGTAACATTGTCGTGCTGACCATTCAAATAAACTGTTTGAAGATATCTTTTGTTCTATAAATTGACTATATTTTTTCATATAAAGTTCAATAGCATCAGCATCAAGATTTTTTCGCTCAAACATTTTTCGTATATAGTTCGGATTTGAAACATCATCTGTTTTAGCCAAAATTACCATCACACAACTTGCCGTTGTGATTTGTGGTTGATTCCAGCAACTAAGGCGTAATTTTTCTCTTAAATCTTTATCTTCTATCATCAAAAGTCTCCAATGCTCCATCCCAAAAGATGACGGAGAGAGTCTTGCAGATTGGAGTAAAATATCCATATTTTCATCTAAAATTTTTTTACTCTCATCAAAAATTTTACACGCATGACGAAAATTTAGTGCCTCTAATATCGCTTCATTACTTATCATTTTATCTCACTTGCTATTTTTTATATAGATTTTATGATAAGTTTTATAAAAGATTCGATAAAATACTCAACTTTTAATTGCAAAATGCAAAAATCTAAGAGAAAGGGGGTGAACTTATGCCAGGAATTAAAATTACTTCAAGAGATACATTTGAGGATGCTTATCGAAAGTTCAAAAGACAAAGCGATAGAAACCTTATCGTAACTGAAGCTAGAGCTAGACAATATCATGAGACAGCTACTGAGGCTAAGAAAAAGGAGAAGATTGCAACTCGCAAGAAAATCCTTAAAAAACTCTATATGCTTAGAAGATACGAGTCAAGACTCTAGTATTTTTTTAGAGACGAACACTCGTTCGTCTCTATTTATTTTTCAATAACTTTGCTTTAAAACTACCTGAAGTGCATTTTCGTCCATCAAAATTACTATTTGTAAAATAATAACCATCTAATTCATCATTAAAAATTGCAATTATTGTTGTTCCGTCAAATGTTGCTCCATTAAAAGAAGCATTCCATACAAAATAGAGCTTCCAAGTTTCATTTATTTTAATGATTTCAGAAAATATAGTTGATGAATTTCCTCTTTCTACTTTTGTGATAACATGAATATTTAGCCAAGTTTGTTTAATTTGTATATTTGTATATTTCCAACTCGGCATAAGCATCATATGGTAAGATACTATCTTCTGCTCTTGAAGATACATAAAAATATGTTACTCTCTTATCATCCATTAGTCTAGCATAAATTCCACGAGCAACATCTTCTGCAAATTTTGGTTTGTCATAAGCTAATTCTGTCATATATTTTTCATCCACCCTTTTTACAATTGGATAGATAGGAGAACTAACCTCTGACTCAATTAAATCAGCAATTTCTTTTAAAAAAATTGGTTTATTACTCCTTAAATTCACTGTAACAAAACTTCTTTGATTATGTGCAGAATAATCACTTATTGCTTTAGAACAAGGACATAATGTTTTTCCTACTGCAGTAACACCATATTTATAGTCATATATCTCTTGATTGTCTTTGTATTTTAAGGAAGCCTCTATTGTAGCAGAATAAGGCATAAAAGCTTTTTGTTTAGAAATAGGTGCTTCTCTTTCAATCATAAAATCAAAATTAACTTTATAAAAAACACCTATACCTTTAACCTCTTTTTCTATTTCTTTTAAAATAGGATAAATTGTTCCCTCATTCCAATTTATAACTTGATTATTATTTAAAATAGAAATAAAACGAGACATACTTATGCCCTTGGTCTTAGAATCTACTCCAACACATAAGTCAAATGTAGCAATAGTGTTTGTGATTTCACTATCAGAAACTGATAATGAAATAGGATGCTTAATATTTACAAAACCTGCTTTATCTAAACCTATTGATATATCTATTTTAGAATTATGAATATCAATCATTATCTAACTCCTTGAAAGAATGATTTAAATTAAAAATTTGAGTATCATATGGAATTGTACTTCTTTGAGATGTATCCATACCCATTTTTTTAAGAAAAGTTATCATTTCTTTTTGAATATTATTAAAGTCCTCTCTGTCTGTCAGTAGTTCTAGCTCAATGAAAGTACCTAATTTTTCAACTTCATCAATACAAATACTATATTTATCTAACTTCCCTTCCATACGAACTTTTACTACTTCTACTAATTGTTTAAACCCCATTAGTTTCAGCATTTCATGTAAAGTATTTGCTCCTTTAATTTCTAAATTATATTCTTTAGAACTCAAGTTTACTCCTGATTGTCTTTTAAGTGTAAAAGACTCTTTACCATTTTCATTTCTAGTTCTTAGAACAACTGTCCCCGCTGTAATTTTATATTCTTTCATGTCAGAACTAATAAAAATAACATCTCTTTGTTTCTTTGGAGATGTTAAAGCACAACCCAAACTATTTAATTTATTCAGAATATTATCTATATTTTGAACTTTTATTTTTACTTCTACTTCATTCATATGTTATCCTTTTTTATTAGACTTCTTGCATAACCCACTTTTTTAAAAGAGCTGGATTCCCGCCTTCACGGGAATGACGGGAGTTTGTCATCCTCGTGCGTGACACGGGGATCCAGCTTCAGCAAGTTATGCAAGAAGTCTAATCTTTTCAAAGTATATAATATAAAGACTTAAGTTTAGTATTTTAAAGAAAAATAGAATATTAAAAAAAACTTACAAAATTAAAGAAGACGAATTTTTTATTCATATTCATGTATTTAAATCTCATCTATAATCGTAATCCGTGCCAAATTTTACAGTTCCGATAATACCGATATTATTACCACTTGTTTTTTTAGTTGGGTCGCTTTTGAGTTCATACTCTATAAAAGTAGCTCTAAGTCCTATCGCAAATGATTCGCTTGGGGCGTATTGTATCTGTGCAACTGAACCAACTGCATCTTCATAATCATCATTGATAACATCACCACCAAATCCACCATCGAGTTGAGGTGCTAGATGATAAGTCAATCCACCGCCAAATTTCCAATCATCAGCTTTATAAAGAGCCAATAAAGAGAGTGGAACGCTGTCCCATGTAACATCACCATTATCAGCATTATCGGCATCAACTTTGTATCCCGCTAAGGCTTGAAACTCTAAGTTTGAGTGAGGATTATCCCACGCCATACCAGCTTCGATACTGATACCATCTCCACCGTTTATACCATAATTTCTATCTGGGTGAGCAATCGTTATAAGCCTATCTCCACCACCTTGATACCCAACTTGAATGATGGGTTTTACATCCCCTGCGTTTAGCATTGTAAGTAAAAATGCACTTGCAAATATAATCTTTTTCATCGTCAATTCTCCTGTTATTATTAGTGTTTTACTGTTTCGTCTATTATAGCATTTTTTTGTGGATTTAAAAAATCTATTTTTCTAAAAAATAATAGTAGAATATCATAATTTTAATAAAATTGGTTCATATGAAAAACTTTATACTTATTTTAATTTTTACTCTATTCTTGATGGGTGATGAGTTTCATAGCGTCAAATTTAGCGGTGATTATGGCTCTAGTGATGAGGAGTTTAGTGATGAAACTCTTGAAAAGATTTGCCATATTGAGTATCCACCAACCTATAAAGTGTGGAAAAACAACCCGATGTTTAGCAAAAAAGATATCAAACTTTTTCGGACAAATCTAAAATCTTACATGGAAAGTATCGGATATTATGATGGAAAAGTTGATATAACGACTGCTGAGGATACTATCTATGTGCATATCAAAAAAAATCGAACCATAAAGGTAAATTCTCTAAAAGTTCCTGATGAGTTTAAATCTTTTATGAGAGTAAAAGTTTCAGATAGATTTAAAACGAAAGATTTTACACAAACTAAAAAGTCGATAAGTCGTTTTTTGGAAGAGAATGGATATCCTGATTATAAGATGGAGTCTAAGGCTATTGTTGATGTGGATTTGTATAAAGTTGATGTAAGTTTTGAGATACAAAAGGGTGAAAAACGCTATTTTGGAAAGACAGATATCAATAATAGTGCCAATATCGACAACAAACTCATCGCCCAAGCTCTTGAGTATAAAGAGGGCGAGTTGTATGATGTGAAAAAAGTTGAGAAAAGTTATGACAATTTGTATAGATTTGGTGTGTTTGAGGGTATAAATATAAAAGCCGATACCAACATCTCTAAGATGCCGATGAAACTAAGTTTGGTTCAAGGTAAAACAAAAAGTGTGATAACGCAAGTGGGTTACGACACTCAAGATGGCGTAAGTGGAGGGTTAGAGTATAATGATAATAACTTTTTTGGAGATTTAAATCAGCTTCAAATCAAAGCTAAAGGCTCTTTAGATAGGGGTTATAGTATCAAATCACGATTTTTTAAACCTCAAATCATTGATGATATCTCACTTAGCGATGAGGTGAGTTATAGTGATTGGGATTATGAGAGTTATGAAGAGAAGTTGCTTAGCAATCGAATTTATCTCGGTAAAAAAATACTCGAAGGGGTTCATAATCTAGGTATTTTGACTCAAAAAAGTGATATCGTTTCAAAATCTTTACTTGTTGAAGATGGCTCATATCTTATCAATGCTCTTTTTTATAGTGCGATTTTTGATTATCGTGATTTGCCGATGGATGCAAAAAATGGAACTTATTATAACTTTTATATAGAAAATGCGTCAAAAGTTTTGGGTTCGGATATCGATTATCTTAAAGTTGAGGCTGAAGCTAGATATATCAAAGAGTTTGCACCATTTGTATTTGCAAGTAAGCTTAAAGTTGGAGCGATAAATAAAGATGTTTCTATTTTTAAACGCCTTTTTGCTGGGGGTGCTATGAGTAACCGTGGGTATGAATATCAGATGGTTGGAGAGACGCTGGAGGATTATCCACTTGGAGGCAATTCGATGATTGAGGGAAGTGTTGAGCTTAGACGCTATTTTTGGGATAAATTTGCCGTTGTTGGTTTTTTTGATTCTACTATGCTGTCTCAAGAACCAAATGATTTCAATTCAGAATTTTATAACTCTTTTGGTACGGGGATACGATATATGAGTCCGATTGGTGCTGTGAGATTGGATATTGGTTTCCCTCAAAAAGGGGGAGATTATGCGATTCATTTTGGGATAGGAGAGGTATTTTGAAAATCTTAACGCTCTTTCATCTTTTTTTAAAGGTTCTTATAGGAACGCTTATCGCTTCGATTTTAGCCATCATACTCATTTTGAGCGATTTTTCACTGGTCTCAAATATCCTCAAAGAGCCACTCAAAACTGCTGGACTTGAGTATAAAAATCTTAGTGGAAATATCTTAGGTAAGGTTGCACTCGAAGAGGTTGATTTTAACAAAAGCGTAAAATTTAAAATGCTTTCGTTGGATATCAATGTGGCTTCTGCTCTTAGTCGCCATCTTATTATTAAGGATATCAAAGTTGAAAATATTGAGATAAAAGAGAAGTTTATCAAAGATATCTTAGACAAAAATGAGACCAATGAAACCACGGCTAAGCCATTTGATAAGATTGATATTCATAACGCCAATATCTCTATAAAAAGTACAAAATTTCAAGATTATGAGATAAAAAAAGCCTCTTTAAATCTTAAAAAGTTTACCACAGATTTAAATCTTTCTCATCATGGGGATATAAAATTGCAATTAAATGCCAATTTTGCAGATATCAATACGACCGCTTTTTTAAATAAACTAAGCTATAAAGCAGATGGAAATATTGATATTCATAAAGATTTTATTGCTAAATATCTTGATAAAAAGAGCAAAATCGCTAAAAGTCCAAATGTAAAATTTAGCGTTGATGGGGATGAAAAGTTTGTAAAATTTATCATTGACGGTAAAAATATTGAGGCGTACTATGACAATCACTCTTTTATAAGTGAGCTTTTGCGTTTTAGTGGTGGATTTGATATCAAACGATTTTATCTTGACTCTGTTTTTAATACATCTTTTGATTCAAATGTGGCATCAGCAAAATTGCTTTTAAAAAGTAAAGTAGCACTTAAAGACATTAACAACTCTTTGGTTCTTGATTTGAACTCAACACTAAGACCTAAAAAAGAGTTTGCCAATCTTTTTATCGAAAAATACGATACAACATTGACCAAAGTACCATTGATAGAGCTTAAAGCTAAAGGTGATTTTAAAAATCTCAAAGTGCAAACGCTCTTAAAAGATATGAATATCAACTATCAAAAAAACGCTTTTTTAGTAAATAATCTAAAATTTAATGGTGATATCTCACTTTTAAAAGGGGATAATAAGATTGATTTAGCAACTAATTTTGGTGGTGATATCGCAAAAGGGAGTCTCAATCTTAAAAGCAGTTTTAATCTCAAAGATATCAATAACACGCTAAATTTTATCACTGATGCAAAAATAACACCAAATGGCTCATTTTCAAATCTATTTATCAAAAAATACGATGCCAAGCTTTTAAAAATGCCTTTTATCGATATCAAAGCGGATGGAACTTTGAAGAAGATAAGATTTTTGGCTTCTCTCGACAGTCTCAAAGCAACTTATCAAAAACGCCATATCGGAGTGGATAAGTTTAAAATAAACGGTGATATCTCAGCTCTTCATGGAGATAGTGATATTCATCTTAGTTCTCTTTTCTCGACCGATGAGGCGAGTGGAGATATCGGATTTGATGGTAAATTTAACTATCTTTTCCCAAAAGCTCCTATAAAGTTTGTCGCCAACAGTTCTATCGATGGGAATGCTAAGGTTTTGAGTGAGATGTCAAAGCTCAATATTGTCAATGCTCCTCATATAGAGATAAAAGCGTATGGTTCACAGCATTTGGTTACTACAAATATTGATGCAATTGCTAAAATAAACTCAAAAAATATTACTTCAGATATCAAACTTCAAAGTTCACCGATACTTTTTGATGTGGCAAATAAAAATATTAAAGGAGAAGTGACTTGTCAAAGTGGGGCAAAAGAGCTAAATCTAAATGCAAAGTTGGCATTTAGTGGAGATGTTTCAAAACCTAAAGAGATGAGCTTTAGTGGATTTAGCAATCTCAATAAATTTATCGCTTTTGGATATGACCTCTCGACGCTTACTCCTATGAGGGTTGATGTTGATGGGCTTAAAGCTTTAAAAGTGGCTCTAAAATCAAAAAATATTAACGCATTGGTTCAGAGTCCAAATCTTGATAAGTTTAAGTTTGAACTCAAAACACAAAATATCTATCCAATGCTTATAGATAAAAATCTACTTGAGTTAGAGGGTAAATTTATCAATTTTGATGGGAGTGGAGAGCTAACTTTGTCCAATCAAAACTTTAATATCAATGGCAATCTAGGCTCAAATGATAATTTTTTGGTGCAACTTGAGGGAGCAAATGGTAAAAATGGACTTCATGCAACTCTTAAAAATAGCTCTTTTGAAGCCCATGTAGATGGTAATCTTAAAACACAAAATCTAAAAGCAAATCTTAAAATCAGCTCGATAAAGTCTATGTTAAAAGAGATAAATAAACTTTATGCTACCGATGAGTTTGAAGTTGATGGTGCAGTTGATATGAGTTTTGTAAAAAATGGTGATAAGTTTGAGGTTCTTTTGCACTCTCCAAAAGTAGCGATGGAGGAGTTCAATGTTGAGAAGATTAGCCTAAAAGCAAATGGTGATGCCAAAACCGTTTATCTCAAAGAGTTCTCTTTTAGGACTAGTGAGTTTGCAAATAGTAGCCTCAATCAGAACTTTTATCTTAAAAAAGAGGGTAAGATTTCGTTGGGGGATAGGATGGATATGGATATCGAGATGAGTCCCAATATCTCTATCAAATCAAACGGTACGAAGAGTAATTATCAAGGCAATATTAAGATGAGTAAGTTTCTTTTTGGTATGCCAAATATTGGTGAGATGGTGATAGATACGGATATTAAGTATGCTCAAAATGGTGAGTTTAGGGATATTAAAGGCGATGTAAATCTCTCAAAGATGAAACTTACTTATGAAGCGAAATTTTTAGAAGTGGATAAAGATGATGATGTTATTGTGATTACCAAAAAAGATAAGCTTAAAAATGCTCAAACGGTGGTGAAAAAAGAGTCAATGGATATCAATATTAACGCTATGGATGCTATCTACAAAACGCCAAATATTGACACTAAGATGGATATCGCTATGAAACTCAAAAAGAGCTATCCGCAGGATAAGGATATGAGGATTTTTGGGAAGATTGAAAATATAGAGGGGTTATTTATCCAAGGAACGAAGAAGTTTTACATCAAACCCTCATCAGTTGTTTTTCGTGGGGATAAAGATATCAATCCGATTTTGGATATCGATGTTGATTATAAATTGCCTCAAGTGTTGATAAATATCGCTATAAAAGGGGACAAAAATCATCCACAAATGAGTTTTGCATCAGAACCATTTTTACCGCAAAAAGATATCATCTCCTATCTGATGTTTGGTATCTCTTCGGCATCTTTGGGTAAAGGTGAAGGTTCCATGAGTAGGGAAGCGACACTTTTTATGGCAAATGAGATGGCTAGGGATTTGGCAGGTGAGTTTGGATTGGATTTGATTTTGATTAAAGATGATGGAAATGGTGTGACCACTTCTACGCTTGATGGGACAGATATCGAGTTTATGAAAAAGATTAGTGATAAAAATAGCGTTATCATCGAAAAAAGTTATGACGGAAATGCTTATACTTTACAGCGAGAGTTGAGTGATAATATCAAAGCAAAAGCGAGTATGAACGAGAAGAGTAACCCCTCTCAAAGTGTGGAATTGGAGTATCGTAAGAAGTTTAGGTAAGAAAAACTAGACAGCTTTTTTATTAACTTATTATTTTTTATAAAAATTATTTATTTTATATACTTATAATATTAAATTAGTTAAAATTGCAACTTCAGTAGTAAGTTGAAGTGGTGGTTTAATAAAACCTATTTAATTAAAAGTACAATAAAAGGATAAGATATGGAAGGATATATTGGGGAAATTCGTATTTTTGCAGGAACTTTTGCACCAATGGATTGGGCATTTTGTCAAGGACAGTTGTTGCAAATTAGTCAATATCAAGCACTTTATAGTTTATTGGGAACACAGTATGGTGGAGATGGAAGAGTTACTTTTGCATTACCAAATTTATCAGGAAGAGTAGTTGTAGGTACGGGTGTAACTAGAGAGGGAACAAGGTATCAAAATGCTCAAATGGGCGGAAAAGAGTCTTCTTCTAATAAACCTTTAGTTTTAATTCAAGATAAAGATCTTAATCAAGAAACGCAAAAACTAGTTAATACTTTCGGAATTGAACAAACTACTTCTTGTATGCAACCTTATATGGGATTGAATTATATTATTTGTCTAAATGGGTTATATCCAACTAGAGATTAAATTATGTTCAATAGGCAACCTTTTTGGTTGCTGTAAGATTAAGCGTTTAGGATAAATTTAATCTTCCTATATGTGGTATAATGTATGAGTAATTAATGGTCTTTTGCTTGTTCAATTTTTTAATTATCATCATATTTACAAAGTAATTCTGATATATATTGATTTATGTTATGCGAAACTTTTAAAATTCCTTTTTCTAAAGAATTTATTTCATGACTTTTATCAATAATATGAGATAATAATATTTTTACATCTTCTATCTTTAGTTTTTTTTGACTAAAAATAGCAAATAAAATCGTGTGCCTTCCTAATCCATTATCTTCTGTTGTCATCATTGAAACAATTTTTATTTTTTCTTTATTATTGTAATCAAAATCAATAAAACCAAGTTCACTGGAAATTAAAATTCGGTTATAACAGGTTCTTATATTTCCTTTATATGTTTTATTTTTTAAAGTATGTAATGTAATATTAATATCTAAGCCATGAAATTCTAAACTTGCTTCGTGCAAAATATTTTGTGCACCATAACCATAAAGAAACCATGTTCCAACAAGTGGATAAATATTTGTATTGAAATTTTTTAAGCTTTTTGCATCTTTTTTATATAATTTGTATTCTATATGTAATTTTTCTACATTAGGTTGTTTTTTAGTTAAATAATGAGCGATATACCCAGTTTTTGAAGATATAGCTAAATTGTAATCATCTATTATTAAAATATTAGAATATATTTTTAGTTTATCATATTCATAAAATAAAATGTCAATACCTAAATCTTCAAATAATTTAAATTTATCTTTTAATTCTTTATTAATTATAATATTTTTTTCAAGACATAAAATAAATTCAAATTTAAATTTTTTAGTTTGAGCAAACTCTATAAGTTTATCATAGAGTCTGTAATCATTTTGAGAAAATAACGATTTTTCTAAATATTCTATTGTGTAGAATATTTTTAAAGTTACTTTTGCATTATTTTTTTTCAAAAAATCTAAAATCAAAATAACATTTCTTACTAGTGAGTTGATATAAAATTTATCTTCTTCCTTGAAGCCTCGAAAAATTTCATTATAAAAAAATTTAAATTCTTCTTTGAAAAAATTTGTAAAAACTTCTTTCGTTTTATATCTATCTAATTCGGCAGATAAATTATCTATATGTTTTTTTAAATTTTTCTTAAAACTCTCCTCTTGACCACTTTTAGTATTATCAACAATAATAATATTTGTTGGATTTATCTTGGTTTTAAATATTTCTTTTCTTTCTTCTGTTAATATTTCTTGTGTTAATAAAACAAAAGATGCTTTTGGATTTTTTGAATCAAAATCTTTATCTAGTAAAATACCGAAGACATCATAATCAATTTTAAAGTCATATCTTGAAAAACTAAAAAACATACTTTCCATTTCGTTAGAAACTATAAAATATAACATATTATCATTAGAATGTATTTCAAAACTTCCATGATATTTTATAGGCTGAGGATAATCTTCACTAGTAAGTCGTATCTTATTATTTTCTAAATAATCAAGCATAAAATATAATAATTTAACCCAAATTGCTAGTTAAAACTTAATGACTTAAAGAGCATATCAAGACTATAAGCCAAAATAAAAAGCTTAAGTTTAACGAGAAAACCACCAATCGAAGTAGCTTTAATGACTTTACCAAATTTT
>SDAZ01000128.1 GCA_006212005.1 Sulfurovum sp. | reverse complement strand
AAAATTTGGTAAAGTCATTAAAGCTACTTCGATTGGTGGTTTTCTCGTTAAACTTAAGCTTTTTATTTTGGCTTATAGTCTTGATATGCTCTTTAAGTCATTAAGTTTTAACTAGCAATTTGGGTTATATAAATACTTGGTGACAATATTTTTATGTAAATACTTATTAGGGGATAGGATATATGAGGGGTATAAAATTGTCTTTAGTGACAATGATTGTTTGTGGAAGTATAGGCTATGGTGAAGTTCTGGATTTGGGGACTATAAATGTTGATTCAACGACTATCGATGATAGGTTTGATTCTAAAAAAACAGAAGTTTCCAATACAATAACTGTAAATGGTGAAAAAATTGATAAAACACATGGTGAAAATATACAACAAGCTTTAAATTTAATTCCAGGCTTAACAACAGAAATACAAAGTGGTGATAGTTTAAAACTCCATATAAGAGGAGTTGAAAATCAACGATATATGGGTGAAAAACCTGGAGTTGCTGTCGTTATTGATGGTGTTCCTGTCTTTGAACGAACGGGTAGAGTAAATATAGATTTGGATAATATTGATAGTATCAAGGTTATCAAAGGTGGAGCTTCATATTTATTTGGGGAAGATGCACTTAGTGGTGCTGTTATTATCACAACAAAAAAAGGTACAAAAAATACATATAATTCTGTAGCCTATGAAAGAGGCAGTTTTGGCTATGAAAAAGAACTTGCTCGTGTAGGTTATAGTGATGATAAGATAAACGCTTCACTTCAAATTAGTCAAAGAAAAAGCGATGGATATTGGGAAGATAGCGATTACAAATCAAAATATTTAAACTCAAAAGTACAATATCAAGTTGATGACACAAGTGATTTAACTTTTGGTGTTGAGTTGTCAGATAGGGAAAAAGATAGTCATGGTACGGTAAAAGGAGTTACTCAAGCTACTATAAATCCTCAAAGTTTAGACGATGGAACTGGTGCAAATAGGGATTATAGTAGGATGTATGAGGTAGGACTTCAAAAATATTTTCTTACATATTCAAAAAGTTTAGATGAAAAATCTAATCTTTTGGTTAATTTGTATCAATATAATGATGATACTTCGTTTGTAAGTTCTCCTATAAAATATGATACAGCTGGAAAATCAGTAACTGACCCTGATGCTTATGGAACACAAAATGATTATTGTCAAATTCAAAGGGGTCTAAAAAGTGAATATAGAACTTCTTTTGATAAATTTGCTACGATGTTTGGAGTAGATATTCGGGATAATTACTATGAAAATAAAGCCAATATTCTCCAAAGTTACGCATCTAAAATAAAACCAAAGATTACTGTTGTTAATGCTGGAACAGTAACGCAAAATGATGAAACAGATGAAAATGTCTATGCTTTGTATGGAGAGGCAAAATATGCCTTAAATGATAAGCTAACATTGACTACTAATGGAAGATATGACCATATTGATATGGACTATACAGATGGATTATCTTCTTTAAATTTGGATAAAAGTTTTGATGTAGGTTCATTTCGATTAGGTTCTTCGTATAAGCTGGATGATAAAAATGATGTTTATTTTAATACTTCAACAGGATTTAGAACACCAACTATTGACCAACTTTTTGCAGGAGATATCTCACCAACTGGAACAACTTTAAGTAATCATGACTTAAAACCTGAAACATCGTACAACTATGAAATTGGAGTGAGAGGTAAAAATGATATATTTGAGTACAATACAGCACTTTTTTGGCTTGATAGAGATGATTATATCATGGCAACTACGGGGCAATATGCTAATATAGATAAAGGGATAGTAGGAGATAAAAATCAGTATCAAAATATAGGTGGGATGCGAAGTCGTGGAGTTGAAGCCTCTGTAAATAGTAATAAAAAAGACAAAATTTACTATGGATTGGCATATGCTTATACAGATGCAAAATTTACAAAGTATGACAATTTTAATTTGTTGTTGGGAAATCCTTACGGTAATTATACAACACAACATTACGATTTAGCTGGATATGATGTCCCTAGGGTTCCAAATCACACATTGAATTTGAATGCAAATTATAATGTCAATAATAATCTTCTTTTAAGTACAGAATATAATTTTAAATCTAGTCATTACGCAGATGAGTTAAATAGATTTAAAGTTCCAGCTTATGGAGTTGTCAATTTACTTGCAAATTATGGTGAAAAAATAGGTAATAATAAATGGGAGTTTTTTGCTAGAGTTGATAACCTTTTTGATAAGTATTATTATAATACAGCTAGAGGAAGTGGTGATGGTGACTATGATGGTGATTTTGATACTGAAGATATTTCTATAACCGTTAATTCTGGTAGAGTATTTACAGCTGGATTATCGGTTAAATTTTAAGGAAAGAGGATGAAAAAAATTATTTTAATTTCTCTTTTGAGTCTATTTACATTTGGCAATGAGCATTTTTATCTCTTACCTCACGATTGTGAAGTAGGGAAAAAAGTAGCTCAAAATAATAATACTCATTCTCATGGAAGTAGTGAAGAGACAGCAATGTATCAAGTTGTTGGGTTAGATGGAAGTTGGAAAACAACAAGTTTTTATTTACTTCCAACTTTAGAGCGTCAAGAGTTAAAAATGAGTGCAAACTTAGTTACTCTTTCCAAAAGCACATATGGAAATTATCATGCACTTGTGGTAAATGGTCAAAAAGAAAATCAGTTTTTTACAGCAATTACTTATATTGATAATCATGGTAAACCATCCAAGATAAGCCCTATAAAACTTACAAGTTTTAAAAAAGGGCTTTTGGAGATAGAACCAAATCCATTGCCACGAGAACATGACAGATATACTGCACTTAAAACTTATGATTTTATTTTGAAATTTCAAGGTCTTGTTCTTGCAAATCAAGAGATAAAACTATTGATAGATGAGGTGGAAGAAGTGATTGCTAGAAGTGATGAAAATGGTCAATTTAGCATAACTTTACCAAATAATTTTCAAAATGTATCAGATAAAAGAAGAGAAAATAGAGCGAAAAATTTTATCCTTCTTAGCTCTTTTTCAAAAGATAATAAAGAATATTTTACTTCATTTTATGGCGAATATCATGTCAATCCAACCTCTTATTGGCAAAGTATTCCTTTAGGTTTTATTATTGCATTGCTTGGATTTTTAGTAGGAGTTTTTATATATTTTAAAATGGTAAGACATGTATAAGTTTTTAACATTGACAAATCTTAGAAGAGTAGTTCAGCTGTTTGCATTTGTGTTTATGGTTTATGGTGCATTGTTATTTAACACATTTTACTCCAATGATAAACTTACAACAAATTTACCAGCTTTGAGTTGTGCATACGATAAACAAAGTGGTGATTATTGTGCTTTGATTCCTTTGCAACACCAGTTTCACCATAGAGTAGGGGGAATATTTGATGGTGATATTATATCTTCACTTATGCCAACTTTTTTAACACTTGGTGGTTTTATTATTTTGATTATTATTTTAAATAAAGCTTTTTGTGGTTGGATGTGTCCACTTGGATTTTTTCAAGAGATGATAACTATAATCGGTAAAAAACTTAAAATTAAACAGATAAAGTCACTTGATAGAGAAACTTTAAAAAAAGTAAGACCGATTAAGTGGTTTATTTTTGCTTTTTTAGTTCTGATATTTCCATTTTTAGCTGGTCTTGGATTTGTGGGGCATGAGTTGGGCAATCCTTATTGTAATATTTGCCCTAGTCGGATATTGACCACTTTGGCTACAGGCGATATAAGCCAACTCTATGTTGACAAATCAAATATGACATTGATGATACTCTCTTTGATTGCTGATTTTTTATTTGGCTTAATGATTGCAATGGCTCTTTTTGTAAGACAACCATTTTGTAGAATTTGTCCTATGCTTCCTTTGCAAAGTGTCTTCAAAAAAGTAGGATTATTGAGACTTGTAAAAAATGGTAGTGATAAATGTTCATCTTGTTCAAATTGCGCAAAAGAGTGTCCTATGGATATATTTGAAATCACAAATATAGAGTCAAATAAAAATATCACTTACACAGATTGTACACTATGTGGTAGATGCGTCGAATTTTGTCCTCATGATGATATTTTGAAGTTAAAATATGGAACTTTTGATATCGTCTCTTCATCAAAAGAGGCTTTCAAAAAAAGAAATAAAATCGAAAAAGGTATTTATAAATAATGCTCTTTTTTGCAATATTTATAACAGGCTTACAACTTGGAGCAACTGCTTGCGCTTTGAGTTGTTTGCCTATTATGACACCTATACTCTTGGGTGGGATTGAAGATAAAAATAGGGCATTATCAGTTTTGTGGCGATATTTTAGTGGAAAAATCTTGGCTTATATTGTGATATCTATGGTTGCATTTTTTAGTATAGATTTATTTAAAGAGCGTTTTTCAAAAGATATATCTTTTTCTAAGGTAGGAGCTATATTTATCATCTTACTTGCTATTTTAATGCTCTACCATACGCTATATAAAAATGATAGTTGTAAAAGTAGCTGTAACACATCACTAAAATATGGATATTTTGGTGTAGGTTTTTTTAGTTCATTTAGTTTTTGTTTGCCTGTTGGAACACTTATCGCCACAAGTAGTTTAAGCTCATCACTTTTCTATTCGTTTATGTATGGTTTATCTTTTGGACTTGGTGTTGTGATAGTTCCATTTCTCTTTTTTTACTTTTTTATTTTTCAGATTACAAGTAATATTTTGTTAGAACTTAAAAGTCATAAAAAGCATATAGAGATATTTTCTGCATTATTGCTTATGGTTATAGGAATTTTTATCTTTTTAGATTATTTTAAACTTTAAAAATATAACACAAGAAAAAGTGAAAAAACACTTAAATTATTTTGATATTTTATTTTTAAGAAATAGTGCTATAATTGCTATTTGATGGGCTAAAAACAATTATCTCATCAAATAATAAAACAGTAACTCACACAAAGGAAATTGTATGCAAAACAGACTTTTAGGTTTAACAACACTTCTACTTTTAAGCTCAACTATGCTTTTTGGTAAAACTTTAGCAACGGTGAACGGACATCAGAT
>SDAZ01000127.1 GCA_006212005.1 Sulfurovum sp. | reverse complement strand
TGATTTAAATGAAGAGGATTTATACATTTTTGGAGATGGGGACAATGATTTGCCAATGCTTTTAAAAACTAAGAATAGTTTTTTAGTTAATAGTAAGCTTAAAGGTTTTGAGCCTAAAGAATATTTTGATTCTTATGATAAATTAGCAATATTTTTGATTTGCTACTTAGTCTCAACCTCATAAACTATCTCTTGTATATTTTTTTTCTCCACTATCTCAATGAGACTAAGTCCATCAATATTTAAAGATATCAACGCTTCGATAGAATCAATCTTATGCAATGCAATCATGCGAGATATAATACCTCTATAAGCCTTTGCCCAATGACTCACCACTTTACCCTCTTTTAAAAACTTCAGCGTTGTAAATCGTTTATTTGGTTTATAAAATTTATCATAATATCCAGCTCTTAAGTCTAAAATCTCATCATTTTGAAGATACTCATCAAGTAAATATGCGTTTGAGTGATAAAGTTTTTGTGGAGAAAAATCACCAATATCACTTCCTTGTTTGACTCGATAATCACAAATGATATCATCTGCTCTCAAAAATCCAAAAATATTGGAAAAAATAATAACTCTCTCATCTATATGTGCTTTTTGTTCATCATTCAAACGCTTATAATCTAAATAATCAAACGCAACACCACTGTATCGCTCAATGGCTTTCAACCCTTGTGAATAAGATATTTTTTGGCTATAAAAAGCGATATCACTTTGCTTTTTCAAACCAAAAAAACTACTCAACTGCTTCTCATCAAAGCTTGTAACGATATTATCGTAATTTTCTATAAGCTCTTTTCTTGTTTGTGTGAGTTGACTAAAAAGAAGATTTTCTACACTAAAAGCTATATCTCCACCACTTTTTTTAGTTTCACTTGGGGCTAAAAGAATTTTTAAACTCATTTGTTCTTTTTCTCAAAAAAATATCTATGTGTATCAAACTTACTTTCATATGCACTCACTTCAAAAACTTCATCGCCTATTAAAACACTATAAATTTTATCTTTCTCATGTTTTGCATAAGTTATCGCTATTTTTGAAGCCAAAAGTTTATCTTCAAAAGTCGCATTAGCAGAAATCATACTAACAGAACCAATGATAGGAAGCTTGAATTTTATATATTTTTCACTCTCTATCTCATCAATTCGAGCATTGTCTATCTCATCTCTACCCACGATAAGTTTAGCACCATTATCTAGCCTAAAGTGTCGCCCTAACTTCAAAAGAGCAATGTCATTGACATCAAAATCATTATCATAAGCTATAAACTCTCGTATTTTTGCAGAGTAATCGATATTTGTAAGTAAACAACCACCACTAGGTGATTCATAATCATTCCAACCAAACTCTTTAGCCAAAGCTAGTTGTCTCTCTCGGCTTCTTCCACTGATATCTAAAAGCTTCTCTCTATCAATCCAGCCCATCAGTTCAGGCGTCGTAGCTTCAAGATGTTTTGCACATAGGGGACGAACAATGAGCTTATCTTCAATATTATTGGAAAGTTTATCAACGATATTTAAAGCATCTCGATTTTGCGACATAGGTCGTTGACCAACCACTTCGCCTGTAACCAAAAAGGAGGCATCATAGTGATTCATCATCTCTTTGGCAATACGAAACATATAACCATGACAATCAATACAGGGGTTAAAATTTTTACCATACCCATACTTTGGAGAAAAAAGAATATCTTTTATATAATCACTTCGAACATCAAGCACTTCAAACTTAGCCCCAGCCATGATAGCTCTTTGCTCAAGAAGTTCGATACTGTTTTTAGTACTTGAAAATCCGATGTTGATATGTAGTGCAATGACTTCAATATTTTGTTGCGTTATAAGTTTTATCGCTAACATACTATCAAGTCCACCACTAAATAGGGAAATTGCTTTCAAATAAAACCTCCTTTTTTCTTTTTTATACGAATTTATAGCAAAATATAGATATAATACTGTTTAACTTTTTTAGAGAGGTGTCCGAGTGGTTGAAGGAGCACGCCTGGAACGCGTGTGTAGGGCAACTTACCGAGGGTTCGAATCCCTTCCTCTCTGCCATAACTTTAAAAAATTTTCACTCCATGATTGTATTTTTCTATTTTTAGCACTTTCCCATTTTCATCATACTCTTTTTTCATTCCATGTGGCTTATCATTGATAAAATTTAACTCTATCCATACTTTACCACTCTCATAAAACCACTTTAAAGTCCCATTTTTTTTATTTTGAATATAGTTAGTCTCACTCCAAAGTTTTCCACTTTTTTCATAATATTCTCTTTTCATACCATGGATTTTATCATCTTTATAGGTAATTATTGATTTTGCCATTCCATTTGGATAATACTCAATCTCTATCGTATTCTTTCTATTTTTTTTATAATTTGTTGAAAGGATTTGATTGGAGTTTTCGTCATACATTTTAACAACACCATTAATCATATTGTTTTTATAAGGGGTTATGACGGCTATTTTACCATTTTTATGAAACTCCTTGGCAAGACCATTTAATTTCCCATTTGAGTAAGCTAACTCAAGCCAAAGTGTACCATCTTCATAAAACCACTTCTCCACTCTATTGGATTTTGAGTTTATGGATTGTGTGATGATTTTGACCGCTCCTGATGAGTAATACTCTATATCAGGATTAGCATTTAAAAAGAGTGTAAATGTTAAAATAAAAAGATATAGAGATACTATTTGTTTCATATGATTAATGCAAAAAGTGTCTAACACCTGTAAAGTAGATAGCGATACCATGTTCGTCTGAAGCTTTGATAACCTCATCATCTCGGATACTTCCACCTGGTTGGATAATCGCCTTAACTCCAGCTTGGGCTGCTGTATCAATACTATCTCTAAAAGGAAAAAATGCTTCACTTGCCATAGCACAACCACTCACATCAAGATTCATAGTATCTGCTTTTTTTAATGCACACATCGCAGCATCAACCCTACTTGTCATCCCCATACCAATAGCTACCATCGCAGAATCTTTAACATACACAACACAATTTGATTTGGTCATACCCGCTACTTTATAGGCAATCTCCAAATCTTTCATCTCGCTTTGAGTTGCTTTTAGTTCACCTTTTTGTATTGCATTTTGAACTTCATTGTCACAGATACAGTCACTATTTTGAAATACAAATCCACCATCAATATGTTTAAAATCAGCTCCATCCTTAGCGATAAGAAGTTTAGGTGCATTATAAGAGAAGAGTTTGATTCGTTTTTTAGTCTCAAAAACAGCCACAGCTTCTTCTTCAAAGTCCCCAGCGATAACAACTTCTAAAAATATCTCGTTCATTTTTAAAGCTAATTCTTTCGTTACAACGCCATTTACCGCAACCACACCACCAAAAGCAGAGATAGGGTCACATTTTAGGGCTTCAACATACGAATCAAGCAAAGTATCTTTTATCGCAAATCCACATGGATTGCCATGTTTTACGATACAAATCGCATTTTCTTCTCCAAAACTAGAAGCAATTTTAACGGCACTATTGATATCCGTAAGATTGTTGAAACTCGCTTCACCTTTGATTTGTTTAAAATTTTTGCTAAAAAACTGATTGCTAAACTCATACAAAGAGCCTTTTTGATGAGGATTTTCGCCATATCTTGTATCAAATACTTTTTTACCTGTGATAAATTGATACTCACCAAAACCACTGTTAAATCGCTCGTTCATATAGTTTGCAATCATGCTATCGTAAGAGGCTGTATGCTCAAATGCTTTTATCATCAAAGAGCGTCTAAAGTCCAAATCATCGCTTGAAGTTTGAAGTTTATCAAGCACAATACTATAATCATTGACATCGGTTACGATAAGCACATCTTGAAAATTTTTTGCACTGCTTCTCACCATTGTTGGCCCACCGATATCAATATTTTCGATAATCTCATCAAAATCATCGGTTCTCTCAATCGTTGCTTTAAAAGGATAAAGATTGACACAAACCAAATCAATCCCCTCAACACCTAACTCTTGTGCTTGTGATTTATGAGATTCATTGTCTCGTTTGTATAAAATTCCACCATGAACAAAAGGGTTTAGAGTTTTAACTCTTCCATCGAAACACTCTGGAAACTTAGTAATCTCATCAATTTCGATAACTTTTACTCCTGCCGTTGATAAACTTTTGTAAGTCCCTCCAGTTGAGATTATCTCCCATCCTAATGCTTCTAAACCTTGTGCAAATTCAACTATACCACTTTTGTCGCTAACGCTTAACAATGCTCTCATGCCAATAAAACCTTTTTCAAAAAAATCTTTGTATTATAGCAAAATGTTTTAAAAACTCACTTCACCATCTCCAAAGCCAACGCCTTAGCACCTTTAAAATCAATCTTTCCACTTCCCAATTTTGGGATAGAATCAACTTTTATATAAAGCGATGGCAACCACAAAGGATTTAGTTTTTGGGTGATTTGCTCTTTTACTCTATCAATATTTTCATCACCTTCTATTAATAATACAACTTTTTCACCCTTTTTAGCATCTTCAATCGCCACAGCACAGATACTCACTCCTTCACTTAGAACACTTCTAATCTGTTCTTCAACTACACCTAAACTCACCATCTCTCCACCAATCTTAGCAAATCGGCTGTATCTATCGATAATCGTTAAAAATCCATCTTCATCAACTTTTCCCTTATCACCACTCACATACCATCTTATCCCATTTATCACTTTTATAACATCGTCAGTTTTTTGAGGGTCACCTAGATAACCTTTCATGATTTGTGTACCACCTATCAAAATCATCCCCTCGCTACCGATAGGCAAAGGTTTAAAAGTTTGAGGCTCAACAATCATAATACTACTACCAGGAAGTGGCATACCAACCGAACCGATTTTATTTCCTTTTTGGAGAGTAAGCGTATCAGGTAACAAGATATCGTACATATTTACAGCAACCACAGGACTGGTCTCCGTCGCTCCATACCCTTCATAGATATCTTTATTGAACTTAGCTTTAAACTCATCTCGAATTTTTTGAGGTAACTTTTCAGCTCCAGCAATAACCCATCGAAGATTGGCAAACATTAACGGGTGAAGTT
>SDAZ01000126.1 GCA_006212005.1 Sulfurovum sp. | reverse complement strand
AAGAGGTTGATAAGATTAATCGTCTTTTAAAAAAGATTCCTAGCCAAAGATTAACACAAGAGATAATCATCGATAGAGTTTTTGGGATAGAAGATGATAGCCGAAGATACTCTATCAACATGGTATTGGAACATCTAACGATTGTTGGTACAGGAATACAACAACTCATAGATACACTCTCAAAAGAGAAAGCATTTAAAGGAGAAATTCGTATTGAGGCAGTAAAACCTCAACACAATGAAGATTATCTTGAAAAATTTAACCAATTTTCAGATAAATATATAAAATTTATAAAAACTTTGGAGAAAAAAAAGTCAAAAATGACTAAAAAACATCCATGGTTTGTAGAGTTTAATAATTTTGACTGGTCTATTTTCGTTTATACCCATACTATGGTTCATAGACGACAAATCCAAAGGATTATCTCTGGATTGGAATTATAAAAACTTCAGTATCTCATCTTTGATACCAATTTTAGGCACAACCACACTGTGGATTATCTCTTTTTCAAAGAGTTTTTCTATCATCGGTGGTACTTTTACTCCACACTTATTTTTGACAAAATTTAATGCTTCGATATCACCATGAACCTCATCACTTCCCAAAGCTTTAGCCACAGTTGGAGCAAACTTTGTCCATTCAGCTGTTGAATAAATAACACATTTGGCATCATCAGGAACAAACTCTTTGAACGCTTTAATACAAGTTGCCGTATGAGGGTCGATGATATAATCTTTTGACGCATAGTGAGCAATAAATGCACTGCACTCCTCATCGGTTGCATAAGTTGCCTCAAAATCCTCTTGCAACATCTCCAACTCTTCTTTCGTTAAACTGTATCCACCCTTGCTCTCAAGTAACTCCATCAACTCTTTTGTTCTTGTTGCTCCAAACTTATCAAAAAGGATTCTCTCAACATTTGAACTTTTTAAGATGTCCATCGCAGGAGACGAAGTTTGGATAAGCTCTCTTGTAGTCAAATCATACACACCATTTTCTATCCAATCCGTTAAGATATTATTTTTATTTGAACTGATAAGAATTTTTTTAATTGGAAGTCCAGCTTTCATAGCATAGTATCCACCCAACGCATTACCAAAATTGCCCGATGGAACAACTAGATATATCTCTTCTCCCATAACAATCTCACCTTTTTTTAAAAGCTCAATATAAGCACTTACATGATAGATAGTTTGAAAAATAATCCTTCCAAAATTGACCGAATTTGCAGCTGAGAGTTTAATCTCTCTTTTTTGTAACTCCTCTTTAAAATCTTGCGATGCCAAAAGAGCTTTTAGAGTATTTTGCGTATCATCAAAATTACCATGAACACCGATAACTTTGAGATTTTTAGCCTCTTCAGTTACCATTTGCAATCTTTGAACATCACTTGTTCCACCATCTGGATACAAACACGCTACCTTGATATTGTTTTGATTTTTAAAAGTCTCCAAAGTAGCAGGACCAGTATCTCCACTCGTAGCAGCCATAATAAGATAATTCTCACCTTTTTCTTGAGCCAAAGCAGACAAAACAAAACCAAACGGTTGCAATGCCATATCTTTAAAAGCTCTTGTTGGTCCATGATAGAGTTCACTTACAAAACAGTTATCCTCAATCTTACTCAAAGGAACAGGATTTTTAGGGTCATCAAACTCATCATATCGGCTAAGTGCCTTATCTAAAATCTCATCTTTTATATCTATCTCAAAACTCTTTAAAATATCTTTTGCCAACTCTTTGTAGCTACTTTGAAGGTGAGCCGTTAAAAAAGTTTCATCAAAAATAGGCAATGATGATGGAACATACAACCCACCAAAAGAGGCACTAGGACTCAATATCGCCTCTGAAAATTCCACTTCACTCTTTTTACATCCATCATTTCCACGCGTTTCTATAAATTTCATACTCTATTATCCTAAAAAAAAATTGTCTAATTATAACCAAAGAAACTTATCCATTCAAAACTAAAAGAGAAGCACTAAAGCTCACTATGTTATAATGTTGTGAAGTTTAAAATATAGAGAAAAAATATGAAAAAAATATACGATACAATAGTTATAGGAGCAGGAGTTTCTGGACTTTTAACGGCTTTTGCTTTACATAAAAGAGGTCAAAAAGTTTTGATTATCGATAAAATGGGTGCGATGAGTGGAGGAAGTGGTGGAGCTGGAGCATTTATCTCTCCAAAAATCGGAAATGATAGGACTCTTCATCAATTTACAAATGACGCTTTTAGCTACGCTATCGATTTTTACAAACGCTATATGCCCAATGCTTTTAGTCAAACAGGTGTTATCCGTATGCCAAAAGATGAAAAAGATAGCCTAAAATTTCCACTTTATGAAAAAGCAAATTATAAAAATTACAAAAACTTAAGCCCAAAAGAGCTCAACGACTTTGGGATTAAAAGTCAACTTAATGCTTTTTTATTTGAAGAAGCAGGAGTGGTTGAGCCTCATGAGGTTGAAAAAGCGGTTTTAGAAGAGATAGAGATTTGTATTTTAGAAGTTACAACGCTTATAAAAGAGAATGATTTATGGCTAGTTGGCGAGGAAAAAGCTCAAAATATCGTTCTTGCCACAGGATACAAAGAGCAACTTATAGACATGAGATATATGGATATACGGAGTTCTTGGGGAGTTAGATTTGACGCTTTTACTTCAAAAGTTTTTCAACACTCTTTACATGAAAATCTCTCTATATCAGCAACTCATACTGGAGTAATAAAAATCGGTGCAACACATGAACTTCAAGTTAAAGATGAGATTCCTTGCTCTATGAAATCGGCACAAAAACTTTTAAATATGGCTTCACTTCTTGTGGATACAAGTGATTTTGAGATAAAAGAGCTATTTTGTGGGATGAGAGCAAATAGCCGTGACTATTTTCCTATCGTTGGTGGTGTGGTTGATGTGGCGTATATGCTTGAAAATTTTCCAAATCTCATTCATGGCTCAAAAGCGTGGGGAGGTATAAAGATGATTTCGGGGCTTTTTGTTTGCAATGGATTAGGTGCTAGAGGCTTTGTTTTTGCTCCATTAGTAGCTGAAATGTTGGCTGATTTGATAATAGATAAAAAAGCGATAAACGCTCAAATTGACCCAACTCGACTCTTTTTGGGATGGTGTAGGAGAGGTAAAAAATAAAAAAGCGATAAAATTATCTAAAAACTTTGCCGATATCCTCCGCCAAATCAAGTTGGGTAGAGATACCCACACATGAACAATTTATCTCACTCAAAATATATTTATCTTTCCCGTTCTCATCATAATCTAAAATATAATCCATCGTCCAAATCAGTGGAAATTTTTGACCATTAAGATATTTTTGAAGCTCATCAAAAGCATCACAAGTCAATTCTATAACCTCTTTCCATTTAGGATTATCAATATCTTCGTAGGTATAATCTGCCCCACTAAAAAGCGTTGCCGAAAACTCCCCTTGAGCTGGTTTTTTATGTACGACTTTTATAGGTCTGTTATGGATAATAATAACCCTTACTTCACCTTCTTCGATTCTAGGAAGATATCTACACCCTACAAAACCTGATTTATCATGGAAATAACTTAAATCATCAACATCATCCTCAAATTTATTCTCAAAAGTAGCGATTAACTCATAAATATCATCATAATAGTACTTCACATTATCCACAGCTTCAGTCGAAACCACACTTCCATTATCATTTAAACTCAAAAGATAAACACCCTTACCTGTTGAGCCATAATTTATCTTTAGTACATATTTTTTATGTTGCGTCAAAATATCTGGAAGTTTCTCTTCTAACTCTTCAAATGTTTTAAAAAATTCACTTTGAGCATCACAAAAAGCTGTATTTCTAAGCTTATAAAGGATATCTTTAAAATTAAGATTAATCATGACATCAGGGTGAGTATGAACATCTATACCAATCTGCGATAAATGATTTAAAAATACAAAATACTCATCAATCTTTTTAAGATTACCTGGGTTTATTCTACTGATGATAACAACATCGTATGTTTGGGTAAATTTTTCTATGTATTCAAAAAGACCTTTTCGTTTTTTATGTGAGTAAAATACGATTTCTCCCTCGCACTGAGCATTGCGTTTTATGGCGTTTAAGATTGGTTTTGTATCGACTCTAAAACCATCAACCCCTTTATCATTACCTTTTGCATACTCAACTATGATAACATATTTTTCTCTACCCATGACAAACTCTCATTATTAAAATCATAAATATTATAGCGAAACTTAACTACAATTTCATTACATATTATTTCAACTTTATTGACATCTCATTTTATAATGTTTGAAAGTCTTACAATACATACCATCATCTTCACATGTTTTTTTGAATAACTTAAGAGTTTCAGCACAATCTTGAGATACTTCTTTTTGGGAATAATTACTATTTGTTATAGCATTAAGCTCATCTTCAGTCTTACATACACTCATATCAGATAAGCAGTATATTTTATCACCTTTACTATTTTTTTTAACACGGATATCGCTATCATTTTGAAGCTTTTGACCTGTCATTAATTGGTATGCTTTTTCTTTCATACTATCATTTTGATTATAAGTACTATTTTGCACACCATTTACTTCATCTTCAGTTTTACAAACACTCATATCTTTTAGACAATAGATAGTAGCACCTTTTGAGTTATTTCTGATTTTAATATCACTCTCATTTTGAAGCTTTTGACCTGTCATTAATTGGTATGCTTTTTCTTTAAAATTTCCATTTGAATATATATCAATTTCAGCACTTTTATTAATTTCATTATTGGATGAGCTATGCAAACCTGATTGGAATTCCTTCAGTAACTTCAAAGCCAAATCAATTGGAACAGAATCTTGAATTATTTTTTTACCATTCTCATAAACAAATCCGTTTTTATATCTATATTCAGTAAAATTATCATTGTCTAGGTTTTTTTGTACTATTATAACCCAAATTGCTAGTTAAGAAAAAATAAAGTAGAGTTCCATAAAACTTGGACGGCAAGTTATGGAACATAAAATGATAACATTATTCTGCTTAATTGATGAATTCTTGAAAAGCATACAATATAAA
>SDAZ01000125.1 GCA_006212005.1 Sulfurovum sp. | reverse complement strand
ATCTACATGGTCGAAAGCACAATTGATAGTGGAAAAGCAAGTCGGCACTTGGAGAAGATTATATCACTATCACAAAAATTATAAGAATCATTAAGGGATTTTATTATGATAGAAAAAAAAGAGATTATCGCTTCTGTTAATGAACTAAATTTGGTGAGTGAGTATCTCTACGAGATTTTAGATAAAAATTGCATTATATTTTTAAATGGAAATTTAGCATCAGGGAAAACAACTCTAGTCTCCCATATCGTTGGAAGTTTGAGTCTTGATAGCTCAGTTACCTCACCTACCTTTACCATTCAGCATCTTTATGGCGATAATCTCTATCACTACGACCTCTATCGCATCGAGACGAGTGATATTTTCTCTTTGGGTATCATAGAAGAGTTTGATAAAGAGGGTTGGCATTTTATCGAATGGGGTGGAGATACCCTTGAGAGATTTTTGAAAAGTGTTGATTATACTGTCGTCAAAATTGATATCGAACCACATCTACACGAAAGAAAATACATCATAGAAAAAGTATCCTAATGAAAAAACACAAACTTATCGCCAAAAACCTTTCAAAAACCATCAAAAAAACGACCATCGTACACAGTGTCTCTTTAGAGGTCAATTCAAGTGAAGTAGTAGGACTATTGGGGCCAAATGGAGCAGGAAAAACAACCTCTTTTTATATGATATGTGGCGTTACAGATACAACAAATGGCTCTATCTTCATCAACGACTTAGAGATTACCACCATGCCACTAAGCACAAGAGCAAAAATGGGCATCGGGTATCTGCCACAAGAGTCAAGTATCTTTAAAGATTTGAGTGTTGAGGATAATCTCTATATCGCAGATGAAGCTATCAAATTAGACCATAAAACAAAATTAGAAAGAACTAATAAACTTTTAGGACTTTTTAATATCGAACATATTCGCTATCGACAAGGGATGCAACTTAGTGGTGGAGAGAGACGAAGAGCTGAGATAGCCAGAGCGTTGATGATGGAACCTAAGTTTTTACTTCTGGATGAACCTTTTGCGGGTGTTGACCCTATTGCTGTTGAGGATATTCAAAATATTATTAAACAGTTGGTTGCTCTAAATATGGGTATTCTCATCACTGACCACAATGTTCGAGAGACTTTAGGAATTTGTGATAGAGCTTATGTGATGAAATCTGGCGAAATGCTCTCAAGTGGAACAGCTCATGAGATTATGAATGATGAAAATGTTAAAAAATACTATCTAGGTGAAAACTTTACCTTTTGAAAGATATTGCTATAAAAGAGCTTTTAGAAGCTGAACTTTTAAAACGAGACGCTAAAGATGAGATAAGTTATGAAAAACCTGACCCATTTTTGATAGCCTCTAGGTATAAAGACGAATATATCGCTCTGATTTGTGCTTTATTTGCTTATGGAAATGCAAAAGCGATTGTTAAATTTTTAGACTCATTAGACTTTAGCTTACTTGATAAAAGCGAAGATGAGATAAAAGAGGGGTTAAAAAATCACTACTATCGATTTCAAACTTCAGATGATGTTATCGCTATCTTTATAGCTATGAAAAAATTAAAAAAGCTTTTTAAGATAGAAGAAATTTTTTATGAAGGGTATAAAAAAGAGAAAAATATTCTTGATGGACTTTGGCTATTTATCGAAAAACTTCAAGCCATTCATCCCTACTCTAGTGATGGATATAAATTTTTGACTGGCTCTTTACCTAAAAATCCTAAAAACGCTGGAACTTATAAACGCTATATGATGTATCTAAGATGGATGGTTAGAAAAAGTCATACGGATTTGGGACTTTGGAGTAAGATAGATAAAAAAGATTTACTTATGCCCCTTGATACGCATACTTTTCATCTCTCTTTAAAACTTTGCTTAATTAAACGAAAAAGTTATGATATGAAAGCTGTTGTAGAATTAACAAATAAATTCAGAGAGTTTGATTCTAGCGACCCTATCAAATACGATTTTGCGTTATATCGGCTCGGACAAGAAAAAATAATAGAAAAATAATAGATGCTAAGTAAAATTTAGTTATAATATTGTCAAATTTTCTACATTGAGGATGGTTAAATGGAAGGTGTATTTACTTTTCTAGGTACAATAACAGGTCACGGTATGGAGATGGTTGTGGCACACTTGGTTTTGGTGTGGATAATTGTCGCACTGATTGCAAAGATGGCGACTAAACAACTTACTTCTGTTCCAAATGGAACGCAAAATGTCATGGAAGCATACCTTAGTGGTGTAATCTCAATGGGTAAAGATGTAATCGGTGAAGAGAAAGCTAGAAAATATCTTCCACTTGTTGCTACTGTTGGGCTTTTTATTTTTGTTTCAAATGTTATCGGAATTATCCCTGGCTTTGAATCTCCTACTTCAAATATAAATGTTACTCTTCCTTTAGCGTTGGTTGTATTTATTTATTATAACTTTGAAGGTATTAGAAAAAATGGTGTTGGCAAATACTTCGCTCACTTTGCAGGTCCTGTTAAAGTTTTAGCACCTTTAATGTTCCCAATCGAAGTTATCTCTCACATTTCGAGAATCATCTCACTTTCATTCCGACTTTTTGGAAATATCAAAGGTGATGATTTGTTTTTGTGGGTTCTTTTAATGCTAGTTCCAATATTAGCTCCACTACCAGCTTATCTGTTATTGACATTTTCAGCTCTTTTACAAACTTTTGTATTTATGATTTTGATATATGTTTATTTAGCAGGTGCTGTTGCGGTTGAGGATGACCACTAAGATTATCCTCTTTTTTCCTTTCAATCCCAACTCTTTTTTGGGATTTTTATTCTTATAAAAAGAGATTTCATGCGATTATCAAACCCCTTACTATCCATCTTAATCAGTTTTCTTTTAGGCGTTGCTTGGGCTTTTGTTATATTTGGAGCCGTTTTCGCATTTCAATATAGCTATGCAAATGAGCAAAAGATACTAAATGCACTCTTATCCGCTTTCTTTGGACTACTCCCTGGTCTATTTTTTGTTCTTTTTATAGAATATTTTTTAATGATACAAGATAAAATAGACAATATAGAAAAAAAGATTGACCAATTTAAAAATGATTAGTTACGCTATAACACCCTCTTTCATTTTGGAAGAGGCGTTTTTAGATGAGTATTTATCAAATTTGGCAATAAAAGCCGATATGGTTCTTTATCGAGACAAGTCAAATCTTAATTATGAAAAAGATGCACTAAGATTTTTACAAAAAGCTAAAGAAAAAAATATAAAAAAAGTACTCATCCATCAAGATATCGCTTTAGCTAAAAACTTAAATGCTTATGGTGTTCATCTCAATTCAACTCAATTTCATCTCATAAAAGAGTCTAAAAAACAAAATCTTTTTACTATTATCAGTACACATAGCTTAGATGAAGCGTTAATTGCTCAAGAACTAGGAGCTGACATGGTTTCGTTTAGCCCAATCTTTCCAACTCCCCATAAAGGTAAGCCAAAAGGAGTAGATGAACTAAATAAAGTTTGTAACAATGCAAATATTGGTGTCATAGCATTGGGTGGAATCATAAACTTAGAACATATAGAGAAGATAAAAGCTTCAAAAGCAATCGGTTTTGCATCAATTAGACTTTTTTTAAAGTAAAAATTCTATATTTATAGGATATTTCACTATAATTTCAATAAAAAATACAAAGGTGTGTAAAGTATGAAAAAAATTGTTTTTTTAATTCCACTGTTAGTTTTAGCGTTTAACGGTTGCGACAAAAAAGATGAGGGTGACATCAAACTTATGGGTGGTGATAAAAATAAAACTGAAGTAAGTCAGCCACAAACTATGGATATGAACTCTTCTATGCAGATGCCTCCTCAACAAAAGCTTACTCCAGAGCAACAAAAAGCGATGATAAATGAGATGGGTAAAAATGGCAAATTTGAAGAGACTAAGAAATCTTTCCAAGATGCACAAAAAGCTTTACCAACTTTTGTAGATTGTATCTCTAAAGCAAATGATGTCAATCAAGCAAATACTTGTGCTTCTGATATCGCAAAACAAGCAGGGCAAGAACTCAAAGAGGAAGAAAAACTTAAAGATTGGAACAGTTCAGTTAAAGAGCAAATTATTCCTGTGATGAAAATGCAACTCGAAGAGATGAATAAACAAGCACCTTGTGTCGAAAAAGCAAAAGATATGTATGAGTTTTTTATGTGTGTTAATCCACAAATGATTCAATAAAGTCACTTATCCTTGAAGAAAGCTATCTTACTTTTAAATATGGGAGGAGCATCCAATCTCGATGAGGTTGAACTCTTTTTAAAAAATATGTTTAGTGATAAAAATATTTTGCCTATCCCTTTTCTTTTTCGTAAGATAGTTGCCAATATTATCATCAAAAGCCGACTTGAAGATGTAAAAGAGAATTTTAAACTCATAGGTGGAGCATCTCCACTCAATCCGATTACCCAAAAATTGGTCAAAAAGTTAGAATCTAAATTTGACATACCAATAGTAGCTGTTATGAGATATGTACCACCATTTGCAAGTGAATTTTTAAAGAAATTTAAAAATGAGGGTATCGAAGAGCTTATACTCTTTCCTATGTATCCTCAATACTCCACAACAACCACTCTCTCTTCTGTACAAGATGTCCAAAAACGATGTCAAATCTTAGAATATTATCCTCAATTTAGACTCGTAAATGCTTACTATGATGATAAGCTATATATAAAAATATTAGCACAAAAAATCATAGAATCAATGAAAAATAAAGAGTATAAAGAGTATGATTTCATCATATCAGCACATGGACTCCCACAAAGTATTGTAGATAAAGGTGACCCATACCAAAAAGAGGTTGAGCAAAGCGTTGAACTTTTGAGTCAGTATCTTCAAGATATAGGGATATCGTTTAACTCTATTAATCTAGCCTATCAATCAAAAGTTGGTAAAGGAAAATGGCTTGAACCAAATCTACTCGACACGCTTAGAAATAGCCGAAGTAAAAAAGTTATCATCTTGCCTCTCTCTTTTACGATAGATAACTCTGAAACTATCTTTGAACTTGATATTGAAGCGAGAGAAATTGCCGAAAAACTAAAATATGATGAGTTTATCGTTGTGCAGTGTCCAAATGATGATGATAATTTTG
>SDAZ01000024.1 GCA_006212005.1 Sulfurovum sp. | reverse complement strand
CTCTTTCGCAGTTGCTCCAACTTGAAGTAAAGCTAGAAGTTTGTTTATTTTTATCTGCTCTTTCATTGTATTTTCAAAAAGTTTGGTTGGGATTCTCATATTTTTAAGATAGGTATCATAAATTTCTTTTGAAAACTTGCCCTCTTTTTTAAAAAGTTCGATACCTGTTATCGTATTTGCCAACTCTTCATCGGTGACAATCACCCCAAAATCATTCGCCAAATTAATAAGTTTAGCCTCTTGAACCATACTTTCAATCACTTGCTCTTCTAGTTTCATCTTTTTGGCTTGTTCTTCATCAAATTTACCACCAGATTGCTCACTGTATTGTCTATATAAGTTGTTGTATTCCATCTGAAATCTATCACTAGAAAGTTTGATATTTCCGACTTTTCCAATATCTGTATTCATCCCCGCAAAAGAAAAACTTGTAAATCCTCCAGTAGCAACAAATGAAATTGTAGCAACCCATATTGTTACGATTAAATATCTTTTGTGTTTTTGCATCCAATCAAGCATATAAATAGACCTTTGTATAAAAAATTTTCAAAATTTTATAGAAGTTGTGGTTAATTATTAATGAAAAAACTATAATATTTTTAATATTTTAGTTAAAAGATGAAAAAGGTAATAGAGTATGAGTAAAAACACCAAAATTTCCGATGAAGACCTCACACATATTTGGCATCCATGTACGCAGATGAAAGACCATGAAACATTTCCACTGATACCGATAAAAAGAGCAAAAGGCGTTTATCTTTATGATTTTGACGATAAAGCATATATTGATTGTATTAGCAGTTGGTGGGTTAATATTTTTGGGCATTGCAATGAGTTTATAAATGATAAAATAAAAGAGCAATTGGACACTTTAGAGCATGTACTTTTAGCAGGGTTTACACATGAACCTGCCGTTAAATTGGCAAGTAAATTGGTTGAGATTACCCCAAAAGGATTAAATAAACTTTTTTTTGCTGATAATGGTTCAAGTGCGATTGAGGTAGCGTTAAAGATGAGTTTTCATTATCATAAAAATAGAGGTGATAAGCGAGAGCTTTTTTTATCTTTAAGCAATAGTTATCATGGTGAAACGATAGGTGCATTGAGTGTTGGAGATGTATCGCTTTATAAAGAGACTTATGAACCACTGCTTTTAAAAGCGATTCAAACGCCAGTTCCCACAAATCAAACCCAGCAGAGTGCATTTGAAGCGATAGAAGCGTTAAAAAATATTTTAGAGATTAGAGGTCATGAGATATCAGCTTTTATCATCGAACCGTTGATTCAAGGTGCTGGTGGTATGCATATGTATCATTCTATCTATATAACAAAAGCTTATGAACTTTGCAAACAATATGGTATTCATCTGATAGCAGATGAAATTATGAGTGGTTTTGGACGAACAGGAACTATGTTTGCGATGGAGCAAACGGGTGTAACGCCTGATTTTATGACACTTTCAAAAGGTTTGACTGGAGGATATCTTCCTTTAGCCGTGGTGATGACAACAGATGATATATATAGTGCTTTTTATTTCGATTACAATGAGCATAAAGCTTTTCTGCATTCGCATAGTTATACAGGAAATCCTCTTGCTTGTAGTGCTTCTTTAGCATCTTTGGAACTTTTTGAAAATACAAATATCGTTGAGTTAAATCTTCAAAAGTCAGCTTATATGCGTGAAAAATTAGAAAAATTTAAAATATTAAAAAATGTCAAAGAGGTTAGAATTTTAGGAATGGTTGGAGTAGTTGAGCTTCAAGGTTATGTTGCATCCCAAAGAATCGGCTTAGAAGTCTATAAATATGGGCTAAAAAATGGAATCTTAATCAGACCTTTGGGAAATGTTATATATTTTATGCCACCTTATATCATAAGTTACGAAGAGATGGATAAAATGTTTGATGTCACATTTGAGGCTATAAATTTGCTTAAAAATATATAAAAATAGGTAAAAATATCACAATCTTTTGATATTATAATGAATGAGAAAGGATTTATATATGAATATACCACACAAACCAGTTTTATTAAATGAAGTTGTTAACAGTTTTAAATCAATGGGAGATAAACGATATTTTGTCGATTGTACTTTGGGTTATGCTGGACATTCCAGTGCGATATTGGAAACCTACACAAAAGTGAACCTTATAGGAATAGATAGAGACAGTGAAGCATTAAACTTTTCTCGTAAGAGATTGGAAGTTTTTCAGACTAGAGTTGAGTTGAGAAAAGGAAAATTTTCACACATATTTGATGATTTAGAGCATCATAAAATCGCTGGGATTTTGGCTGATTTTGGGGTTTCTTCGTTGCAATTGGATAAAAAAGAGAGAGGGTTTAGTTTTAAAAGCGAGACTTTAGATATGCGGATGGATACGGATGAGCTTATAAGTGCTTATCATATTGTTAACAACTACTCTTTTAAAGATTTAACCCTCATTTTTACCAAATATGGAGAGATAAGAGAGATAGAAGCAAAAAGAATTGCTAGTGCCATTATTAACCATAGACTCAAAGAGCCTATCGAGAGTGGAAAAGTTTTAGCAGACATTATAAGTAGTGCTAGTCATGATAGTGGGAAGATTCACCCTGCAACTTTAGCATTTCAAGCGATACGCATAGAGGTCAATAGTGAGTTAAAAGAGATAGAATCTTTACTTCAAAGTGTGGAAAATCGTGCGAAAAAAGGCGAGTTAAAAGGGCTTATCCTCTCTTTGATAACTTTTCACTCTTTAGAAGATAGATTGGTTAAAGAGTATTTTAAAAAGTGGACTCAAAATTGTATTTGTCCAGCAGATGCCTTTCGATGTGAGTGTGGAAATAACAACTCATTGGGTAAAAAATTGACTAAAAGACCGATAACAGCATCTGAAATTGAGTTGCAAGAGAATGTTCGTTCAAGAAGTGCAAAGCTTAGAACATTCAAATTTAAGGGCTAGAAGATGAGTCAACAAAGTGGGATTAGTAACAGAGGTGTTATGAGAATTTTGCTCTTTGTCTCTTTTATTTTGCTTTTGACTCTCCCAAATATCTATCTTGATAATGCGATATATCATAAGAGTAGAGAGATTACAAAATATGAAGCGATGCTTAGTTCTTTAAAAAATGAGCAAGAAGATATCAAGCAGAAGTTGGAGTTTTCAAAGTTCAATAATACTATTTTAAACACAATGGATGAGGAGAAACTTCCCCCAAGAGAGGATATGTTGGAGCGGTCTGTTCCTGTATTGGAGTTAAATGCATCTCAAACGAGCGAGATAAATATTACTTTAGAGCAAAATAGCACCAAATAGTATTAAATAGATTAATTTAAAAAAAATTATAATTTTTTTTGGATATAATCAAAATCTTTATACAACGAGGAGATAAAAGATGAATTTATTCGATGACGACGATTACATGAGTAGCACCCCAAAAAGTAACTATTTTAGTATCGCTTCACACGCAAATCAAAATATTGTAGAGATGGAACTTGAAAAGATGTTTCAACGATTGGCGATTGCGGAGAAGATGCTAGAAGAGAGAGGATTGGAAGAGGAACATGAACATCTTCTAAAATCCATGGTTATCTCAAAAGAGCTTGAGGATAGAACAAATAGTATTTTTATTGAGCTGGTAGGTAATATTGTTACCCAGTGTGAATAGGAATAGAGTTTGTTAAGTGCGGTTGAACGAAAGATAGAACAATTTATACAAGATGTGGACTCAGTTGAAGTTCATACTTTGTATAAAAAGATATCTAAAGGGAAAATGTTAAGAGCTAGATTGATAGGTCAGATTGCTGGAAAGAGCCTTCTCTCTATCAAATTGGCGTCAGTTGTTGAGATGATTCATATGGCTAGTCTTCTTCATGACGATGTTATTGATGATACTGTGGTAAGAAGAGGAAAGACATCTATCAATGCTACAAATGGTAGTAAAATAGCGATTATGATGGGTGATATTCTATATTCCAAAGCTTTTTTTGAGTTAAATAAAATTGATTCAAAAGTCTCTTCAATAATATCAAATGCAGTTATTAGTCTAAGTATTGGTGAGTTAAATGATGTGAATCTTTCCGCTAATTTTCATACTGATAAGAGTGCTTATCTTAAGATGATTTACCAAAAAACAGCCTCTTTGATAGAAGCATCAGCTCAAGCATCAGCTCTGTTGGTCAATAAAAATAGTTTGCCATACAAGCAATATGGGCGTAATTTAGGTATCGCTTTTCAGATGATGGATGATATTTTAGACATTACTTCAGATGAAAAGACTTTGGGAAAACCAACTTTCAATGACTTTTCAGAGGGTAAAGTAACTCTACCATACATCTATCTTTATGAGGCTTTGGATGAATGTGATAAAGCTAGATTGATAGCTTTATATAAAAAACCTTTAAATCAAAGTCAAAAAGAGTGGATTAAAAAGAGTATGTTTGAGCATAAGATTATACAAAAAGCATTTTTAGAGGCAAAAATCTTGATAAACGAAGCAGTAGAGCTTATGGAGTCTTGTGGAGAGTACTCTTTATCCAATATTGCAAAGGCCATGATAGAAAGAGAGTTTTAGTGTACTATCAAGTTATTAGTTTTAGTCATAAAAATTGTCAACAAAGTTTGAGAGAAAATTTGGCATTTGTGAGTTTAGAGTGCAAAAAAGATTTTCTCAATAAATTGACAAGTTTTGATTTTATTGATGAAGCGTATGTTGTTTCAACTTGCAATAGAGTAGAGATAGTCGTAGCCACTAAAGATAATTTTGCCTCTTTTCATGCAGTTATCGGAACACTTAGCCAAAAAAGTGGGATGGATTTTTACTCTATAAAAGAGATTGCCAATCGATATGATGATGAAGAGGCGATTTTACATGTCTTTTCTGTGGTCTCTTCTCTTGATTCGTTGGTGATTGGTGAGTCGCAAATAACAGGTCAAGTTAAAGAGGCTTTTAAACTCTCTTTTGACAATAAAACGGCTGGTGCAAAACTCAATAAAGTAGTCTCTTACGCTATAAAATGTGCGGCACAGATACGCAATATGACTGATATTTCAAAACAACCCATCTCAATTGCGAGTGTTGCTGTGGCTCAAGCTCATAAAATCTATGGTGATAATATCACAGGGATGACTGCGGTGGTGATTGGAACGGGTGAGATGAGTGTGATTGCGATGAAACATCTTGTTCGTTTGGGATGCGATGTAACGCTTATTAGTCGAAATATCTTAAAAGCAAGTGAGATAAGTAAAGAGATTGAAGAGAGTATCAAAGTCGATAGTATAGAGCATCTCAAAAAATATATCAATCGATATCGACTTCTTTTTACGGCAACTTCTTCTCCAGAACCGATTATCAAAGAGGCGATGATAGAAAATCCAAATCTTAATCGTGTTTGGTTTGATATGGCGATTCCTAAAGATATCGAGGATATGGATTTTGAAAATCTTCAACTTTTTCGTATAGATGATTTGCAAGTGATTTCAAATCAAAATTATGCTCTAAAAGAGGAACAAGCCCTTATCGCTAGAGATATCGTACTTGAGTATAAAGACTCCTTTTATCATTGGCTTAGAGTTCTTTCTGCTGAACCTGTTATCAAGCATATGCGTTTAAAAGTTCAAGATTCTATCAGTAAAGAGTTAAATCGTGCGATAAAAAAGGGATTTATAGAAGAGAGTATGCGTCATAATGTTGAGAAAATGGCAAATCAGATGTTCAATCGCTTTTTACATGACCCAACTAATCTACTTCGTGAGACATCAGGCGATTCGAGTGGTTCAAATACACTTGACGCGATTCAAAAGCTATTTAACATCAATGTAGCACATGAAAATGTCAAAAAATATAAAAATGAACACCATTTTAAAGGATATAGGAAATGAGATATTCACAACTTTTAATTCCAACCTCAAAGGAGATTCCAAATGATGCGGTTTTGAGTTCGCATATCTCTTTGGTTAGAGGTGGTTTTATTCAACATGTTGGCAGTGGATTGTATAATCTTTTGCCATTGGGAAAAATAGTTTTAGAAAAAATTAAAAAAGTTATCAAAGATGAGCTTGATGAAGCGGGAGCGCAAGAGGTAAGCCTTAGTTTTGTGACCCCTCTTAGTTTGTGGGAAGAGAGTGGACGAGCTGAAAAATACGGTAAAGAGCTTTTAAGATTTAAAGATAGAAAAGATAATTCTTTTGTATTGGGGCCAACGCATGAAGAGATGATGGTCAATTTGGTTCGAGGGAGTGTGAAGAGTTACAAATCCTTGCCTCTAAATCTTTATCAGATAAATACTAAGTTTAGAGATGAGATTCGCCCAAGATTTGGGTTGGTTCGTGGACGAGAGTTTTTGATGAAAGATGGGTATAGTTTTCATGCAAATGAAGAAGATATGCTTCGAGAGTTTGCTTTGATGGAGGCGACTTATAGTAAGATTTTTACACGATTGGGAATTGATTTTAGAGTTGTTGAGGCTGATAGTGGGGCTATTGGTGGAAGTGGTTCCAAAGAGTTCATGGCTATTAGTCAAAGTGGTGAAGATACGCTAGTTGTTTGTAAAGAGTGTGATTATGGTGCAAATATAGAGGCTGGTGTTTCAGCTCTTGAAGTGTGTGAAGAGGAAGCTCCTGAAGCTGATTTTGCTCAATTTTATACACCAAATCTAACTTCGATAGAAGAACTAGTTGACCTTTTTAAAGTTAATCCCTATTATATGATTAAAATAGTGGCAAAAAAAGCACTCTATGATGATAACGAGGAGATAGTTTTATTTGCACTTAGAGGAAGTGATGAGCTTGAAGAGACCAAAGCTACAAATAGTGTTAATGCAAATGAACTTGTTGATGTATCCGTTCAAGAGTTAGAAACTGTGGGTTTAGTGGCTGGATTTATGGGTGTTATCAATCTTGACGATAAGATAAAAATAATCTATGATAATTCACTTTTAAATGCCAAAAATATGATAACAGGGGCAAATAAGAGAGATTACCATTTTGTGGGTGTCAATCTTGAGATAAATGAAACCAAAGATATCAGAGCTGTAAAAGAGGGTGATAAGTGTATCCATTGTGGTGGAGAGCTTAGTTATACTAAAGGGATAGAAGTTGGTCATATTTTTCAGCTTGGAACAAGATATTCAGCTCCACTGAAAGCGGAGTTTTTAGATGAGTTTGGTAAAGCAAAACCTTTTGTAATGGGAACTTATGGTATCGGTGTGAGTCGTTTGATATCGGTTATCTTAGAACAATCAAGCAATCTAAAAGGTGCAATTTGGACAAAACAGAGTCGTCCTTTTGATATTTATATATTAATCTCAAATGTTAAAAATAAAGAGCAGTATGATGTGGCTTTTGAACTTTATAAAAATTTAAAAGCATTAGGGTATAGTGTTCTTATCGATGATAGAAATGATAGATTTGGAAGCAAGATAAAAGATTTTGAACTCTTAGGAATCCCTTATTCTTTGGTCGTTGGTAATAAAATTGAAGATAAAAAAGTAGAGCTAATTAATCGTTTAAATGATTCTAAAGAGCTTTTAGAGATTGAAACGATTTTAGAAAGTTTAAAAAGTAGGATAGAGTAGTGTTTTTACTTTTGATTCCTATCTTTTTTATATCAGAGTTTTATGTTTCTTTTAAAGTTGGACATGAAATCGGTTTTGGATACTCTCTTTTATGGGTTATTATGGCTATCTTTTTTGGAATATTTTTACTCAAAACTTTTCAAATCAGTTTAGTCAATAGAATTTTTGCTCTTAAAGATGGAGAGATGAACTTAAAAGATTTTAAAAATGCAACACTATTTTATTTTTTAAGTGCTGTATTTTTTATCATTCCAGGTGTTTTGAGTGATGTTTTAGCTCTCTTGGCACTCATTTATACATTTTTTTTACAATTTGTTGGTACAATACCATCGAAAAGAGATTTTAATAAGAAAGAAGGAGACAAGAATGTCATTGATGTCGAAGTCGTTGAGTCTGCTACTACTAGCAACCCTGTCGATAAACGCCTCAACTAGCCAAAGCGAAGTTGTAGATTATATAAAAAATAATTTGGTAAAAAATTCTCGTGTAAAAGTTGATAAAGTAGAAGTTATAGAGAAACAAGCTATAAAAGATGGTTGGGAAGTTTATTTTGTCAACATTCATGCGACTGTTCAAGAGGATGCCAATATATTTGATAAAAAAGTTGTACCAGAGACCCTTTTTGTTAAAGATGGTATGGCTACAAATATGCTTTTAGACATGAAAACGGGCGATAACTACAAAGAGAGTATTCGTCCAAAGTTAAAAGCTGATATTTACAGTGATAAGCATCTTTTGGCTGGAGATAAAAATGCAGAACATAAAGTAGCTGTTTTTTCAGACCCACAATGCCCATTTTGTCAAGAAATAGTTCCTGAACTTTATGAAACGGTAAAGAAAAATCCTAAAAAAATAGCACTTTATTATTATCATTTGCCACTTGAAAGTATTCATCCTGTATCTTTGACGATTACCAAAGTGATGTTACTTGAACAAGCAAAAGGCAATATGGATGGTGTGATAAAACTTTATAATCTTCAAATCTCTCCTGAAGAGACGGATGAAACTAAGATTTTAGCTGAGATTAAAAAACAGTTTGGCATGAGCTATACAGTCGCACAGATAAATGAGAAAAAAATCTTAGATGCTCAAAAAGAAGATGAAGAGATAGCTACAAAGTCGATGATTAGTGGAACACCTACGATTTATATCGATGGAAAATGGGATAAAACACGAGAAGAGTATAAAAAACTTTTAGGCGATAGAGAAAAGGGCTGAACTGGTGGCGTTGATGATAATGATTCAACGCAACAAGGTGAACAGAGTGGTTTTTTTCAAAAAATTATAGAGATGATAAAGGGTTGGTTTAGTTGAGCAAGATAATCATAGCATCAAGAGCAAGTAAGTTAGCATTGTGGCAAGCAGAGCATATTAAGAGTAGAATTGAGGAGCTTTTTCCTTCGATTGAGGTATCTATTTTAGAGATTACAAGTCGTGGGGATAAGATTTTAGATAGACCATTAGCACTTATTGGTGGTAAAGGACATTTTACAAAAGAGTTGGAAGATGAGATGTTAGCTGGAAATGCTGATATCGCTGTTCACTCTTTAAAAGATGTTCCTACTTTTATCCCTGAGGGTTTAGAGTTAAGAGCCATTACTAAACGACAAGACCAAAGTGATGTTTTTTTGTCACATAAATATGAAAATCTTAATGCACTCCCTGTTGGTGCTGTGGTTGGTACAACGAGTCTTAGACGAAGAATGCAACTTTTGAAAATGCGTCCAGATTTGAAAGTAAAAGATTTGCGTGGCAATGTCAATACAAGACTCGCAAAACTTGCAAATGGTGAGTATGATGCTATTATTTTAGCCTATATTGGGCTTTATCGTTTAAATCTTTTAGATGATATCCCTTTTAAAGAGAAGTTACCTTTAGCACAAATGATTCCACCTATGGGTCAAGCCTCTTTAGGTATTGAGATAGTCTCTTTAAATGCTTTAGCTTTAGAAGTTGCAGATGCTCTAAATGATGAAGATACTTTTTTGGTGACAAAGCTTGAGAGAGATTTTATCGCTCAAATAGGTGCTGGTTGTTCTGCTCCTGTTGCTGTTAATGGAACGATAGATTATGATAAAGATATGCTAAAACTTGAAGCGATGTTGGGTTATCCAAATGGTACTAAGATTTTACATACAACACTTTATAGTCCAAGAGAAGATTACAAAGATTTGGGACTTCGATTGGCAAAAAAAATGATAGATGAGGGTGCATTAAATCTTTTAAAAGAGGCTGAAGAGTTGGCTTTTAAAGATGAGATGCCTCAAAGATTATAGTCTTTATGCAAGAAATTACCATTGTTGAACCAAATCGCTTAGATAAAGCTTTAGCCACAGAGTTAAAGTATAGTAGAAATCAGATAGAAAAACTTATCAGTGATGGTTTGGTTGGAGTCAATGGAAAAGTTGAGAGCAAAAGAAGTTTTAAAGTAGAAATCGGGGATAGAATAACTTATACTATCTTAGAAGCAGATAAAAGTAAACCTCAATATAAAGTTGATTTTGATGTAGATGTACTTTATGAAGATGAATATATGATGGTTGTCAATAAACCTTCAAATCTGGTTGTTCATCATGCACCATCCGTTAAAGAGGCAACTCTTGTGGATTGGTTGAAGCAACGAGGGGTAAGTTTATCGACTATTAGTGGTGAAGAGCGACATGGAATCGTTCATCGTATAGATAAAGATACGACAGGAGCTTTGGTTATAGCTAAAACAAATGAGGCTCATCAAAAACTTTCATCTCAACTTCAAGATAAAAGTATGGGAAGATATTATCTTGCAATTATTGATTATCCTTTGAAAGATAGCGGTATTGTAGATAAACCAATTGGTAGAAATCCAAATAATCGTCTAAAAATGGATATTGTAGAGGGTGGGAAAGAAGCAAAAAGTGCTTTTGTGAAACTCTTATCCAATTCTAAAAATGAGGAGTTAATCGCCGTTAAGCTCTTCACAGGTCGAACCCATCAGATAAGGGTGCATCTCAATTTCTTAGGAAGGCATATATTGGGAGACTCATTATATGGTTTTAAGAGTAAAAAAGATACAATAAATAGAATATTTTTACATGCTTATAAACTATATCTGTTACATCCTATCCATAACACTCCTATGGAGTTTGTTGCACCTATATTTGATGACATGTCAAAGTATATATCCAATAACTTTGAGGAAGAGGCACATGAGAAGATTAACCCAAATATCATTAATGGCTATTTTAATTCTGTTGAGCGGTTGTGCAGACCTAATAACTAATACCTATTCTTATCAGGTAAATAAAGATTTGCCAAAGCTTACAACTATCAATGCAGTTCCAAGTAACACCTCTATAGCTTTTGAATGGAAACCCGTATCTGATATGAAAATGGATGGTGTTTGCATCTATCGTTCAGCTCCAAATGCGTTAACCATTAACAATCAAAAAGAGTTAAAAAAGATTGCAACGATTTTAAATCCTTTTGCTTCACATTTTGTAGATAAAAATTTAGAACAAAATAGTAACTATACTTATACTTTTTCAACGATAAAAGGTGCTTATGAGTCAAGCTATGGAGCAATTTTAGATTTAAAGACACTTTCAGCTATGGAAGAGGTGTTATTTTTTCAAGGTGCTCAAAAAGCATCCAATATGATAAAGCTTATTTGGCGACCTCACAGCGATATTAGAATAAAATCTTATAAAATAGAGCGAAGTCTAAATGGTGCTGAGTGGAGATGGATAGATAGTGTAGAGGGTAGAATGATGTCAGAATACATAGATACATCAATCATTCCATCTAATAGATATCAATATAGAGTCATTGCCGTTGCTTTTGATGGTACTTTTTCTAAACCATCACCAATCGTTTCAATAGATTCAAAATAAGGATACAGATGCCACATATAACGGTTTTACCATTTGATACAACAAAACTTTCCACAGCTAAATTGAAAAATAGCCATTTTTTATTTCATGGAAAAGATGTAACAAGTGATAATGAGATAGTTGGAGTAGAGGTTAAGAATGAACAGTTTTTACTCCATATAAAAAAAACTCCACTTCATTGGATTGTTAAATTTGATAAAATAACCAGACCGTTAGATGTAAATTTAGTTAAGTTGGCACTGCAAGATATGAGAGAATCACTTAGTTTAGATATCATTCATGAAAATATCAACATGCACTCAACACGCATCGCCATTAGTGATGAATTTCAAAAGAGTATTGATGATTTCTATAATTTAGATTTTGATTTTGAGAGTGTATCTGTTGAGGTTGGATTTGGTTCTGGAAGACATATACTCTATCAAGCGACGCTCCATCCTAATAGACTTTACATTGGAGTAGAGATTCATACCCCATCGGCAACTCAACTTTTAAAGCAGATAAAGATTCAAAATCTTAAAAATATTTGGGTTGTCAATTTTGATGCGAGGTTACTTTTGGAGATGTTGCCATCAAATCTTTTGAGTGAAGTATTTGTTCATTTCCCAGTTCCGTGGGACAAGAAGCCACACAGAAGAGTTATCAGCTCTATTTTTTTAAGTGAGACTATGAGAGTTTTAAAAGCAGATGGAGTGTTAAATCTTAGAACTGATAGTTATAACTACTTTTGGTACTCTTTAGATGTTTTTTTTAATACACCGCTTAAAACCTCCGTTCTTGTCGATAAAAATAGAAGTTTAGAAGTTACAAGTAAATATGAAGCAAGATGGCTTCGTCAAGAGAAAGATATTTATGATGTGAGTGTGACTTCATTGGAAGATTCGCCACAAAAAGAGGATAAAATAGATTTTTTATTTAAAAATAGCTTGAAATCTTTTGAAAAGTTATTAAATGTTAAAAAAGAAGCTGTTATTTATGGTGATTTTTTTGTTCATTATGATAAAATATACAAAGTATTTGAAAATTTTTATTTATTAAAAGTTGTATTTGGGAGTTTTGACAAGCCAGAGAGCAAATATATAATATTCAATGAAAATGAGAGTCAATATTTTGGCACACTACCTGTAAAAAGTAGTTCAAATTATAAAGCTCATCTAAAAATTAGGGAGGATTTTGATGTCTGATGTTATAGTCGCAAATAATCTAACACTTGCCTATCAAAATGGTGAGGATATTATCAAAGATGCCACATTTAGCATACAACGAGGCGATTTTGTTTTTATTACAGGGCTTAGTGGAAGTGGTAAATCTACTCTTTTGAAGTCGATATATGGAAATTTGAAACCTAAAAATGGAAGTTTAAAGGTGGGTGGATTGGATATGTCCAATATCTTTAAACCACAACTTCAGCAACTTAGAACAAATTTGGGTATCGTATTTCAAGATTATAAACTTATCAACGAGTGGACGGTTGAAGAGAATGTGGTTTTACCGTTGATGATAGCTGGGTATTCAAAAGAGATACAAGCTACTCAAGCTAGACGACTACTTCATCATGTTAAACTTTCAGGAAAAGAGAGTAAATATCCACTTGAACTTTCAGGTGGAGAGCAACAAAGGGTTGGAGTTGCGAGGGCTTTGTCTAAAAATCCATTGATGATTTTAGCTGATGAGCCAACAGGAAACTTGGATGAGTACTCCTCAAATGTGATATGGGATTTGATGGAAAATGCGTGTGACCAGTTAAAAACAACGATTGTGGTGGTGACGCATAAGATTCCAAATATATTCAATATTCCTTATCGACATTTTATGATTGAAAATAAGGCTATTTATGAAGTTCATTAAAAGACACTTATCGATTATTTTTCCACTTATGGCGATTTTATTGGGATTGGAATTTTTTATTGCATTTGATAGAACAACAAAACAGTATGAGAAGAGTTTGCAAGATGAGTACTCTATGTTGATAGTATCCAAAGATGAGATGAGCATAGATGACATAACGGCTTGGGATAAGCATATTATCAAAATTGAAGACATCAATAAAAGCGAGATAATAGGCAAGATAAATCAAGCTATGGAGGTCAATAGTACCACAGATGCTAAGATAAAAAGTGCAATTCCAAATTTTTATGCTGCTAAAATAGATAAATATTTGGATACAACAGAGCTTCAGAAGATAAAAACAAACCTTTTGAAAAATCCACAAATCAGCAGAGTCGAGACTTTTGATAGTGTTTATAAGTCAAATTATGGACTTTTTTCATTTATAAAGTTTTCATTTCGAACTTTTATTATTTTTATGTCTATCATTGGATTTTTCTTGATTATTAAACAGATGGAAGTTTGGAATTATATTCATGCTCAAAGGATGAGGGTTATGGAGATATTTGGAGCACCATTACTATTTAGAAGTAAAGTTTTGATTCGTGTAGCGATTATTGATGCGATAATTGCGTCGTTTATTACCTCATTTGTTTTTTGGTATCTTCAGTATATTGTTATCGCAAATGGAAATATTACGATATTGGATGAAAATATAGGTTCAGTTTTTTCTGTTGGTGATATTTTTATACTTTTATTTACATCACTTTTTATCGCATTAACAGCAGTTCTTATCGTTGTTATGAATATAAAGGAAGAGTAATGAAAATAAGATATCTTGCTACTTTATTGATATTCATACCGATGATGAGTAATGCGTTATCGTTGCAAGAGAAACTTCAACAGACTAATATTGAATATAATAAGATGGATAAACAACTAGCAGATGTTGCCAATAAGATTTTAACGGAGAAAGAAGCTCAAAAAAAAGTGGATACTAATATTAAAAAATTGGAAGTCTCTTTATCCTCAAATCAAACAAAATATCAATTTTTGAGTTCACAACTTGCTAAACTTGATAAAGAAATCAGCACTACAAATCTTATTATTGATAAAAAACAAGAGCAGTTTGTGAAGCTTAGTGCAAAAAATTTTAGTCTTTCATTGGCATTGGAGAAGATAAAGCAACCTACAAGAGATTCGGTTATTCTTCAAGAGGTATATAAAATTTATGAACTTGAAAATAAAAAAGAGATAAGTAAATTAAAAGAGGATATTTTTGCACTTCAATCAACTCAGTCTAAACTTCTTTTGCAACAAAGTGGTATTAAAATAGCAATAGACAATTATAATAAAGAGAAGCATGAGTACGAGTCTCAAAAAATACATAAAAATATGATTATTACCAATCTTTCAAATGATAGTAAAGTTTATCAAAAAAAGTTTGATGAATTGAGTGCAAGTCGAAGAAAGATAGAGCAAACTTTGGAAAATCTCAACATTGTTCATAAGTCACCTAGGCGTGTGGTGCAAGAAAAAAGTCTCTCTTCAACTAATGTGGTACAAGAAGATTTATCATCATCAACAAATAGCGTTGGGGTATATAGTGGAGGTAAAACGATATCTCCACTGGATGATTCTATTGTGATTAAAAAATTTGGAACTTATATTGACCCTATCTATAAGTTTAAAATCTTTAATAAATCAATAACCATAAAATCTCCATATGATGGAGCAAAAGTAAAAGTGGTACTTGATGGTAAAGTTGTTTTTGCAGAAGATAGTGGTGGGATGTTGGGTAAGGTAGTTATTGTTTCTCATGATAATGGGATTCATACTATCTATGCGAAACTTTCAAGATTAGCTCCTGATATTCAAGTTGATAGAAGAGTTTCAAGAGGTACGATTATCGGAAAAGTTAACAGCTCTTTGATGTTTGAAGTGACCAAAAATAAAAAACATATAGACCCATTGTCGATAATTAAGCTTTAATATAGATACGACACTTCAATTTTGTAGTATAATCTCGAAAAATTTATTTAAAGGATTATATTATGAAAAAAAGATTCATATCCATTTCTATCCTCTCTATCTTTCTATTTTCGGGATGTACTCAAAGAGCAAAAAGTATTCATGTACCAATGATTCCAAAAACCAATCCCATAGATATTAACACTTCAGAGGTTAAAAAAGAGGATACTCAGATAGTAGCTATGGATATAGGGGTAAAAGTTGAAGATGTTCAAATCGATAATAATACAACTCAAAAAGAGATAAACATAACGGAGCTAAAAAAATCAAGAATTCAACGCTCATCTTTTCCACTTGCAGAATACAAAAATCTTAAAAAATATGGGGAGAGTACGATAAGTGGGGTTATGTTTTTGCAAAAAGATGGCTCTAAGATTTTCGCTCAAAATGCCAAACTTTTTTTACATCCACTTACAAGTTATTCAAAAGAGTGGTATGAAAAGAGCTATATTGAGGGTTATGAGATGAGTGAGGCAGATAAAAAAATGTATAATTATCTTCTTTATACCACAACTGATGGAGATGGCAATTTTAGCTTTTTTGCTGTATCCAAAGGGAAATATTATGTAGTTGGAACGATGATTTGCTCGATGGAATGTGGATATGAAAAGCCAACTTCCATAGTTATCGCTCAAGAGGTTGAGATAGGTGAGGGTGTGAAAAAAAGTATAAAGTTGTATAAAGCAAAGTGAGATAATTTTTTTCTACTTTTTTAAAAATTTATGTTATAATATTTGTATCTTTAGAGGATTTCTAAGGTTTACTATAGGGATAGACCCATTTATAGTAGAATTTTTCGGTAAGGAGTTTACTGATGAGATACGATTATCTTGTTTTTATCGGGCGTTTTCAGCCTTTTCACTTAGGTCATCAACAAGTTGTTTTAGATGCACTTAAGCTTTCACATAAAATTATTATTTTGATTGGTTCGGTTCATCAACCCCGAAGTGTACGCAATCCTTGGAGTTATCAAGAACGAGAATCATTTATTCGTCAATCTTTTTCAAAAGAGCAAAATGAGCGTATAGTGTTGGCTCCATTGCAAGATTTTACTTACAATGAACCTTTATGGATTCGTTTGGTGCAAGAGATTGTCAATTCGATAGTCCATACTAAAATTGCATCTAAGGCGAAGATTGGGATTATTGGATATGAGAAAGATAAAAGTTCCTATTATCTTTCTCAGTTTCCTCAATGGGATAGAGTAGAAGCCAACAATGTAGATGATATCTCTTCCACTGATATACGAGAAGAGTATTTTGCCAATGGAACTATCTCTACGACTTTAGGTGTAAATGTCTCGATAGGATTGGAAAAGTTTGCAAAAACTCAAGCCTATAAAGAGGTAGCCAATGAATATCATTTTATTAAAGCATATAAAAAACAGTGGGAGTGTGTTCCTTATCCTCCGACTTTCGTGACAGTTGATGCGATTGTGATTCAATCGGGTCATATTTTACTTATTGAACGCAAAGCTCAACCAGGTAAAGGCTTGATGGCACTTCCTGGTGGTTTTGTGGATGCTCATGAAGCTCTTAAAACAGCAGTGATTAGAGAGCTTCGAGAAGAGACAAGGATTAAAGTTCCTGATCCAGTTTTGGCTGGGAGTATTACAAAAAGTGCTGTTTTTGATGACCCTTATCGTTCAGCACGAGGTAGAACCATTACTCATGCTTATCTTATTGAGTTGCATGGTGAGACATTGCCAAAAGTAAAAGGTGGAGACGATGCTTCCAATGCATTTTGGGTTGCATTTGCAGACATTTCTCCTCAAATGATGTTTGAAGACCATTTTCAAATCATAAAAGCAATGGTGGGTTAAAAAATCCATCTCATACAAACTTTGAACCGATAGACGGTTTTAAAGTATTAACTTTAGAAGGAGTTTCTAAGATGAAAAATAATATTTTAAACACAGACAGCTACAAATCAAGCCATTTTTTGCAATATCCACCTAAAAGTGAGTATATTTCAAGTTACATTGAAGCTAGAAAAGGAGCATTTTTTCATACTCTTTTTTTTGGATTACAAGCATTTATAAAAGCTTATCTTTTAACACCTATTACGCAAGAAGATATTGATGAAGCGAAAGAGATTTTTGAACTTCATGGTTTGGTTTTTAACTATAAAGGTTGGGAGTATATCTTAAAAGAGCATGGTGGATATTTACCTTTAGAAATTTTGGCTCTACCAGAGGGGTCGCTTGTTCCCTTACAAACGCCATTGGTTCAAGTAGTCAATACGGATAAAAATGTTCCATGGCTCACATCATATATTGAAACGGCACTTTTGCGTGCAATTTGGTATCCTACTACGGTTGCAACACTCTCGTATGAGATTAAACAAATTATCAAAGAGTATCTTGAGCGTACGAGTGATGATGCGTTAAGTCAACTTGATTTTAAACTTCATGATTTTGGAGCTAGAGGTGTTTCGAGTCAAGAGAGTGCAATGTTAGGGGGTATGGCTCATTTGGTCAATTTCAAAGGGAGTGATACTTTAAGTGGTATTATGGGGGCGAGACACTATTATGGGGAGATGACGGCTGGTTTTTCAATTCCTGCGAGTGAACACTCTACTATGACTAGTTGGACACGAGAGGGTGAGCAAAAAGCGTATGAAAATATGCTTGATACTTTTGGGGTTAAAAGGGGCTTATTTGCAGTAGTTTGTGATTCTTATGATATTTACAATGCAGTAAGTACTATTTGGGGTAAAAATCTCAAGGATAAAGTCAAAAAAAGTGGTGCAACGCTTATTATTCGTCCTGATTCTGGAGAGCCACAAAAAATG
>SDAZ01000124.1 GCA_006212005.1 Sulfurovum sp. | reverse complement strand
TACGAACTAACTGAAAGATTATAATCGTTTTCGGCTATGATGTCATTATCTATATACTTAGCAAAATGTGCTATATCCTCTTTCCCATCAAACACTTTCATAATCTGCTCGATGTGATTATTTTCGCCCTCATAAGTTAAGATATTGTTATTGGTTTGTTTGTTATAAAGTCCACTTGCATCGATAAACTGCGTTTTCGTATCTGTTTTATGTTTGGAAAGCACCAAGATAGTCACCGCTATCGAAGTGCCATAAAATAGATTTGGAGCGAGAGATATAACACTCTCTACGAAGTTGCCGTCCACTAGATATTTTCTTATCTTAGCTTCTGCTCCACCACGGTAAAAAATACCTGGGAAACAAACTATCGCCGCACGACCTTTTGGCGAAAGGTAGCTAAGACAATGCAACACAAATGCAAAATCTGCTTTTGATTTAGGGGCAAGAACTCCAGCAGGGGCAAATCTATCATCGTTTATAAGTGTCGGGTCATCGCTACCTATCCAGTTTACAGAGTACGGAGGGTTTGAAACTATCGCATCAAATGGCTTATCATCCCCAAAATAAGGGTCTATGAGAGTATTGCCTAACGCTATGTTAAATTTATCATAGTTGATATTGTGTAAAAACATATTCATTCTAGCTAAGTTGTAAGTAGTGTGGTTTATCTCTTGTCCAAAAAAACCATCTTCTACTATATGGGCATCAAAATGTTTTTTAGCTTGAAGTAGCAACGAACCAGAGCCACAAGCAGGGTCATAGATTTTATTCACTTTCTCTTGTTTGTGCATCGCAAGTTGAGCGATAAGCTTTGAAACACTTTGAGGAGTAAAAAACTCTCCACCTGATTTACCTGCATTGGCTGCATAGTTTGAGATAAGAAACTCATACGCATCACCAAAAAGGTCTATGTGATTATCTTCAAATTTTCCAAAATTTAGCTCTGCTACACCCTTTAAAACGGAACTCAAACGGCTGTTTTTATCATTGACTGTATTGCCAAGTCTGTTGCTTGTCGTATCAAAATCGGCAAAGAGTCCTTTGATGTCTGATTCTGATGGATAGCCATTGGCTGAACTTTCAATGCTTGAGAAAATTTCCTTTAAATCGGTGTTGAGGTTTGGGTTGTCGTTGGCATTTTTCGCAACAGTTACAAACAGTTGGCTTGGATAGATGAAATAACCTTTTGTTTTAATAGCATCATCTTTAATCTCAGGAGTAATCACACTATCAGGAAGTGTGGCATAATTGACACTCTCATCTCCACCCTCGATATAATTGGCAAAGTTCTCACTAATAAACCGATAAAATAGAGTGCTTAAAACATATTGCTTAAAATCCCATCCATCAACGCTCCCCCTTACCTCATTGGCGATTTTCCAAATTTGATTTTGTAATTCTGCTCGTTGTTGTGTACTTGTCATTATTAAATTCCTTTTCGTTTTTTATTTTATGAAAAATTGCCTAATATTATGATGATATTCGATAAAAATAGCTCTTTTGTTTGAAAATCTTTATATTTTAAGTTCTTTTACAAATTAATTTAAACCCTACAAAATGGTGAAACTTTATAAAATCTGCTTTTAATGCACTTTTTAACCTCTAGCCTAAAAAAATTTATTTTTTGATTTTTTTTCTATATTTTACTTTTGTAGAACACTAAATGCATTATAGTTCTCGACTTTAAATTAAACAAAGGAGACAAAATGTCAGAGTTAAGACAAATAGCATTTTATGGTAAAGGTGGGATTGGAAAATCTACAACTTCACAAAATACATTAGCCGCTATGTGCCACTATTATGGTAAAAAAATTTTAATCGTTGGGTGTGACCCGAAAGCAGATTCAACAAGATTGATTTTACATGAGAAAGCTCAAAATACAATTATGCAACTAGCTTCAGAGGCTGGAACGGTTGAAGATTTAGAGCTTGAAGATGTATGTAAACCAGGTGCAGGTGAGTTTCACCCTGAAGATGAGACTATCACAACAGGTTTTATCATGTGTACAGAGTCAGGTGGACCAGAGCCAGGCGTTGGATGTGCAGGTCGTGGAGTTATCACAGCTATTAACTTTCTTGAAGAAGAGGGTGCTTATGACGATGATTTAGATTTTGTCTCTTATGATGTTCTTGGGGATGTTGTTTGTGGTGGATTTGCGATGCCAATTCGTGAAGGTAAAGCACAAGAGATTTATATCGTAATGTCTGGTGAGATGATGGCGATGTATGCTGCTAATAATATCTCTAAAGGTATTTTGAAATATGCAAATACAGGTGGTGTTAGACTTGCTGGACTTATCTGTAATGCTCGTATGACAGATAAAGAGTATGACCTAGCTAAACAATTGGCAAAATCTTTGGGAACACAAATGATTCACTTTGTACCAAGAAGTAACCATGTTCAAAGAGCAGAGCTTAGAAGAATGACAGTTGTTGAGTATTCACCAAATCATGACCAAGCGATGGAGTACAAAGAGTTAGCTAGAAAAATTATTGCTAATGACCTTAAAGTTATTCCAACACCATTGGAAATGGATGACCTTGAAGCGTTGTTGATGGAATTTGGTCTTGAAGATGATGTTGAAGAAGCAATCGTTGGTAAAAAAGAGGGTGAAGCGTAATTCATAACTGAATATTGCTTTAGCTTGGGGTAAGATATTTCTCTTACTCTATTTATTAGAAAATTAAATTTTAAGGAGAATGAAAATGTTTATATGTGGATATCATTTCCCAGCGAGTGAAGGTAACGATGTATCTTTTGATAAGGTAATCGAAAAAGTTCAAGATGGTGTTGATGCAACTGGTAAAGTTGTAACGCTTACAGGTGAAACTGTTAAAGGTGAAGTTATTGTTAATTTAGTTGTTCCAGAAGGAACATTTGCACATACTGCATTTGTTGATTATTTTCAAAATGCTGATGTTGTAGGCGATAGCAAAATGGTTTATTACACAAACAAGTATCAAATCAGTGAAATCTCTAAATCAGTTGATGGTGCAGTAACAAAAGAGTTATGTCACAATTTGGACGATATGCTTTTATACAGAGTAAAAGTTGCGTAATGTATTGATGATTGCTTTTTGTTTCTAAGAGTATCTTAGAGATAAGCAATCCATACGCTTTATTAAAAAATAAAAAGGAGAGTGTCAGATGAGACCAGAAACTTTAGAAAATTTACAAAAAGATGCTATCGCTGAAGTATTAAAGATATATCCAGAGAAAGCCAAAAAAAACCGAGAAAAACACTTAGGCGTTGATAGTCCAGAGGGTGTAAAAGGTGCTTGTGATAAAACAAAAAGCAATAAACAAACCGTTCCAGGTGTTATGAGCCAAAGAGGTTGTGCGTATGCTGGAAGTAAAGGGGTTGTTTGGGGACCTATCAAAGATATGATTCATATCAGCCATGGACCAATTGGTTGTGGTCAATATAGCCGAGCAGGAAGAAGAAACTATTACATCGGAACAACAGGTATTGATACTTTTGTTACTATGAACTTTAGTACAGATTTTACAGAAAAAGACATCGTATTTGGTGGAGACAAAAAACTTAAAAAAGCACTTGAAGAGATTGATGTGTTGTTTCCTTTAAATAATGGTATCTCTATCCAATCTGAATGTCCAATCGGACTTATCGGAGACGATATTCACGCTGTTGCTAAGAAACATAAAAAAGAGAGTTCAAAACCAACCATCGCTGTTTCGTGTGAGGGTTTCCGTGGTGTTTCTCAATCTTTAGGTCACCATATTGCAAATGATATGATTAGAGATGAAGTTATGCCTGATGCTAGTGCTAGAAAAGATTTCGAATCAACCCCTTACGATGTTGCTATCATCGGTGATTATAATATCGGTGGAGATGTGTGGAGTTCAAGAATCCTTCTTGAAGAGATGGGACTTAGAGTTATCGCTCAATGGAGTGGAGATGCAACTTACAAAGAGTTAGCAATCGCACCAAAAGCAAAACTTAACCTTCTTCACTGCTACCGAAGTATGAACTACATAAGCAGACATATGGAGCAAGAGTTTGGTGTTCCATGGATTGAATATAACTTCTTTGGCCCTAGTAAAACAACTGAGTCGTTGAGAAAAATCGCAGCGTGTTTTGATGATACGATAAAAGCTAAAACAGAAGAAGTTATTGCAAAATATACAAAAATGACAGATGAAGTTGTTGCTAAATATAAACCAAAATTGGCTGGTAAAACAGTTATGCTTTATGTGGGCGGACTAAGACCTCGACATGTTATCGGTGCTTACGAAGATTTGGGTATGGAGATTATCGGTACTGGATATGAGTTTGGACATGGTGATGACTATAAAAGAACAAAAGAAGATATCGCTAGAAGTACACTAATCTATGATGATGTTAACGAGTATGAGTTAGAGCAATTTGTAAAAGCTTTAAAACCAGACCTTGTAGCATCGGGAGTAAAAGAGAAATATGTATTCCAAAAAATGGGTCTTCCATTTAGACAGATGCACTCTTGGGATTATAGTGGTCCTTATCATGGGTATGATGCGTTTGCAATTTTTGCCAAAGATATGGATTTAGCGTTAAATTCTCCAGTATGGAGTCACACAAAAGCACCATGGGCTAAAACAGAGGTAGGAGCGTAATATGCAAGATGTAGAAAACATTGTAAATGGTCAAAAACTTTTTCTAAAACCAGAATATCAACAAGTTTTAGCAAACAAAAAAGAGTTTGAAGGAAATATGGGTTCAGTAAATCCAGCTAAAGTTGATGAAGTTGCTGAATGGACAAAATCATGGGATTATAGAGAAAAAAACTTCTCAAGAGAAGCTATCACTGTAAACCCTGCTAAAGCGTGTCAACCTTTGGGTGCTATCATGGCTGGACTTGGATTTGAAGAGACTATGCCTTATGTTCATGTAAGTCATGGTTGTGTTGCTTACTTTAGAAGTTACTTTACAAGACACTTTAAAGAGCCAACTCCATGTGTAAGTGATAGTATGAGTGAATCAGCTGCGGTTTTTGGTGGACTTGCAAATATGAAAGATGGTCTTAGAAACTGTAATGCAATGTATAAACCAAAGATGATAGCAGTAAGTACAACTTGTATGGCTGAAGTTATCGGTGATGACTTAAATGCTTTCGTTTTAGGTGCTAGAAAAGATGCAGAGGGTGAATTGGATGAGCTTCCTATCACTTACGCACATACTCCATCATTTG
>SDAZ01000123.1 GCA_006212005.1 Sulfurovum sp. | reverse complement strand
ATATTCTGCCCTACTTTTATATAAAAATCTCTTGTAAAATCATTTGGTAAATTTTCAATATCCCTCAATCTTCAACCTAGCATATTAGATTTTAAAGTTTATTGTGTTATAATTTTTTTAGCAATCTAGCATATTAGATTGCAATTCTAAATAAAAGGATTTTTATGACTGGAAATCAATTTTGGAACGCTGGAGACAGGGGCATGTGTCCTTCTTGTGGTGGTAGAAATATCAAATCAGTAAAAGGCGAAAGAGGAGGGTGGAATCTTTTGTGGTGTAGAGATTGTGATGGCATACCAGTGTATTGTGCCAATACGCAAAGAACATTCATTAATCATAGTAATAATTCTGTTCGTAGATGCCCACTTTGTGGAGAATGCGATGAATATAACTTGAGTGCTGATAATCATGCGTGTGCATCTTGTAGATAAATACCATTTGGTGCGATAAATCGCACCAAACAAATATTATTCCAACTCTTTTAAAGCATTAATAGTTGCTTCTAAACTTGCCATATCGCTAACATTGAAGTGTGGTTTTTTAGTTGAGCTTTTATTTAGCCCTTTTAAAACATTTCCATGTCCAAACTCAATATAACAATCCACCTCATCATCAATATTTCGTATAGATTGCTTATAAAGCACAGGCATCGTAAGTTGTTTTGGCAAAAGTTCAAGAGCCTCAGATTTTGTGTTATACGCTTTTGCTGTTACATTTGAAACCACAGGAGCTAAGAACTCATCTTTTAAAAGCTCTTGAAGTCTAAACTCAAGAGGAGCAGAGGCACTTTGTAACAGTGGGCAATGAGACGCAACCGACATATTTAAAAGCATCGCTCTTTTTGCTTTTGCACCTTTAAGTACATCTACAAACTCTTCCAAGTCTTTCTTAGCCCCAGCGATAACTATCTGTCCATCGGAGTTATAATTTACCGCCCAAACTTGTTTGCCCTGCTCTCTTGCTTGGCTACAAAGTGTCTCAACAACCTCATCACTAAGCCCCAAAGAGACCAACATCCCAACCTCTTGAGTTGAACACGCCTTTGCCATAAGCTCACCTCTAAGATTTACAAGCTCAACTGCATCGATAGCATCAAGAACGCCACTTGCTACAAGAGCTGAAAACTCGCCCAAAGAGTGACCCATCGTAATGGTAGGAGTGATATTTGATTGTAAAGAAAATAGCTTATGTGCGATGGAAGCCACAAGTAAGATAGCAGGTTGTGTAAACTGTGTCTGATTTAAATCGTCATTTGCTTCAAAGAGAAGTTTTTCAAAGTCTATCCCTGTTCGCTCACTAGCGAGTTTAATCATCTCTTTAGCGATATCACTCTTTTCAAAAAAATCTCTTCCCATCCCAATAGCTTGAGAACCTTGCCCAGCAAATACAAATGCACATTTTAACGACATATTTAGCACCTTTTTATAAAAAATTTTAGTATTTTAGCTAAATTTTGGTTTAAAAATAGAGTTATTAAATTTATCTGTGAAATCTTTTAACTCTAAAATCTTTAATAAACTTCTCCTCTTGCTCTATTCTAATCGGATTGATAGCAATCAAATGAGGAGTAAGCTTAATATCTGGCTCATAAAGTTTACTTTTAATGGTTGCTAAAGATTGCAATGCCATCTGAATCGAACTTTCATCTATTTGCGAAGTAAGTGGTACAAGATTGGTCACATCTTTAGAATCAATACCTATAATATCTATCGAAATCTCCCCTTGAATATTACCATTTTTAGACTCAACCCCCAATGCCAAAAGCGACCCTAAGTTAAGATTTGCTTTGTAAGTTTTTATCTTTGCTTTTATCCTAAGTCCAACACCAACTTTACCATTTCCTAAAAATTCACCATCGGTATCATCATACATAGGCTCAGTTCTGTATTTCATATAATCCATTACTAAGATATAATTACCCACATCTCCTGTTACCGTAGCCATGAGATAACTGAGTTTATTATTTGAAGTGGTATTTTCCAGAGTCATAACTGCAGATTGAAGAGGAAGTAGTTTTAAAAGCTCTTTATTGTCTAAAGTATCAAAAAAAATTTTACTGTTTTTAACGCTATCTTCAAAATAAGGAATATACATCGGTTCTATCGGTTTAAAACCTAAAAAAGTAGCATTGTGAGTATGTTGTTCCTGAGGGATATTTACTTTGTTTAAAGAGACGGTTTCTTCTTCAAAATTTGCTTTGGGAGAGAAAATAGAACTGCTTACACAACCATTCATAAGCAATACAACTAAACTTAAAAAATATACTTTTTTCATCAAAAATCACCTCATTTTAAGTTGGGAGAAGTTTAAACTCCACCTAACTTATGATATAACGATTTAGATTAAAAAGTCAATATTATATTGAAAATTTAAAAATTAATGGCAGTGACCGCCACCACAACAACCACCACCACTATTACCAGTACCACAGCTTGATGCTTCATATGCAACTTCACCACTCATCGCTTCATCAGCAGTAGCTTCTCTAACCGATGCAACCGTAACACTAAACATCAAATCTTTTCCAGCAAGTGGATGGTTATGGTCGATAACAACACTTTCGCTATCAAATGATTTTACAGTTACTTGAACAGTTTGACCATGCTCACCTTGTCCGTAAAGTGTCATACCCTCTTTAAGGTCAATTCCTGTGAATTGGTCAGCTGGAATCGTTTGAAGAGCCTCTGGATTGTACTCACCATAAGCCTCTTCAGCTTTTACCATAACATCAGCACTATCACCCTCATTCATACCAGCTAAAGCTCTCTCTAAACCTATAATCAATCTACCTTTACCTGTGATAAACTCCAATGGATTTGTGTTATCATTTGAATCGATAACTTCACTACTCCCAGCTTCAGTCAATGAATAAATCAATTCAACAACGCTATTTTCTGATGCAATTGTCATTTTTTTCCTTTTTTTAAATTTAATTTGCCACATAATATAAAATCAGCCTTTAAAAAAGCTTATTTTACAATTTTTTTAACCGCTCTTTTGCATTTTTTGCCAAATTACTCTTTGGATATCGCTTTATCAGTGTATCGTAAAAGGCTTTTGCATTAACTTTATCACCAATATTTTCCAAAGCCATAGCACTATGATAAAAAAGGTTATCCATATATTTTGCCTTATCATCTAAAGACGCACTCGCTTTATAGTAACCTAACGCATCGCTATAACTTCCATCCCAAAAAGCTATCTCACCTAAATAATAATTTGAACTTGCTCGATTATAATTTTTTGCTAAACTTTTTTCAAATAAAACCCTAGCTTGAGTATAATCTTTCGCACCAAAAGCTTTAGAAGCATTACTATATGACTCACTTGGACTCAACTCTTTAGGCTCTACTTTTGTTTTAAATTGAGCTAAAAGTTCATTAACTTGAGTAGTTGAAACATAATCTTTTTCTATCTTATCAATACTACTACCCAAATCCAACATCAACTTATAATTTTTATCATTTTGCTCTTTGATATCTCTATAAATATCAGCCTTAAGAGTTGAGACATCTATCTTCTCTCTATTTGCCTCTTCTAGTTGTGCAACTTTAACATTTAAAGTATCAACCAAAGCTATCAAAGCTTCCAGTTGACCTTGTTGTGTCGTAACGATTGAGCGAAGAGAGATAACCTCTCGTTTTGTATCAAGCATAAACCTCTCGTTCGCACTCAATCCATACGGAGAAGCACTATTCAAATCCCCTGCTCCATAAACTGACGGCTCATCAGCATAAAGAGGCGAAAGTAACATAAAAAGTACGATAAGTTTTAAATCTATAACCTTAAACATACAATCTACTTGATAAGTTGAAAATCAACTCTTCTATTTTTCGCATAACACTCTGTTGAGATAGCAGTAGTACACTTTGGATTGCTCTCACCTAAACTCACAACTGATATAGTATCTGCGTTTATCCCTTGATTTACAAGTTCATCTTTAACACTATTTGCTCTTTTGATACCCAAAGCATAATTATACTCATCGCTTCCACTTGCATCACAATTCCCCTCCAACTTTAACTTAGCACCATTGGATATCTCATAAAGAGATTTTTGAGTATTTGTTGCCATCACAGGAATCATATCTCCTCTAATACCATATCTATCAATATCAAAATAGATACTTTCAATGCTTAACGAACCAGCACTTGAGTTAAATGCACTATTTGTTCCATTTGTATCACCACCCATCACAAAAGTTCCATCGTAAGGATTTATCATATTATCTTCATATACAATTACTTTACTTGTACCATCTGGATTAAGATTTGGATTATTCATATCCACGGTTTGTCTATTGGCACAACCATTATTAACAACAAGTTGTATCAACAAAACAAATCCAACACTAAAAAATTTTTTCATAAAATCTCCTTTTACCAATCGATTGATTGAATTTCACCTTGCACCATTGGATATGCAAGAGTCTGTTTTGTAGCAAGATTAAGATATCGTATCTCATTTCCACTACCTACTTTTCGAATATATAAAATCACCCGTCCATCATTTGAAAAACGAGGTAAATAATTATAACCACTTGAAGTTAAAGCTCTTATATAAGTACTCTGCGTTGCCCCTAGATAAATATTTGACCCCCCACTCTCATTTGAAGAGTAGAGGATATAATCACCTGAAGTATCGCAAGAACTATTATTTCCACCATAATATGCGATTTTTGAAAAGTTCGTTCCATTGATACTCTTTGAGTAAATATTTGCACTTCCCAACATATCAGAGACAAAAGCGATACTTTTCTCATTTGCGAGATATTTTCCATTAACATCAATACCTTTAAAATTGGTCACTCGTTTTAACGCTCCACCTAAGATGTATTCATACACATCAATAGAGCCTTTTGGTGCCATCGTAAGCAATAATCTTTTTGCATCACTACTCACATCCGAACAAACTACCATTCCTTCCGAAGCGACTATCTTAACTCTTGAAGCAGTTGCCAAATCTACTCGATAAAGCGTAGGTAAAAAATCATTATAAGAGGTATAATAAAATGCATTTTGAGCGGTATTTGCCCACTTAGGAAAGAGATTTAAACCTCCTTTTACGATAACTTTTGCATAAGTCAAAGTATAATCGGCCGACCAAATCTCACTCTTTTTAGGAGAGATAAGTACCTACCCAAATCTAATTTCAAAGAAAATAATACTACAATTAGAGCATGAAAAAGATAGAAGAACTAAACGAAGAAGATAAAAAAACGCTAGAGGATATTTTTAAAAATTATCCAAC
>SDAZ01000122.1 GCA_006212005.1 Sulfurovum sp. | reverse complement strand
CCCCTCTAGCATCATTTTTTCACCCATACCATTTTGGATAACAAACTGTTTTAATTTTTCAATATCAACCATAGGTTGGGCAGAAAAGATATGTACACCATCATAATGACCGACATCTTTTTTAAGCACTTTTTGAAAAGCTTCAAGCGTTGTATAGAGAATCGCTTTATCGTAGGCTTTGAGTCCACTATCAAAACTATTTGCAACCATAAATCTTTTCTGAAGTGGCATAGTGGCAAATCCAACAGCTTGTGTTTCAGAAAAATAGAGTGTCATCTTTTCACCAGCTTTGATGTTTAACTCGGTTAAAAGTCCAGCTCCTGCAATAACTTTAAAAGGGCTTTGAATGGTAGGGTGCTTGTTGGCTTTTGCAAAAACTTCGTTAATCTTTGACTCTTTGGCGAAATCAACTCCATACAAAATCGACCCATTAACATTTGATTCACTTTTTGAGATAACTTGTGTGGTGTAGTAGGGGCTAAATTTCAGATTTGGAAAAGAGGTTTGCATATTGTTGATAAATTTATCATCAAGTTGTCCATCCAATGAAAGCAGAGTTATGGGGTAGTTCATTACAAAAAGTCGTTTTTGAAACTCTTGTTGTGTTCCGTTCATGATGCCCATCGCCAACATCAAAACCATAACTCCCGCAGTAATCCCCAAAAAAGCCAAAATAGCAGAAACAAAGATAAAAGGATTATCTTTATCGTATCGAAGATAGTGTTTAATTATCTTATTGATAAATGCTTGATTTGGTTTGGTTATCTCCATTAGGCTAAGATTCCTTTTTTTGGGCCACTTTTTCCACAACAATCTTTGTATTTTTTACCACTTCCACAAGAACAAAGCTCATTTCTTTTTGGTTTTTTTTCTACTAAAAGAGGCTCTTGAACTTCGTCTTCACCATCAATATCTGCTTCAACAATATTATCAACGCTCATCGCATTCATTGAAGCTTCCATCTCTTCTAATAGTGCGTTCATCTCCTCATTGGATTGCTCTTCGGGTGCTGTCATGTTAAATCTCACGATATACAAAATCTCCATAGCCTCTTTTTTGATTCTATCTATTAGTTGCATAAAGAGATTGTAACTATCTTTTTTGTACTCTGTAAGAGGGTCTTTTTGGTTGTATCCTCTAAGTCCGATACCCGTTTTTAAAACATCCATCTCATAAAGATGCTCTCTCCATTGTTGGTCAAGCACTTGAAGATAAAGGATTCTTTGAACTTCACTTTTTTGTTCATCGCTCAATGGTGCAAATTTTTGTGCATAAACATCATCAAGGATAAGTGCCAACTTCTCTTTCAATTGGTTAAACTCTAAACCATCAAATACATCTGCTTCAAGCTCTATGTGTAAACTTTCTAAAATAATACCGATAAGTTTACTTAAGTTAAAATCATTTTTCGAATCACCATCATAGATATCACACTCACTCAAAAGGTTTTCGATATATTCCGCTCGGTTATCTTTGATTCTATCATCGATATCAAAACTTTCATCTAAAAGCTGATTTCTAAAGTTATAGATGACTTTTCTCTGCTCATTTGCAATATCATCGTACTCTAATATATGTTTTCTTGATTCATAGTGCATCGATTCTACTCGTTTTTGAGCTTTTTCAACTGAAGAAGTGACGATTTTAGAGTCGATAAACTCTCCTTCTTCTATCCCTAAACGATTCATGATACTTTTGATTTTATCACCACCAAAGATACGCAAAAGATTATCATCAAGACTTAGATAAAATTGAGAAGCACCAGTATCACCCTGTCGTCCACTTCGTCCTCTTAACTGATTGTCGATTCTTCGGCTTTCATGTCGCTCTGTTCCTAAGATAAAAAGTCCACCTAAAGATTTTACTTCATCATTTATCTTGATATCAACACCACGCCCTGCCATATTTGTAGCCACTGTGATAGCACCTTTTCGTCCTGCATCAAGGATAATCTCTGCTTCCTGAGCGTGATTTTTAGCATTGAGTACATTGTGAACCATTTTATGCTCCAACAACAACGCATGAATCGCTTCTGATTTTTCAATCGAAGCTGTACCGATGAGTACAGGTTGTCCTTTAGCATGAAGTTCTTTGACTTTTGCAACCACCGCATTAAATTTTTCTCGTTCAGTGTTATAGATAAGGTCGTTGAAATCTTTTCTAGCCACAGGAACATTGGTAGGGATAGAGATAACATCAAGATTGTAGATTTGAGAAAATTCAGTGGCTTCAGTTTGTGCTGTTCCTGTCATACCTGCTAATTTTGAGTAGAGTCTAAAATAGTTTTGATAAGTGATATCAGCTAAAGTTTGAGACTCTTCTTTTATCGCTACACCCTCTTTAGATTCAAGTGCTTGATGTAAGCCCTCAGAGTATCGTCTTCCCGTAGAGAGTCGTCCTGTAAACTCATCAACGATGATAATCTCACCATTTTGAACTACATAATCAATATCTATTTTAAAGAGATAGTTTGCTTTTAGGGCTTGGTCAAGATGGTGTGCCAAAGAAGCATTTTCAAGACTATACATATTTCCAACACCGAAAAGTTCTTGTGCTTTATCCAATCCAGCTTCCGTCATCGCAATCGTTCTATTTTTCTCATCAACGATAAAATCACCCGTAACATCTTCAGGTTCGCCTACTTTTGTTGGTCTTTTTTCCCCTTGAATCATCTGTAAAGCAACCGCATTGGCTCTATCGTAAAACTCCATGCTTCGTTTAACAGGCCCTGAAATAATAAGTGGCGTTCTAGCTTCATCAATCAAAATCGAGTCAACCTCATCTACTATCGCATAATGGTGCTTTCTTTGAACTTTTTCATTTGCATTTGTTTTCATGTTATCTCTAAGATAATCAAACGCATACTCGTTATTTGTACCATAAGTGATATCACAATCGTACTGCTCTTTTCGTGAGTTATCATTTGGGATACCATCCGTTAAACAACCAACACTAAAGCCCAAAAAGTTATAAAGCTGACCCATCTCTTTAGAGTCTCTTGATGCAAGATAATCATTGACGGTTACAACATGAACACCATCACCACTCATGGCATTGAGGATAACCGCACTTGTAGCAACCAAAGTTTTACCCTCACCCGTTTTCATCTCAGCAATAGAATTATCATGCAAAACCATACCACCAACTAACTGAACATCATAGTGTCTCATCCCAAGAACTCGTTCACTTGCCTCTCTAGTAATGGCAAATGAATCATTTAAAACTTCATCTAAACTTTTTGTTCCAGCTTTAACTTCCTCTCGAATCACATTGAAAGTACTTTGAAGCTCATCATCACTCATAGCTTTGTATTTCGCTTCTAACTCATTTATCTTCTTTACTCGTTTGAGATATTTTTTGACAATCTTGTCATTTTTAGAACCAAATATTTTTGTAAAAATCATATATTATAACCTGTTATTAAAATTAGGTGCATTTTAGCAAAATTTTATGTAAATATCGTTTAGGTTATTTTTTATATTACTTAAATGAGAGATTTAAACACTTAATATTACCCTTAAAGGCTCTAATAAGTGTATTTTGAGATTTTTATTTTTTTTTAAACTTATCGCTTGGCGATTTGCATAGTGGAACAGTGAAGACTTCCACCTTGCTCTATGAGTCGGCTACATTCGATAGGGATAATTTCTCTTGAAGGAAAAAGATTTTTGAAGATTTCATGAGCGATTTTATCCTCTTTTACACTGTAAGTTGGATAAAGAAGTGCTTTATTGGTAATCAAAAAATTGGCATAAGTAGCAGGTAAGCGATTATTTTCTTCATCAAATGAAGCACTAGGCATCGGTAAAGCTACCAAATTATAAGGCTCATTATTGGTTTGAGTAAATTGTTGAAGCTCTTTTTTCATTGCCAAAAGCTCTTCATAATGCTCATCATTTTCATCATTGCATTCCACAAAAGCGATAGTATCTTTTGAGACAAATCGTGCTAAAGTATCGATATGACTATCTGTATCATCACCTGCTAGATAACCGTGATTGAGCCATAAAATCCTTGAAGCTCCCAAATACTCTTGAAGTTTTTGCTCCACTTGAATTTGTGTTAGCCCACCATTTCGATTTGGATTACATAAGCACTCTGTTGTAGTTAAAATTGTTCCCTCTCCATCAGACTCAAGCGAACCACCCTCTAAAACAAAATCAATACTTTGCATCATAGTTGGGGCGAAATAGCCTTTTTGAAAAAGTTTTTTATTGACTTCATTGTCAAGTGATGCTTCAAATTTGCCACCCCACGCATCAAAGGTAAAATCTAAAAGCTTAACTACGCCCTCATCTTCAATCGAAATAACACCATAATCTCTAGTCCATGTATCATTGGTAGGAAGTTGGATAAAACTCATATTATTTGTAGAACAAAAGAGATTTTTTATTTTTTGAACATCTTTACAAACCACAAAAACATTTTGAGCGTATGCAATGGCTTGAGTTATCTGTACAAAAGGGGTTAGTGCTGAGTTGAGATTGTCAGCCCAATCTGAATCTTCATGTGGAAAAGCTACCAATACGGCTCTTTGCTCTTCCCACTCTGCTAACATTCGTTTCACTTCTAACTCCTATTTTTCATTGCATAAATTTTCAATGAGCGTTGTCATCATCCTAACTCCAGCACCACTAGCACCATAAGGATTTTCAGCCCAAGTATGCTCTACAAATGCAGGACCAGCGATATCAATATGAACCCATTTATCTCTATTTTTCTCTTCTATAAATTCACTCAAAAACATAGAAGCAGTAATCGCTCCACCATAGCGAGTTGACGAGATGTTACATACATCAGCTATCTCACTTTTTATAGTTTTTTTAAGATGTCGGTTAAAATCTAGTTTACTAGCCAACTCTCCTGAAACATTTGCACTTTTGATAACTTTATCTTTGACTTCATCACTAAACCCCATAACTCCAGAGGTATAATGTCCAACAGCCACAACACACGCACCAGTTAGCGTTGCCATATCAAAGATATAATCCAAATCTTCAACTCTTTGTTGAGCTAAACTCAATACATCTGCTAAAACGATTCTACCTTCAGCATCTGTGTTTCTAACTTCAATAGTTTTTCCATTTTTTGCTATTAAAACATCATCTGGTTTATAAGCATCTCCACCTATCATATTTTCAACAGCACCGACAAATCCATGAACTTCAACATCAAGTCCCAACTCATTGACAGCTTTTAAGATACCCAAAACAGCACTTCCACCAGATTTGTCAGACTTCATCGTAACCATATAATCAGATGGTT
>SDAZ01000023.1 GCA_006212005.1 Sulfurovum sp. | reverse complement strand
AGCACCACTTGTAAGTATGGTTGGCAAAGACCCATTTATAGGGGGTATTGGTGTATTTTTCACAGCCATGAAGATATCTCTATTTACAGGGTTTATCATGGCGTTACCTGTTGTATTTTGGCAAATTTGGCTTTTTGTCGCCCCTGGTTTGTATGACAATGAGAAGAAATACATCATCCCCTTTGTCGCTGTTTCAACTTTGATGTTTTTGATTGGTGCATCTTTTGCTTATTGGGTGGTCATCCCTTTGGGATTTGAGTTTTTATGGATGTTTGCTGGAAATTTGGTTAACTTTATGCAGACTCTTGATGAATATATGGGTATCTTTATAAAACTTCTTTTTGGATTTGGTGTAGCCTTTGAGATGCCTGTATTTCTCTTCTTTTTAGGTGCGATTGGACTTATTACCGATAAAAGCTTGAAAGATTTTTTTAGTTATGCTGTGGTTATTATCTTTGTTGTGGCGGCGGTTTTGACTCCACCTGATGTTATCACACAACTTTTGATGGCGATTCCATTGGTGATACTTTATGGAATCTCAATTTTAGCTGTTAAAATGGTTAATCCTTATAAAGAAGAAGAAAAAACTGATGAAGAGATTTCAGAGTCAAAAGAGATAAGCAGAATTGATGATTAGTAATGATGAACAAACTTCAAGCTATGATTATGAGTTGCCCTCATCTTTTATAGCCACTCATCCTGTATATCCACGAGATGAAGCGAAACTTTTAGTTTATGATAGAGCAACCGATACTCTATCTCATAAACAGTTTAAAGATATTTTGAAGTTTATCCCAAAAAATGTTGAGATATTTTTAAATGATACAAAGGTCATCAAAGCTAGATTATTTGGGAAAAAAAACAGTGGTGGTAAAATCGAATTGCTTTTCAATAAAGCTTTAAAAGATGATAAATATCTCGTTTTTATCAAAGGTAGAGTAAAGATAGGTACGCAAATAGAGTTTGACGATGGACTTTTTGCCGTCGTTGTTGAGCTTTTAGATGATGGGCTTAGGGTGGTAGAGTTTAAAAAAGAGGGTAAAGATATCGCTTTTTTTGAACTTATGGAGATATTTGAGAAAATTGCTCATATTCCCTTACCTCCTTATATGCAACGAGAGGACGACAAATCCGATGAGATAGATTATCAACCACTTTTTGCACAAAATTTTGGAGCAGTCGCAGCCCCTACCGCATCACTGCATTTTACCCAAGAGCTTTTTGATGAACTTCAAACCAACTATAAACTTCATTATATTACCCTTCATGTGGGTGCTGGAACTTTTAAACCCATAGAAGTTGAAAATATACTGGAACATACCATGCACTCGGAGAGTTTTCATATCCCACAAAATAGTGCTGATGTTTTAAATGGAGATAAGAAAGTGATGGCAATCGGTACAACAGTGACACGAACGATAGAGTATTTTAAAAGAACGGGAGAGCTTAGTGGAGAGTGTAATCTTTTCTTACACCCAAATAACACACCCAAAAGAGTAGATATGCTTTTAACTAACTTTCACCTTCCAAAAAGTACGCTTATCATGCTTGTAGCTTCCTTTATCGGTAGAGAAAAAACACTTAATATATATAAAGAAGCGATAAAACATCATTACCGCTTCTTTTCTTATGGTGATGCGATGTTAATCTTGTAAAATTTAGGCTTTTAGCTTAATTTTCCGATAGATAAAATAGACTACAAATCCCAAAAATGCCCATGGAAGAAGATAAATAAATGCTACGAGTATCAATTTTAATCCATTGATAGCATCATCAATACTTCCAATAATCGCATCTTTTAGTACAGTTATAAATGTATCTTCTGTTGTACTTAAGTATTTTGTAGATATCGAAATATTGAGCGTTTGCGTCTGAACCCTATCAATCATAAATGCGTGTTCTCCTCGAAGTGTCTCTATCTCACTTTGAACTGTTGCCATCTCTTGATTGACTTTCATCAAACTCTCAAGGGATGAATTGGTTTTTTTACTAAGTTTTTCCAAATTATCTCTATAACTTGTGAGCATTGCTACTCTTTTTTGAACATCACTGATTGAACCTGCTAGATTTTCACTGTTAACGGCATAATTTGTCACATTGTTTTTATTTAAAACTTCAATAATCATCTTAATCCCTTGAGCTTTTGCTTTTAACGAGAGATTTGCAGATGGCTCTTGCTCTTTGGAAAGATTTGAATTAAGAAGTTGACAATGTTGAGTAATAGCTATTTTTTGACACATCTCTTCAATTTGATGAAAAAGTGGTTGAACTTTTGAAGCCTCTATCTTAAGTGAAATACTGTGCTGAAGTGCTAAAGCTGAAGTTGGTGCAGTTGAAGAGCTTACAGACCCAGATGCTACTGCTTCTGTTGCATTTGCTTCAGCAAGAACTGGCTCTGATGTAACAACCTCTTTACGATATGCATCATCACTTGAAGCTGATTGTTCTTGGGAACATCCCATAAACAGTAAAAATACCATAAGTAAACTCAAATAAACTTTCATAACGAATCCTTTTAACTTTTATAAGATTGTACAACTTTCTTACTTAACAAGTTCTATTTAGCAAAATCCTTATTCTAGCTCTTTGAAGCTCTTGATTTATGTTATAATACTACCGATATTATAGATAAAAATAAGGGGGCATGATGCAAAGAGAACCTATGCTAGAGAAGACTTTCTTAAAACTTACAGCAGAGTTAGAACAACTCAAAAATGTAGAGAGAGCAAAAATAGGTAAAGTTATTGAAGAGGCTAGAGAGCTAGGTGATTTGAAAGAGAACTCCGAATACCACTCTGCAAAAGAGAAACAAGGTTGGATAGAGACAAGAATCATTGAAGTAACAGACCTTTTAAGTAGAGCACAAGTTGTCAATCCAGCTATATTATGTCACGATAGAGTATGTTTTGGTTCATGTGTAACGGTTATTGATATTGACAATGATACGACGCTAACTTATACTATCGTTGGTTCTGTTGAGTCAAATCCCTCTAAATCACTCATATCAATGAACTCTCCAGTGGCTCGAGCTTTGATGGGTAAAGAGGAGGGAGATGAGATAGATGTTATCTTGCCAAATGGTCAAAGAAGTTTTGAGATAGAAACGATTTGTTATATAGAAATAGAGATAGAAGGGTAGAGATGGTAAAAGTTGGGATAGTAGGTGCGAGTGGATATACAGGTTTAGAGCTTATTAAGATGTTGTTAAATCACCCCTTTTTTGAGCTGGTTTATCTAGCAACTTCAAATGGAGGAGAGAAGATAGAGGATATCTATCCAGCACTTAGGGGAGTTTTTCATTATGATTTGGAGAAATCAGACCCATTGATTGTAGCTGGTCGATGTGATTTGGTTTTTTTAGCACTTCCTCATAAAACTTCCATGAGTTTTGCAAAAGAGTTACTTGATAAAAATGTAAAAGTAGTTGATTTGTCAGCTGATTATCGTTTAGAACTTGAAACTTATGAAGAACACTATTGTCCTCATGAAGATAAAGAGCATTTGGAGAGTTCGGTGTATGGGTTGGTCGAGTATTATCGTGAAGAGATAAAACAATCCTCTCTTGTGGCAGGGCCGGGTTGTTATCCTACCGCTACACTTTTAGGTATTTTACCCTTTATCCCTTATCTTGATAGCTCATTTCCTCTTTTTGTGGATGCAAAATCTGGAGTAAGTGGTGCAGGTAAAAAACTAAGTGATAGCACACATTTTGTCAATATCAATGATAATATCTTCGCCTACAATCCATTAAAACATCGCCACGCACCAGAGATAAGAGAGAAGATAAGAAAAATCCATGGAGTTGATATGGAGGTCAATTTTGTGCCTCATCTTATTCCTGCTACTCGTGGAGAGTTAGTGAGTGTTTATGGTGTTTTAAAAGATGATATAGAGCCACTTGAGATTTTAAAAGCTTATTATAAAGATGAGCCATTTATACGAATTTGCCAAGAACCTGTAAGTATAAAAAATGTTTCAGGAACACATTTTTGCGATGTTTACGCACAAAAAAATAACAAATCTCTTTTTGTAAATGCCTCTATTGACAATCTTCTTAGAGGTGCTAGTTCTCAAGCTTTAGCGTGTGCAAATCTTATGTGTGGCTTTGATGAGGGCTTAGGTATCCCTAAAATATCTTATGTTCCATAATGCAGATATATTTAAAATAAAAACATACATTTTAACTTATTTGAAATGTGAATTAAAATAGAATATCATAAATTTATAATGAGGATTTTGTCATGTTTAAAAATGTACTGTTTAGCAGTTTGGTAATCTTGAGTTTCAATGGTTGTACATCAATCATCACTGCTCCAATAGAAATTGTAGGAGCAGTTGCTGGAGCTGCAATTGATGTAACTTCAGCAACCGTAAGAGCTGTTGCTGGAAGTGATGATGAGAAAAAGAAAGATTAAAACGACCGAGCGTTGTTAAATTCAGCTATCTCACTCTCAATCATAGAGTCTATCATAATCGTATAGAGACTATTTATCAAGTTTGGCGAAAGGTCAAGCTCGATAGCTTTAGTTCTCACCCTAGCGATAATATCAGCAACTCTTTCTTCTGATTTTACCTCTTCAATACTATTTTTAAAATGAGCAACCTGCTTTATATATTGATTTCGAAGTGCGATAAGCTCTACAATCTTATCATCAAGTTTATCTATCAACTCTCTAGCTCCCTCTAAGCTATCAGCTTCAACATATTCCATTTTTTTATCCTTTTTTCTTTCATTATAACACAATTTTATACTTTAAAAGCAACATCAATAACGACCAAAACAAAAAATATGATACCTAAATATCCGTTAACTGTAAAAAAAGCTTTATCAATTTTATTGAAATCTTTGTGTATAAGATAATGTTCATATCCTAACAAAAAAGCACTCAAAACTACTGCAAAAACAGCAAAAAACTCCAATTTAGCCTCTATAACAAAGAGTAGCCAAAAGATTATGGTGATCATGTGAAATATTTTTGCTAATAGCAATGTTCTTTCTGCTCCAAATTTTGAAGGGATAGAGTGAAGTTTATGTAAAATATCAAAATCTATATCTTGCAAAGAGTAAAGCAAATCAAATCCAGCGACCCAAAAAGTAACACCAACAGCCAAGAAAATAGCCCACAGATGAATCTCTCCACTAACCGCCACATCTCCAGCAATGGGTGCTAAACCTAAAGAGATACCTAAAATGATATGTGCCAAAGAGCTAAAGCGTTTAAAAATAGTATAACTTGCCAAAATAACAAGGATAGGAAATGAGAGCATAAAAGCCAAATCATTGATAAAATATGCCACCAAGATAAACAATAGAGCATTTAAAGCTATAAAAATAATCATCACTTTTTGGCTAATTCTTCCATCAACACTAGGTCGTGTTTTCGTACGATTATTTAAAATATCAATATCTCTGTCTAAGTAGCGATTTACTCCCATCGCAAAATTTCTCGCACCAATAGCTGATAAAGCTCCTAAAAAAAGCAATTTAAATCCAAACCAACCATTTGATGCCACAAACATAGCGATAAATATAAATGGAAATGAGAAGATGGAGTGTTTAAACATCACCAGTTCACTTAGATTTGCCACTTTTTCTTTAAAATTTTTAATCATATGTACCATCTTATGGATGAGGGATTTTAATTTTACTATTGAGCATATATCCAACCAATATAACTAAAAGTCCGATAATATAACCATTTGTGATAAGTTCAAATGTGTAAATCAGATACAAAACCCATAACAAAATCGCACCCAAAGGAGTCGGTACACCTTCAAAATATTTACTTACCTTTCCTGCTTCAACTTTAAGATTGAACTCGATGAGTCTTCTAAGCCCTGCCACGATGTAAAATATAAAAATAATTCCTAACACAAACTCTAAAATGAAGCTTTCTTGATGAGCAATCAAAGCGTAGTAGAGTAAAAAAGATGGCATCACCACAAACGAAATAAAATCAGCGAAACTATCCACTTGAACACCAAATTCTGTAGAAAGATTGTACTTTCTTGCTACTTTTCCATCGGCTATATCCAAAGCTCCTGCAATCCATGCTAAAATAATAGCCACTGTAAAATTACCCTGCATAATAAAATGCATAGCAATCACACCACAAGCGATATTGCCAAAAGTTATCAAATTGGCAAGATTGAAACGATTATCTTTATCGTATAACATCAAAACTCCTTAAAATATTATTTTATCTTAATGGTTATAAGGCTATGATTATATATGCAAAAAATATCCAATAATATAGCCATCATCGGAACAACAGCGTCAGGAAAGAGTGCTTTAGCCATAGATTTGGCAAAAAAGCTCAATTCCAATATTTTATCACTTGATTCACTTTCTATCTATAAAGAGGTGGATATCGTTTCAGCCAAACCGACTTTAAATGAGCGAGAGGGGATTAAACATTTTGGGATTGATGAGATTTTTTTAGATGAACCTTTCGATGTGACTACTTTTATCCATCTTTATCAAAAGGCTTTAAATCTCTCAACAAAAGAGGATAAACAACTCATTATCGTAGGTGGAACAAGTTTTTATCTTAAAGCTCTTATAGATGGGATGAGTCCTATGCCTAAAATTGAAGATGAGATAAAAGCTAAAACTCAAGATATGCTTTTAGATTTAGATAAGGCTTATAAGTTTTTACTTTCCATTGATGAAAACTATGCTTTAAAAATCGCATCAAATGACACTTATCGTATAGAAAAGGCTTTAAATCTCTATTTTCAAACACAAACCCCACCAACATTCTACTTTAAACTCAATCCTCCAAAGCCAATTATCCACGAAGCTGTTGATATTTATGAGATAGATACTCCAAGAGAGATTTTAAGAGAGCGAATCGCAAAAAGAACTCATAAAATGATAGAAGATGGGCTTATCGATGAGGTTAAATTTTTGGAAGATAAATATGGAAGAGTCCCAAATCCTATGAAAGCGATAGGGATAAAAGAGACATTGAGTTATTTTGATGGTGTATATAGCAAAGATGAGATGATAGAGAGGATTATTATCGCTACGGCTCAACTTGCTAAACGACAACGCACTTTCAATCGAACTCAACTCTCAAAAAAACTCTCAACAAGCCTAGATGAGTTGAAGAGGGTGTTTTTTTAACTCTATAACAAATGAGTCATATCCAATCGGAGATTATCTAAACTTCGATGTTTTTAAGAATTTTTTTACAATAAGTAATTGCTAGATTTTTATCATCATCATCAATAAAATATTCATTATTGTGAGCCAATGGATTTCTTATTTTTGCTAAATGATTAAATATATCATTCCAATCTTTTCTTTCTCCTTTAAAGATATGTAAATATATATCATTCCAGTTAACTAAAATAAAAACTTCAAACATATCTTTAGGATATGTATAATCGACTAAATGCGATGAAGCTAGTTCTGGAAAATTTTTTTGATTTTTTTCCATCGTCTCTTCTAGCTTCTTTAATGAACCCTCTTTCTTTGGATGCTTTTTCAAAAACTCATTTTTCCAATCATTACCATATTTTTCAGATAACTTTTTTTTAATTAATTTTCTTACTTTTGACTCTGTTTCACTCCATAACGACCAAACATTTATTTCATGTTGCTTTAAAGACAAATACTCTTTAAAAAACTTAGAAAAACATTCATATTTTCCATCATTATTTTTATAAATCATTCCATATTTCAACAATTTTTCAATTGATTTTTGATCTAAATCATATCTTGGACCGAAAAAAAGTTGTATTATTTTATTATCCAACTTTTCTTCTTTTAATAAATGTATGATATTGTCATATTGATTAAAAAAAGTTAGTTTTAACTTATTATCAAAAATTTTATATATATTAATGGTTGGATTTTGTAATATTTCCTCAATAATATAAAAATTAAACATATCTAGTAAATAAGGATGTCTTCCTGTAAAATCTTGGACTTTTTCTCGATATTCATTATCGGTTGTAATCCCAAAGTTATCTAATTGTTGCCAATAGAGTGTTATATCCTTTTCATTAAATAATCCCAAATTTAAATCACTAAATACTCCTGCCAATTTCGATAATGCATTATTTTCAAGAAGTTCTATCTCTTGAATAGTTCTTCTTGATATAGTTATTAAAACAATATTGATATCTGGTTTAGTAATTAATTCTCGTAAAAATTGAAAATTTTCTAATCTAAAAATTTTACCAATATGATCAAATTCATCTAAAATATAAATAATATGAACATTTAATCTTGCTAAATGCTTATAAAACTTTTGAATATAATTTTTGACTTCAATATCTCTAGTTTTTTCATTTAAGATACTATCTTTGATTGAAGATAATTTTTCAAGTTGATTATTGTCAATTATATTTTCAAATTCGATTTCATCAAAAATCTTACAAATCAAAGTTTGAAAAAAATATTTAGAAGTTTCTATTGCACCAACAGTAATATCTATAATAATTCTTTTTTCTTTGAGATAAGTTTCTTTATATATCATAAGTGCATTCCAAGCTAAACTTGACTTACCAACTCTAGGTAATCCCATAATAGCTATATTTCCACCATTATTTACTAAAACTCTATTGCGAATTGTTTCTATACAATTTTTACGACCAATAAATCTATCTCCAGTTACAATGTTTCCATAATCAGTTAATGGATTTTGTTTTTTTAATGTTTTAATAACCATTTTGCAAATAACCCTACCTTTATATTAAGATATTTATCTTTTTGACTAATAACTTCTCTTCTTTTTAAATCATCTATAATATTATCAATTTGTGCTGTGTCAACATTTTTAATTTGTATATTGTCTCTTAAACAAGAACCTGTATCTGATTCTTTAGCAATTTGTTTTAATACCTCTTTGACTATTTTTATATCAAATGTTTCTAAATCAGCATCACCTCCTGTTAGCAAATTATCAAATTTATCTTCTGTTAAACTAGTATCTCCCTCTATAAATGTTTTAGCTATCTCTTCTATATCTGCCTCTGTAACACTTATTGCTTTTTTTCGATTCATGTAATCTACAATTCTAGCACAAAACATTTGTAGGTAATATGGACTACAAGCAGTATAATCTACAATTTTACTAATAGCATTACCAATATATCTACTTGAATCTCTCTCTTTATTCCATATAGGCTTTTCTATTAACTCTTTAGTATCATCTTGTGACAAATAGGTTAATCTTTTATCTTCTGTAACACCAAATTCATTTGGATATTGACTTTTAAACTTAAGTGTTACATCTTGACCAACCAATACAGCAGAGAAAATATTTTTTTCTATAAATGCTTTCCAAGTTTTCATAAAATCTGAGGATAACTCTTTTTTAGAGATACTAGTATAAATATAAGTAAACTCATCAATCAAGATAATCAATTTTTTATCTCTCCAACTCTCTGTTTGAAGTAAAAATTTTTTAAACTCTTTTAAGGTTTCATCAAAAATAGTCGTTGGATATTTTTCTAATGTTTCAATTGGAGGTTTATTAAATTTAGGTGTTTCTTTATCTTCAAAATCTAAAATTTCTAATTCTTCTTCTATCTGAGATAAAATCTTATAATAAAATGTTGTTAATGATAAATTATCTATAATATCACCCATACTAAAATCTATGCAAAAAGCTTTTTCTTCATCTTTTAATTTATCTTTTAAGTGATATAAAACGGAAGATTTTCCTGATCTTTTTTGTCCATAAATAATAATACTCTTTGAATTGTTTGTAATTAGAGAATTAATGATATTATTTATATATTCATCTCTTCCAAAAAACATATTTTTGTCTTGCACAGGTCCTCCATCAGCAATAGGAGCATAAACATTTTCTATTTTTTGGAAATCGTCACTAGTATATAGCCTTAGAGGAAGTCTAAAAGTTTTTAAACTAGGTTCGCTTGATTCTCTACTATTATAACTTAAATGAATTTCTATATCAGTAGCTAAATTATCAGCAACCTCTTTTGAAACATTTATATTAAACTTTAGTATCCTATCACTACCTCCTCTAATACTTTCATTGAGTTCAGTTTCTCCATCAATATATTTAACACCATTTCCTTCTCTAATTTCTATCTTGATATTGGATATAGGAGAACTTTTAGCTGAATTTGTGATAGAAATTTGTAAAGAAACGCTATTATCCTCATGAACAACAGAAAGTTCTTCTAAAAGCGTAAGAGTAACTTCAGGAGTACTTGCTTTTAAAACATTATCAAAATGTGTTCTAATAAGTTTTTCTATATTTTCAACTAATGGTTTATATCCTTCATAAGAAAACTTTGTTGGTCGTTTTTCTATTTCATCCACTAAATCATTTATTTTATTAAATAAATAATTTTTTAGTCTTTCTCTATCATCAAATGTCTTTTGTTTTAAATAATCATCAAACATTTGTCTAATTTCTTTAATGGTATTAAGTCTTTGCTTATCTAGTTGAAAAAGCCATTTACTAGTTAATTCTTCTAATGTCTTTTCAAGTTGACTACTAATCTCATCTATTGAATTCAATTTAACTAAACTTTTAATTCTTATTAACCAATCATTATAATCTCTTTGTTTATCTTGTCTTATTGTATCTATTTTTTTAGTAAACTCATCAAAAGATATATTATTTTGTAATTTTATAAAAACTAGTGTTTTATTTAAAAATAATTTATTATCATAAAATTTTTTAATTAAATGTTTAGCAATGGTATCATTTGATATAAACATATCAATGATACTATCCCAAAATACTTTAATATCAGAGTTAAATAACATATCCAAAGTTTCATCTATTGATGGATGATTCATATTTAAAAGTTCAGTATGATTTTTTATATAAGTTAATAAATAAAATGAAACTTGTGGCAAAACACTATCTAATTTTTCTTCCAAACTAAAAGCCTCTAAATAATAAAATCTAATTACCTCTTTGGGTGAATTTTCAAAAATATGATTTTGAGACATTGCATTACAATATTTTGCCAAAGTACTTCTTATTTCTTTATTTGGTTCCAATCTTTCCATCAATTTTGCTTCAGTTAATAAATAAGATGCTCTCTCTTTTGGTCTTGCTCTACCAGCTTCTTTGATAATTCTACGAACTTCTTTTAAAGTTCCCTGTTGAAAATCTTGCGACTCTACAACTTTGGGTGGAACACCTGAATATTCATCGTAATTTTTTAAAGTATTTTCTATAAACTGACTTAATCCGCCACCAAATGAAGCTATATCTATTTGAATATTTAAGCTATTAATTTCTATTGCCTCTAATAGCCTTTTAGCATAACTATTATCTGGTTGTATTTTTAAAATCTTATTTAAAAGTTCTTTTGCTTGATTTTTATCATTCAATTTAATATAACAACTTGCTTTTTTCCCATAAAGTAATATTTTTCTATTTGAATTAGCTTCTTTTAGTAAAATATCAATATATTGTAATGCTTTTCTATATTCACCGATTGTAAAATAGTGATTTTCAAGAAAATTATATGTAGTTAAATTACGAGATAATTTATTTTCATATTGTGCTAAAAGTTCTCTACTCTTTTCTACTTCATCATTTTCATAATAAGTTACAGATAAATCTTTAATAGTACTCTCTATTTTTTCATCATTTTCCAAAGCAATTTTAAAATATTTAATTGCCGTTTCATAATCTTTTTTATCCTTTGCCGTTTTTGCTTTAGCATAACTACCATAATAACCATAGCTATTGATATCTTTTTGATAACTACTATTATTTTTTGATATTGGTATTTGTTTTGGTTTATTAATCTTAAATTCATCAAGTCTTTTTTTAATTATAAGATTATCTGGCAATTGTGTTAAAATTTGATTTAGAAGTTTTTCAGCAATATTATAATGATTATCTTTTTCGTGTTTTGCAATATCATCCAATATTTCATTAATTGATTTAGATTTATGAATAACATCTGCAACATCCCCTTTCCAATTACTTGTTTTTGAAAAGCAGATTTTTATATTTACTTGAGTTTTGTTTGTATTTAACTCATTTAATAATTTTTCATCAATAATATTTTCAGTCTTAAAGTAATATTCTACATCTTCTTTATCTTTTATAAAACCAAACTTTTTATCTTTTAAAAATCGTATTATTTTTCCATTTGGCTCTAACTCTTGCTTTAATTGTTCTTCAAATGTTGGTTTATATAAATTTATAAACTGTTCGCCTAATGATGAAAAATTATTTAAAGTTACGATTTGCTTTGATGACTCACTAAAATTACTTCTATTTAGTGTATTATATTCAGGAGAAGGATTTATCATAGTTTCTAAAAATATAATTTGTTCTTTTATAGTTTGATTTATATTTAGTTGTATATCGCATTTAAGAGCAATATATTTCAAAGACTCTTCTATTAATTCTTGTTCAACGCTAGAAAATTTATTATAAAATTGATTGATTTGATTTTTTATTGCTTGAAGTGAACCAAAATTTGGAATTTTTTGAACAATATAAATAAATTCATTTAAAGATTCTTCATTTAATAGATATAATTCAAATAATTTTTCAGCTACAATAAAAGCGTATTGATTGTTGGATTTATTAAAATAGAAAATATCATATTTTAAACAATAAAATGTTGAGGGTAAAGATTTAAAAAAATGAATATATGGAATATCTAATTCTTGTAGCATATAGGATAAAAATAAATCTATTTTTTTATTTTTATGTTTGTTTAATAAATTATTTAATTGTTCTAAAAGTCTTTGTGTTCTATTAAACCTAAAATCTAATTCATGTATTTTTTTAGCATTATTAAATGAATTTAAAATTGTAATTAAAGTAGAATGTAATTCTTTATCGTTCTTTTTTATTTCATTAAATTCTTCATTGTCTTTAAAAATTATACGATTTAAAATAAAATTATCAATTTTATGTAAAAATGATGTTTTAACTGAAATTTTTTCAACATTTTTTTCTATAATATTTTTAGTTTCTTTTTTTTGCTCTAAAATGACATTTTCTAATTCTTCTAAATCTATAATTTTATCTTCTTTGAATTTTTTTATTTTGCCACTTTCAAGTTTACAAGTAACAATGCCTTTAGAATTATCTATAAAATAAACCCTTATTCTTTGATCATCATCTAATTTTATTTCTAAAAAAGTATTTTTTTCTATACCATCAAACCAACTCATTACTAACTCCAAACTTAACTTTTATTTCAGACAAAGTAGCCTTTTATTGGCTACTTCATATATTTTACTTTGCTATAGAGACTTACAAAAGTGCAATGCTACCTAAATTAATTGACCATTGAGTGTATTATAGCATGAAAACAAAGGTTATACTAAAAAAAATCTTTTACACAATCAATGAAACTAAATCCTCAAGCTCGAAAAGTAAAAGTTTATCGCTTTTCATACTTTTAAGCTCATTTGAAAAGCCACTTTTAGAAAAGAGTGCATAGATTTCTGGACTTAAAATAGATACTTTGGCTTTTTCTTGAAGTTTTGAAAGCTCATTTTTACATATCTTTTTATTTTTATATTTACACTCGCCCACGATTGATTTAGAGTGTTTTGTGATAGCATAAACATCAAACTCATTGAAATGTCTATCCCAATAGCTACCATTTGAGAGCAAAGTGTTCCCAAAATGTTGATTTAACATCGCAATAGAGAGTTGTTCAAAAAGAAGTCCCGTAAGACGAGTAAAATGGAGTTCAAAATTATCATAAAATGCACTACTTTGTTTGTGCGTTAAATCTTTTGAAAATGGAGCAACAAAAGCAAACCAAAAACGCATAAAAGGGGTAACAAAACGGATTTTTGGTTCGATGTGATAGCCTCTTAACTCTTTTGGAAGTTTTTGATTTTTAGAAGTTAGAAGTGGTTTCTCTCTTGATATCTCTAAAAAGATAATATTTAACTCTTCTAATTCTCGAATCAACTTCCAACCTAGCCCATCTCCAATACGAGAACGATTGAAAGCATTTGTTACCCTTCCATCACCTCTTGCAACAGCTGTCAAAAATCGGCTATAAGGCTTTTCTAAAAGGTAAGATGGTGAGATAGAATCTTCTATATATTTAAAATTTTCTACAAAATGAAACCGAATAATCTCTTCAATAGAGTCTGTTTTATCTATCTCAAAGGGGATTTGACTACCACCAAAAATAGCAAACAAATCAACCAACTTGTCAAGTTCAAGATGAGCGTTAGCCTGATAGAACTCCTTAAAAAGCCTTTTTATCGTATCCTCCATTAGCTATTTGTAGCCATTATAGTCAAAATAGCCTAAAAATAAACTCAAAAATACTCTAACACGAAAAATTAAACGCTTCCCACTTTGGATTTTGGGTGATATCAGGAAATCCATCCAATACTTCAAGTGGTTTAAAGTTTGGTTTATAAGCAAAAGCTTTACATCCATCAACCCAATAACCTAAATATATCCATCTTAATTTCATTTTCCTTGCAAGTTGAATCTGATATAAAAGTGAATAAGTTCCCAACGAATGATAAAGATAATCGGGGTCATAAAAAAAATAGATAGAAGATATACCATCATCCAATATATCTATCAAATCTACACCTACGAGCTTATCATCTCGGATATATAAAACCTCTTTACCAAAATTACTTGCACCATAAACAAAATTCTCTTTATACTCATTTATCGATATATCTCGATGTAGCCACTCATCTTTATCACTTTTAAATCTATGGTAGCGATTGTACAAATCAATATGAAATTTGGAATAAGATGGTTTTTGAACTACTATTTTTGTATCTTTATTTCGTTTTAATGCTTTTTTTTGCGAAGAGTTCAAGGTAAAATTTTCAATATCAATTCTTAATGATTTGCACTCATTACAGCCATTGCAAATAGGATAAAAGTAATAACATCCAAATCTTCTCCAACCTCTTTGGATAAGCTTCGTGTTGTAGCTTTTTTTGGGATTCTCTATGTATTTATACGACATACGAACTTTATTGCCCTCGATATAAGAGCAATCATAATCCATCATACAAAAATCGATACTCGGAGGGGTCATATCTAATATATTTTCATTCATAAAAGAAATTTTATCAAAAAAATACCGTTTTAATAGTAAAATTTCAAAAAAATAAAACTTTAGAAGGACTTTTTTGTTTCTATATCAACCAACAAGCGGATATGCCTATAATAGTGACTCCATCTTCTTATATCAGTTTATTCATAAGTTTAAACCTTTTGGAAGATTACTCGATGTTGGCTGTGGAGTTGGAATTATTTCGCTACTTTTAAGTAGAGACTTTAAAATAACAACAAATATTATAGATAAACAAAAAATTATGCTAAAATATGCGAAACACAATTTTGAGATAAATGGACTAGAAGTAGAGGCTCATGAGGGTGACTTTATAGATTTTAAAGAAAAAGATAAGTTTAACTTTATCGTCTCAAATCCACCTTTTTACCATAATGATGTTACCAAAAGCCAAAATGAGCATCTTCATATCGCAAGATATGCCCAACATTTGCCATTGGATAAATTTATTGCTAAAGTAAAAAAGCTACTCGCTCCTAGAGGATGGTTTATTTTTTGTTATGATGCAAAGCAATTAAGTGAGATTTTAGTTCAAATGCACTTAAACAAGATAACCCCACAGACGATTCAATTTGTTCATTCAAAAAAAGATAGAGCGTCTAAATTGGTAATGGTAGCTGGAAGATTAAACTCAAAATCACTTTTGGAAATTCTCGAGCCTTTTATCGTTTTTGATAACGAGAGTAATTATAATACAGAGCCGTCAAATGCGTTTAAAATGGCTTCAACACACAGCATAAAAGGAGATTTTTAAGATGAATACTCAAGGGATAACACAAGAAGGGTATGATTTTGCGTTTAACCCAAGTGCTTGTGATAGCTGTGGTGGAGCTTGTTGTACTGGAAGTAGTGGATATATTTGGGTAAAATATGAAGAGATTAGAGCGATTGCCTCTTTGTTGGATTTGGAAGTAGATGAGTTTGCTTTTAGATTTTTAAAAAAAGTCAACCATCGCTACTCTATCATCGAAAAACAAATAGCCACGGATAATTTTGCTTGTATCTTTTTTGAAAATGGCAAATGTAACATCTATGAAGCTCGTCCAAGACAATGTAGGACTTTTCCCTTTTGGGAACAATTTAAAAATAATATTCAAGAGGTTAAACAAGAGTGTCAAGGAATCATTTAATATATTTAATAACGATAAGTTTTAGCACCGTATTTTTGCATGGTTGTAGTTTAAAAGCTTCACAATCTATCGCTTCAGTTGAAAATATTTCACAATACAATTATCAATATCTAACACAAATCCAATCTGCTTTGAGCCGAAATGAGGAGAATGATTTGATTATTCAAGCTATTTTGAGTGAAAATAAAAAAGATTTTAATGCAAGTGCCTCAATCTACAACAAGCTTTATGAGTTAACCTCAAAAGAGGAGTATGCTATAAAAGAGATAGAGAGTTCATTGTATATAGGAAAAGTCTCTAAACATCTTCCTATTTTAGAAAAATTGTCTCAACAAACACCACCAGATATAAAAAATTTAAAGTTACTGCTTTTTGTTTATCTAACCAATAAAGAGTACACTAAAGCAAAAGTTATTTCGCAAAAATTGATGAGTTACTCAAAAAGCCCCTATGATTATGATTTGAGTGCAAGTGCGTATATTATCAGTGCTGATTATAAAACGGCTATTGATATCTTAAAAAAAGCGTATGAAAAACTTCCAGATGAGTTATTTGCAATGAAAATTGCTCTTATTTCAGAAAAACATCTCAAAGACAATAAAGGTGCAATCCAAATCTTAGAGAAGCATTTGAAAACCAATGGGTGTAAAGAGAGTATTTGTAATCAATTATACAATAATTATATTCTTGATAAAAATTATCAAGGTGCAGTTGAAATGTACGAAAAGCTTTACGATTTGACTAAAAAAGAGGAGTATTTGCGAGGAGTTTTGAGGATACATCTATCTTTGGAAAATTATAACAAGGCGGAAACTGTTTTACAAAGTAAGTTAAAAGATGATGAATTGCTTTTGGATATTTATAAAGTTCAAAAAAATAGTGCAAAGATTTTAAAACAGTTACAAAAATTGTACAAAGAAACACTCAAAACAAAATGGTTAGCACAAGAGGGAATCTATATTTATGAAAGTAGTAAAGATAAAAATAATATTCAAATGCTCCAACTTGTCGTCAATAAATTTGATGAGGCTCTCAAAAAAGGCGAATCTGAACCTACCCATTTAAACTATTATGGATATACACTCATCGAGCATAATATCAATGTTAAAAAAGGGATACGGCTTGTAGAAGAGGCTTTAAAATATGATAAAAACAATGGATTTTATGTTGATTCTTTGGCTTGGGGATACTATAAATTGGGTGATTGTAAAAAAGCAGATGAGATTATGAAGCAGATTTCAACGCAACAACCATGGATGGATGAGCCTGAAGTTAAAGGTCATATCGATATTATCAATAAATGTAACAAGAGGTAAAAATGGCAAATATTTTAGATGAGATTATTAAAAAAACACGAGAAGATGTAGAACAACGAAAAGTTGACTTTGGATTTGACTATCTAGGTAAATCCTTAGCTTACAATCCATTTATGCCCAAGGATGTTTATAGTGTGTTAAAGTCAACTCCCGATAACCCCTATCGTATCATTGCTGAGGTGAAAAAAGCAAGTCCGAGTAAAGGGATTATCCGAGAAGATTTCGACCCTTTAAATATCGCAAAAGCTTATGAGTTGGGTGGTGCTGATGCTCTTTCTGTTTTGACTGAACCACACTTTTTTATGGGAGATAAGGAGTATTTGGGGATGATTCGAAGATATGTTCCTATGCCACTACTTAGAAAAGATTTTATTATTGATAAATATCAGATTCTTGAAGCATTGGTTTATGGAGCTGATTTTATTTTACTCATCGCTGCTGCACTTAGTCGAAAAGAGTTAAAAGAGCTTTATGATTATGCTCTGCATTTAGGGCTTGAAGTTTTGATTGAAGTTCATGATAAAACGGATTTGGTTAAAGCGATATTTACAGGAGCTAGCATTATAGGGATAAATCATCGCAATTTGGAAACTTTTGAGATGGATATGAAACTTAGTCAAAAACTTATTCCTCTGATTCCAAATAATAAGATTATCGTCGCCGAAAGTGGTATCACAACCCATGAAATGATTAAAGAGTTGAGTTCGTATGGTGCTGATGC
>SDAZ01000121.1 GCA_006212005.1 Sulfurovum sp. | reverse complement strand
GGTGAGAAGAAAATCACAAAACAGACGCTAAGTACCAATAAAACCTCTGCACAAAAAGATGGCTACCGTTTTTTCATGGAAAAAGAGATATATGAACAATCAAGCGTGATGAGCGATACTATGATGGGGCGTGTATATGAAGAGGGAATTAGTTTTGATGAGCTTGATGAACGATTTTTTGATGGGATTGAGAGTATAAAGATTTGTGCGTGTGGAACAAGTTATCACTCTGCTTTGGCTTCAAGTTATCTTTTTGAACGAATCTCAAAGATTCCGACACAAGTCGAGATAGCATCAGAATTTAGATATAAAGAACCACTTTTAAACCCAAAAACACTCTTTGTAACCATCTCTCAAAGTGGAGAGACAGCTGATACTTTAGAGGCTTTAAAGATTGCTTCACGAGCAGGACTCAAAACTTTATCTATCTGCAATGTGGATAACTCATCAATTGTAAGAGAGAGCAACAAAGCGATTTTAACACGAGCTGGGATAGAAAAAGGGGTAGCGAGTACAAAAGCTTTTGCAACTCAAACGATGGTTTTATGGATGTTAAGTCTTTATATCGCTCAACTTAGAGAGAGTGTTTCAAGCGAATTTTTAGCCAATGAGATAAAAGCGATGCTTCATACTCCCGCCTCTTTATTGGTAAGCGATTCACTTCACGCAAAGATTCATCGTATGAGTAAAAAGTACCTTCATGGTCACGGTTTTTTCTTTATCGGACGAGATATTTTCTTTCCATTGGCACTTGAGGGAGCGTTGAAACTCAAAGAGATTAGCTATCTTCATGCTGAGGGTTATCCTGCTGGTGAGATGAAACATGGACCTATCGCTTTGGCTGATAGTCAACTCTTTACCGTGGCTTTGATGCCAAAAACGCTTCACTATGAAAAGATAAAGAGCAATGTTGAGGAGTTGAGTGCAAGAGACTCGACTATTTTGGCTATCTCTCCTCTTGAATTTGAATTGGCTGATGATTTTATCAAAACTTCACACGATACGCATCCGATGCTTGAGTTTTTTGAGATGATGGTGGTTACGCAACTTTTAGCACTTGAGATATCTGTTCGACTTGGCAATGATGTTGATATGCCACGAAATCTAGCAAAGAGTGTCACGGTTGAGTAAACATATTTGGATTATCAATGAATACGCTGGAAGTCCTAAACATGGAATGGAGTTTAGGCACTACTATCTGGCAAAAGAGTTAGTAGGGCGTGGTCATAAAGTTACGATTGTAAGTTCGAGTTATTCACATCTTTTTGCCAATTTACCCTCAAAACAGTGCGAAACTATTGATGGGATTGATTATCTCTTTATCAAATCGTTGAACTACGGTATGGCTCACGACAAAAAAAGAGTGTTAAAATGGCTACTTTTTATGATAAAAGTGCTATTTTTAAGAGTCAAAATCGCTAAAGCTGATGTGATAATGGTCTCTTCTCCTTCCCCTTTTCCTATTGTTCCTGCATGGATTATCGCCAAATTTTCTAAAGCTAAACTTTTATATGAAGTTCGTGATATTTGGCCTTTGAGTTTGATTGAACTCGGTGGATTTAAAGCAACTCACCCTTTTATGCGATTGATGGCGTGGTTTGAGTCATTTGCTCTAAAACACAGTGATGAGATTATCTCAAATCTTCCTAACTATAAAGCACATCTTAGTGAACTTGGGATTGAGAGAACTGCTCATTGGATTAGTAACGGGGTCAATTTAGAAGAGTTGAGCTTTCAAGAGCCACTTGAAAATGCCTTTTTAGAGTTGATACCAAAAGATAAATTTATCGTGGGCTACACAGGTACGATAGGTTTATCCAATGCATTGGAGAGTTTCTTGCAAAGTGCCAAAGAGCTTGAATCATTTAACGATGTCATTTTTGTGATAGTCGGAGAGGGACAACTCAAAGCAGATTTCATGAAACAATACGAAAATAGTCACAATATCCTCTTCTTGCCATCGGTTAAAAAAGCTCAAGTTGGGTCGGTATTGGCTCTTTTTGATGTCTGTTTTATCGGTTGGTTGGATGAAAAACTTTATCGTTTTGGAACATCGGCAAATAAAGTTTTTGATTATATGTACAGTGCAAAACCGATTTTACACGCTTTTAGTGGTGGTGGTGATGTCGTTAAAATCGCAAATTGTGGAGTTAGTGTCAAAGCTGGAGATAAAAATGCTATTGCCTATGGGGTAAAAAAACTTTATGCTATGAGCAAAGGTGAGAGAGCCAATTTGGGAACAAACGGCAAAAAGTATGTTATAGAGCATTTTAGTTATAAAGAGTTGGCTTTGAAGTTGGAGAAGTTATTTTAAAATAACTTAAAAATCAGCATTAATATAGAGCATTTTTTTATTTAAACCTATCTTAGATATGCTATAATAGTCAAAAATCACAAATAGGAGTTTCCATGAAAAAAATTATTTTAGCTTTGGCACTTATGGGTTCATTTTTGTCGGCTGATAGTGTCGCTCAAGTTGGTCTAGGATATTCACAAGGTGCAAACGATGAAGATATGGTTACAGGTTTTGCTGGGATAAATCTAATCAGTAATTTTGGTGCTAGACTTGAATATACAAAAAATTTTTCCGAGCATCCCGAATTTTCAAAAGATGATATCAGTCGTTATGGTATCTTTGCAACTTATACACTACCTCTCATCAGTGGTCTTTCACTTACACCAAAAGTTGGTTATACACAAACTGATGGAGAGTTTACACTGAAAAATACAGGTGAAAAAATCTCAAAAGAGGATAGTAAGCTAACTTATGGTCTCGAAGCAAACTATCAATTTACGCAAAATCTTTCACTTTTTGTAGGTTATACAGATTATGGTAATGAGATGGATATTAAAAATATAGATACAGATAAGATGAAAAATGAAAATTACTCGTTTGGTTTGAAATTGGACATTTAAAAGAGATAATTTAAAAAAATTTAACTTTTTTTTCTAAAAACTCTTTTGTTGTTAAATAATATATTTTGTTTATGATATAATTGTGAAAAATTTATACTCAATTAGGTAAAACAAATGCAAAAAAAGACAAAAGTAGTTATAACCATCGGCCCAGCAACTTCAACAACTCAAAAAATCAAAGAACTTATAGAGTTGGGAGTCGATGTGTTTAGAATCAATTTTTCACATGGAGATTATACAGAACATACTCAAATCATCAAAAAAATTCGCCAAATTTCCACGCAACTTGATAAAACAGTAGCCATACTTCAAGATATATCAGGGCCAAAAGTTAGAATTGGCAAAATAGATGGTGTGTTAGAACTCAAAATGGGTGATACCATATGGCTTAGTAAAACACCTAGCCTCAACCGATTGACTCTTAATCTTTCCTATCCTCAAATCATCGATAGCATAGAGACAAATCAAGAAATTTATTTTGCAGATGGAACGATAAAAACCATTGTAGTCTCTAAAAATGAAGATTCTGTGGAGTTAAAACTTCTAAACAATGGCAAACTTACTTCACGAAAAGGGGTAAATTTTCCGCATACAGCGATTAAATTGGATGCCATTACACCTAAAGATAGAGCTGATTTGGAGTTTGGAGCAAAAGAAAAGATTGATATCGTAGCACTTTCATTTGTTCAAAGTGCTGATGATGTTATCATGGCAAGAGAGATTTTAAAGTCATTTGATGCAAATCCTCTTTTGATAGCCAAAATTGAAATGAGTAATGCAATAGAAAATCTTGAAGAGATTATCAAAGTAAGCGATGGTGTGATGGTTGCTAGAGGTGATTTGGGGGCAGAACTTGGCTTTCATAAAGTTCCAAATCTACAAAAACAGATTATCAAGTTAGCAAACTTTCACGCAAAACCAGTTATTACTGCTACACAAATGCTCTCTTCGATGATTGATTCTCCATACCCTACACGAGCAGAAGTCTCCGATATCGCTAATGCAGTGTATGATGGTACTGACGCGGTTATGCTTTCAGATGAGACAACTATTGGTAGATATCCACTTGAGGCAGTGAAAATTTTAAATGATACCATCTTGGAAGCAGAGTTAAACTACTCATATCACAAAGATTTTATATCCGATGCTACTGATGCCATTGCGATGTCGGCTTCCCTGCTCTCTTCCTTTATGCAAAAAGATGCCATTATCGTCTTTACTGAAACTGGTTTTAGTGCAAAAAGTGTCTCAAAATATCGCCCTAAAAATAGAATTATCGCCGTAACTCCTTCCGTTGAAATCCAAAGACAACTCAAACTTTCATGGGGCGTTGAACCGATGTTTGTGATGGAACAGTTTGAGAGTATTACGAGAATGCTCAATGAGTTCATCATTAAAGCAAAAGATAAAGGACTTATCACCCAAACTAGCAAATTTATCGTAACGATGGGAAATGTGGCTGGAAAAGCAGGAAGTACAAACCTTATAAGGGTGCTTGATAACTGTGCGATACGAAAAATGGAGGAGAGGTTTTCAAAGTTGAAATGAATTAACTTTAAAATTACCAATCACAAAAATATCTTTATGGTGATTAGTAATTTATTAATAAAAAGTTATTCTTATTGTCTGATTTCTTAAAAGAGCATATTATCAATAAAATATGATTGTCGTTGCCCAATCTGGCTTAACAGTTTTCACATTTGCTTCGTTTGCTATTTGTTTTACTACTTCATTTATATTTCCTTCTATCTTGTAAACATAGTACCCAATAACCATAATTTTTTTCAGTTTCAAATTATATTTTCCCTCAAAACTAGTGATTAATTCTGGAGTTATCTTATAAAACTCCACTAAAATATCACTTGTGTTTTGGTATCTAAATTTGTTTTGAGTCGAATTTGATATATAATTTGCACCATCTTGTCGTATACTAAGCTCTTCTTTTTCTCCATTTATTTTCATATGAAGTGTATCTCCACACAAGCCAACCATTAGCCCTACAAAAATTACTATTTTTTTCATTTTAATGTCCTATTATTTGAAGTTTTATTTCGCCGATTGAACCATTTTTGCTATTGTCATTTTTATCTGTTATGTTCACTTTCCATACTCCTGCTGGATTTTCATTATAAAATGCTTGACTTGAAAGTCTTATATTTGTATCTTGGCTGTCATCGAGTTCGTTTTCTGTTTGTAAAAGAACCGTTTTTGTTCCAGATGGAGAAGTAAGTACCTACCCAAATCTAATTTCAAAGAAAATAATACTACAATTAGAGCATGAAAAAGATAGAAGAACTAAACGAAGAAGATAAAAAAACGCTAGAGGATATTTTTAAAAATTATCCAACA
>SDAZ01000120.1 GCA_006212005.1 Sulfurovum sp. | reverse complement strand
CTCTCTTTTACGATAGATAACTCTGAAACTATCTTTGAACTTGATATTGAAGCGAGAGAAATTGCCGAAAAACTAAAATATGATGAGTTTATCGTTGTGCAGTGTCCAAATGATGATGATAATTTTGCGGAGTTTATCTATGAAAAAATTTCAAATCTTTAAAAGAATCTTCTTTTTAGTCGCCTTTATAGTTTTTATATTGGCTGTAATACCAGCACAAAAGTTGCCAGAATTAAATTTATGGGATAAATCTAACCATTTTATAGCTTTTTTTGTCCTTACTGCTCTTTTTATTTATGCTTTTAAATATAAATATCACATCGCTTTTATAGAACTCTTAGCGTATGGTGTTTTTATAGAAATAGCACAATACTTTAGTATCAATCGAAGTTCAGAGTTTCTTGATGTTGTAGCTGATGCTTTGGGAATTATCACGGCTATCATCTTAATCTATCTCTTTCGGATTTTAAAAACCATCAATTACAATTCAAAAGTGAAAATCGTATGAAAGAGACAAAAGAAGCGATATATTCAGGAACATTTGACCCTATTACCAATGGACACATGGATATCATCAAACGAGCGTGTAAGATATTTGATAAAGTTGTTATCGCCGTAGCACTCAATAGTGCCAAAAAACCGATGTTTGATTTGGAGAAAAGAATTCAACTCGTTAAAATGGCAACAAAAAATTATCCAAAGATAGAGGTAATAGGATTTGAGTCTCTTTTGGTTGATTTGAGTGATAAATTACGGATTGATACTATCATCCGTGGGCTTAGAGCGGTGAGTGACTTTGAATATGAATTACAAATGGGTTATGCAAATGCCTCTTTAAAAAAAGAGATTGAGACCATATACCTCATGCCTAGTCTCCAATACGCCTTTATCAGCTCGTCGATTGTTCGCTCTTTATTAGATTTTAACGGAGCAATTTCACATCTTGTTCCTGCCGAAATCCTAGAAGAGTTAAAAGGAAGATAAATGTATATCATTTTTGAGGGGATTGATACTTGTGGAAAAAGTACTCAAATAGAACGCTTAAAACAACTCTATCCACACATCTTAACCACAAAAGAACCAGCAGGAACTCCATTTGGACAAACAGCAAGAGAGATTTTACTTTCAGGTCAACTCCATTCTAAAAGAGCCGAACTTTTTCTGTTTTTAGCTGATAGAGCCGAACACTACACACAACTTATCAAACCAAATCAACCTCATAAGATGATTCTTTCTGATAGAGGATTTTTATCAGGGATTGCTTATGCACTCGCAAATGGAAGTGATGATTTTGAGTTTCTTATGACATTAAATCGCTTTGCTCTCGAAGATACAATGCCCAATAGGATTGTCTTATTTGTGACCGATATGCAAACACTCAAAGCCAGAACAAGCCAAAAAACACTTGATGGTATCGAACTAAGGGGCTTAGAGTATCTTTTAGAAGTTCAAATGCACATGAAAGAGAGTTTAAAGAAACTTGATATCCCTTTTACGCTCATTGATGCTACACAAAATATCGAAACCATTACCGATGAACTCATAAAGATTTTAGATTTATAGTGTACAATAGGCTGAAAAAAAAGAGGTCACCATGTACACAAAGATAGAAAATCAGCGTATCTTAGAGATAATACACAACATAGCAGAGGATTTTAGATTTAGTTCAGAGTATGAAAAGTACGCTCAACTCTTTTATGCTATGGATTCTACGCACACTTTAGATAAAAAAATGCACATTGATGCGTTGGAGTATGTGAAAACATCCAAACAAGAGTTAAAAGCGAGTATCGCATGGCAAGAAAAATTTCAACAAGAAAATCCACAAATCGAAAAAGAGCAGATGATTGCTACCATGAAAGTCATAGAAAAAGAGTATGATGAGCTTGAGACCTATCTTACGATGTTGAATGTGTAGAAAAAAAGACGAATAATTATTCGTCTTTTTGATTAGAATTTTTATCAATTACCTCAACTTGCATTTTTCCATTAGATAGATTTTTTTGAAGCTTAAAATAAACTTCAAAATAACCATGAGTGTCGTCATTAAACTCTGAAGACATACTAGCATAATACAAAATATCATGATTAAGAGGTTTAGCCTTTTTTAATCCTTTTAAGTACCTACCCAAATCTAATTTCAAAGAAAATAATACTACAATTAGAGCATGAAAAAGATAGAAGAACTAAACGAAGAAGATAAAAAAACGCTAGAGGATATTTTTAAAAATTATCCAACATTTACTGAAAGAAATCGGGCTTTTGGAATACTTTTAAGCTATCGAGGTTACAGTCCAAAAAAGATAGCCATTTTATTTAGTGGAACTGGCTCAAATCTAGCCTATATATTGGAACATCTTCATCAAAAAAAAGTTGAAGTTGTTTTAACCATTAGCAACAATCCAGAAGCAAAGGGGATAGAATATGCAAAAAAATATAATATCCCATGTGTCATTATAGACTCTAAAGCTTTTAGCTTAAGAGAAGATTTTGATAGAAGAGTTGTTGAGGAAATCCAAAAATATAATATAGATTTGAGTGTTTTAGCTGGATTTATGCGTATTTTGACACCTATTTTTACAGATAACATCAAATCTATCAATCTTCACCCATCTCTTCTTCCAAAATTTAAAGGTTTAAAAGCGATTGAGAGAACTTATAAGAGTGATGATGAGTTTGGTGGCGTAAGTGTTCATTGGGTCAATAGTGAACTCGATGCAGGAGAGATTATCGTTCAAAAGCAGATATCTAAAGTTGGTTTGAGCTTTGATGAATATTTAGAGCAGATAAAAACCATTGAAAAAATTGCTCTTTGCGAAGCGATTGAAAAATCTTTACTTATTTAGCCCTCTTTTTAAACTTTTTTACTAGAAAGCTCTTTTGAGCTTTAAAATCTAAAATAATCTTCTACTCTAAAGTAACAATTCGTAATCTATTAGTTTTTCTTTAAAAAATCATTAGAAATATTGACATTCTTACTTATATTATAATATAATTGTTTGTTATGTATTAATATAACTAGTTAGTACAATTAATTATAAGGAGATATAATGCAAAGAAGAGATTTGTTCAAGTTGGTAGGACTTAGTATCATAGCTTCAGCCTCATTGCTTAGTCCAATAAGCTTGGAAGCTAGTTCTGTAAGTAGTACAAGTGGCAAAGATGTCGTTATCGTTGGTGGTGGTTTTGGTGGATTATCAGTTGCCAAAGCTTTGAAAAAAGCAGATAAGTCAATCAATGTAACAGTATTAGAAAAAAGAGAAATCTTTATGTCCTGTCCATATAGCAATACCTATTTAGGTGGAATGCAAGGTGTTACTTTTGAACAACTAACACATGATTATTATGCACCAGCTGCTAAGTATGGGTATAATTTTGTTCAGTGTGAAGTTATTGGTATTGATAGAGAGGCAAAAGTTGTTAAAACCACAACAGGTGATTTTGGATACAATGTACTTGTTTTAGCTCCAGGTATCGCTTATGATTATACGAAACAGTTCCCATCTTGGGATGCACAAAAAATATCTTTGGTTTCAAGAGAGTGTCCATCGGCATTGATGCCAGGAAGTGAACATTTGGCTCTTAAAAGACAATTGGATAATATGAATGATGGTAATATCGTGATTGTCCCTCCTCAAAAAGGCAAATTTAGATGTCCTCCAGCCCCATTTGAACGAACTTCTATGTTAGCTAGTTATATGAAACAAAAAAAGATAAAAGGTAAAGTGATAGTACTTGATACTAGTGATGGTACTTTTGCCAAAAATAAAGCCTTTATGGAGACATGGTCTGATTTGTATCCAAATATCGTTGAGTATCATGGAAAAGCTCCAATCGTTGATGTTGATGTGAAAAATAAAACGATTACTTATAAAGAAAATGAAGTTGATGTGACTATCAAATATGAAGTTTGTAATTTGATGCCTTACAATAAAGTGAGTCCAGTTATCGGTATGGCAGGACTTCAAACAACTAAAAATGGCTTTGTTGCGATGAATTCTACGGGCTTTCAGTCAAAAACAGACCCAAATGTTTATGTAGTTGGTGATTGTGTTGGGCATGGAGTTCCTGCAAGTGGTCAAACGGCTATTTGGAGTGGAAAAAGAGCTTCATTGCAAATCGTTGCACAACTCAATAATAGTACTTTTGATGTAAAATCAGGTCTTCCTGCACAAGCTGCCAATGTATGTTATTCTATGGTAAATACCAATCCAGCAGAGGCTATCATGGTTCAACATGAGTTTGTTGCTGATGCAGATACAGGCAATATAAATGCTGTTCCTAATGTTCCAAAACCAGCAGATGGTAGTGGTAAATTTAGGTCAAAAGGCACTGGTAAACTCACAACAGAGTGGTATAACGGTGTTAAAAGAGAACTATTTTCATAACTTAGAGGAGAATATTTAAACCGATGGAAAGAAGAAATTTTTTACAAATTATAGGAGGTATCGGCACTATTGCTGTATTTCCATCATTGATACCTACAAGATTGTTTGCCGAAAATGGACAAATGTTTGTGGGATATGGTAAAGTAAAATTGGTTGATGCTCTAGGTAAGCCACTTCTTGCTGGTAAATTGAAAAAAGAGACTGCTTATATTTTCAATTATCCTTTTGTTGGAACACCTAGTATGCTCATAGATTTGGGAACTGCAACGCAAAAAGATGTGACTCTAAAAAGTGAAGCTGGAGATGAGTATGTATGGAAAGGTGGGATTGGGAAAGAGAGTTCTATTGTTGCATATAGTGCGATTTGTGCACATCAACTAACTCATCCAAATCCAAAAGAGAGTTTTATCAAGTATTTTAAAAAAGGTGAAAAAACGGTATCTTGTTCGCAAGATAAAGTTATTGTCTGTTCATCGCATATGTCCTCTTATGACCCAGCTTCAGGATGTAAAAATTTAGGTGGAGATGCAAGAGAGCCGTTAGCGTCTATCGTACTTGAACATGATATAAAGACAGATGAATTGTACGCTGTGGCTGTGGTTGGAGTAGGTAAATTTGTCGATTATTTTGATGCTTTTGGTGATGAGATGGAGCAATATTACAAAGGCAAACGAGAAGCTAAAGCAGAGGTAAGTGTTCAAACTAAAACAGTTGAACTTAAGAAATATTCAAAAGAAGTGATAGGATACTAAGCATGAATATAAAAACAATACATAAGATAACATTAATAATGGCGTTAACAGTAGGCTTTTCATGTGCAGGTGATTTTGAAAGCAAATGTGCGAGTTGTCATGGTGCAAAAGGTGAAAAAATGGCTTTAGGAAAAAGTAAGGTTATCAATACTTTGACAAAAGCACAAATCGTATCAGCACTTAAGGGTTATAAAAAAGGTACATATGGTGGAGAGATGAAAACGGTTATGCAAGGAAATGTAAAAGGTTTGAGTTCTAAACAGATTACAGCTATTGCCAATCAAATCGGACAGTAGTTTTTTTTAACTTCAAAGTAAA
>SDAZ01000022.1 GCA_006212005.1 Sulfurovum sp. | reverse complement strand
CTCCCTTTACAAAATCGGCACATAAAACACCATCTTCTTTCCAAAAGATAGAATGCAGTGCAAAAGAGGGATGAGGGGTTGGAAAATCTTCTCTAAAATGTGCCCCTCTACTCTCTTTTCTACTCATTGCACCTACTAAAATAATTTCACCTAACTCTAACATATTGCCAAATTCTATAAATTCAACCAGATTGGTATTGTGAGTTTTTGATTTATCGCCAAGCCCCATTGTTTTAAAATCTCTTTGAAGATTTCTAAGCATTGCTAAAACACTCATCATGTGAGCATCTTTTCGGATAATTCCAACATTTTGATAAAATACTTTACCTAAAAGCTCTCGTTTTTCATAAAAATTTGTTTTGTTTGGAAAATAAAAAAGATATTTTATAAAATCTCTATCTTTTTGAAGTTGAATCTCATCTTTAGGTATCTTTATAGCGTTTTTTTGAGCCTCTTTATACGCATTTGCTCCAGCTAATCGACCAAAAGAGACAATCTCTAAAAGAGAATTTCCACCCAAACGATTTGCACCATGAACTTTTGCATTGGAACATTCACCCACCCCAAAAGCTCTTTTGAGTCCTTTGATTTTAAGATTTCTATCTACATCGATACCACCCATCGTATAATGAGGAGCGGGTTTTATCTCAATAAGCTCTTTTGTTGGCTCAATCCCTTCTAGTCGGCAAAGTTTTAACTCTTGAGGAAGATGAAGCTCTAACCTATCTTTGTCTATGTGTCGTAAATCTAAAAAAACCTTCTTACCAGAACTAAGCTCTTGCCAAATGGCACGAGAGACTTTATCTCTACTAAGAAGCTCATCGACAAATCGCTCTCCATCAGAATTTACAAGATATCCACCCTCCCCTCTAGCACTCTCCGAGATAAGAATCGACGAATTTTTAAGAGCTGTTGGATGAAATTGTATAAACTCCATGTCTGATAGATATCCACCAGCACGAACAACAGAAGCGATACCATCGCCCGTAGAACCATAAGCATTTGTAGTTAGATTATGATAGATTCCAGCGTAACCACCAGTAGCGATGATTGTTGATTTCGCATATATTGCCTCAATCTCACCAGTGGCAATATCTAAAAAAGTAGCACCTAAAACTTCACCCTCTTCAACGATGAGATTGAGCAAAAAATGCTCTTCTTTGAACTCAATATCATATTTTAAAGCTGTATCGTACAGGGTATGTAGGATTTTTAAACCTGTGTAGTCTTGAGCATAACAGGCTCTTTGTGCAGTTGTTCCACCCAATCGTCGTTGAGAAATTTGATTGTCTATGGTTCTATCAAAAGGTACACCCAACTCATCAAGCCACTCAATACTCTCTTTAGCACCCTCACATAACTTTGAAACCATTAACTCATCACAGAGTTCATATGCAGATGAGAGCGTATCTTTTATGTGAGCATCAACGCTATCAGATTCATTGATAACGCCATTGATACCACCTTGAGCCATAACACTCTGAGAAGTTGTGACTCTTGATTTGGTCACAACTATAACACTCGCTCCTAAATTTTTAGCACTTATAGCAGAGCTTAAGGCACTTCCACCACTACCGATAACCAAAACATCTATCATTGTAACCCTTAATGAATTTTCTTAAGTAGATAATCCTTAATATTGGCTACAATACCTTCTAAAAGCTTAATCCTAGCTTCTTTACTTGTCCATGCAATATGAGGCGTCAAAATCAATCTATCTTTATGCTCCACACTTAAAAGCGGATTATCATTTTCAATTGGCTCTTTTTCAAATACATCAAGTCCAGCATAAATCTCTCTTACATTTATCTCTTTGGCTAAATCAGCTTCATTGATAATCCCACCTCGTGCAAGATTTAAAATAATCGCTCCCTCTTTTAAAAGTGAAAGATTAGTTGTATTTATAAGATTTTTTGTATGCTCATTTAAAGGACAATGAACAGAAATAATATCCGAAGTTTCTAATAATTTTTCTAATGAAGTTCTATGATATGGGCTTATTGTATTTTTACCACTTGTTGAGTAATATTGTACTTTAGCACCTAAAAATTCAGCCGTCGAAGCAACTCTATTACCTATCTTACCTAGCCCAACAATCCCCCATGTCAGACTACTTAATTCACTAAATGGATTTGAAACATCTGTAAATATACCAGATTTTTTCCATTCCCCACTTTGTACTCTATTTTCAAAATATTTGACTTTACCCATAAGGTTAAAAGCCATCATAAAAGTGTGTTGATTGACACTAGCAGTTGAATAACCAACAACATTTCTAACACTGATTTTAAGCTCTTTTGCCCCTTCTAAATCTACATTGTTCATCCCCGTTGCCGCAATGCAGATAAGTTCAAGTTTTTTAGCCTCAAGCATATTTGTTTTTTCTATAATAACTTTATTTGTAATGATGATATACGCATCTTTTATTCTATCATTTAACTCATGAAGAGAAGTCGTTTCGTAAATTTTGAGTTCATCACAAAATTCATGTAAAGAACTCAAATCCAAATCCGCCCCTAAAGTTGACGCATCAAGCACAACAACTTTTTTTACCTCTTTAGGTGTGGGTACATTCCTGCTTTTTCTAACTATTTTTCTTTCCATAATAATTTACCACTCAATCCACTAACATTTCCATCTACTTTATAAACATCTAAAGAATCAAAGTAGATTCGTATCGCAATTTTATCACTATCTCCCGTAAATACGAACTCTTTGAGAGGAATTGTATCTACACTATTTACCTTTAGTAACACATCTTTCGCAAAAGTTGTTAGATTAAATTCACCTAATAGATTCTGCTCTCTTTTTATAATCAAGATATTTGGATTTTTAATTGTAATGTTTAGCTCATCTGTTCCACCCAGAGGAGAGGAATAATCTAAATTCGGGTCGCTATATACATCAACACTATCCATCCAATCATAACCTTTGATATTGACAGAGTAGTCAAATTGAGAATCAACACGGATAGAGTAAGGCACTAATGCCTCTATATTACTATTTTTTCTACTCATTTCACTACACTGATAATCATTTACAAAACTAAATCCCAATGCTTGGGTGGCAAATGAGCTAAACTCTTTATCTTTAGACTGATTTTCATCATAAGATTTGACGATAGAGGGGATAATCTTTTCCAAAGTTTTCTTCTCATGATGAGTATCAAGATAGCCAATTGCTCCTGAAATCTTACATCGTATATCTATATTTGTATCGTTAGAGAGATTTTTATTTTCTTGAAGTAGAGTTGCAAGTCTCGTTCCTTGTGAAAACTTAGAGATACTAGAGGCACTCAAAGGTCCTCCATATTGACTAATCAATAGCAAACTTGCTAAAAATAAAAAAATATTACGATAAGAATAGTTTGGTTTTAAAAGAAGATATATAGAGATGATAAAAAACCAAACTCCTGCAACACCTGTCATATATCTATTTGCACTCCAGCCATATTCATCAATTCTAAGATATAAAGATGCAAACAATAAAAGCATCTGCATGGCAATCGTAATAAGCAATAGTTTTTTAAATCTATGATTGGAGAGTCTTAAAAACATATAAGTGATGAAAGAGAGCGTTGCAAAAGCCAAAGATAACCAAACTATCATTCCATTTGGCACAGTTGAAGTTATCACAATCTTTACCCCATATCCAATAAGAATGAATGCGTAAATGATAGACAAAGGCAGTAAAATATAATTTGTGAAAAAGGTTTCTATCGGTCTATATTCAAACTCTTTAGATTGCATAGTGTGAGGATTATGTGGGAGTTGAGCGATAAAATAGTGTGTTGAAAAGAGTCCAAAAACTACAAAAGCTACTTCGGCATAATATTTTCCATCAACACTAAATCCAAAAAGTTGTGTACTCGCACTTATCGCACCTGCCAATCCTCCAAAAAGTATCCCACCAAAAATAAAAGAGCTAAGTAGTGCTAAAAAGACACCATATATCCAAGACCAAAATTTTTCATTATGCACATTTTTTTCTAAAAAGGGTACGGTTAATATAAAGATAAATGAGATAAATATAAGGATAATATGCTTGTCACTTACCATATCAATACTATTTGGAAGAGAAAAGAAGTATCCTAAAGATAATATGACACCGATAAGTGATAAAATCGTTCTACTACTTATCAATCCCAATGCGATGAATATAAAAAAAGCTAGAGTGGAAGTTAAAGCAATATTGGATAAAAAATCTACTTTATCTTTTGAAAGAGCACTGTTTTCTACTAGATAGATAGATAAAATAGTAACTATAAAAGCACTCAAACTTGCAAGTGGATACCGTTTCATGCTATAAAAAAAGTTTCTAAGCAAAGATTTAAAATTGTCTAACATAATACTCACAACCCCCATATCTTTATATTAAGTAAAGATGTTAATTTTACCATACTTAATGTTATAGAGTATTAATTTATGAGTACTTTTATGAAATAATTTACTATTTTTGAGTGTTTTGAAGCTCTTGAAGTTTCTTCAGTATCATTAAAGCATGATTTTTAACTTTCACAGCTCTATCTTCAAAAACAATTTGATTGTCAGGTGAAATAATAAAAGTACTTCGAACAACTCCCATATACTCTTTACCCATAAATTTTTTCAGTTGCCAAACCCCAAAAAGCTTACAAACCTCTTTTTCTTCATCGGACAAAAGCGTAAAATTTAGAGTGTTTTTATCTATAAACTTTGTATGTCTAGCAGGAGAATCTGGACTAACCCCTAATACAATCGCATTTGCCCCAGTAAATGCTGTAAGATTAACATTGAAATCACACGCTTCGGTCGTACACCCAGGAGTACTATCTTTTGGATAAAAATACAAAATTATCCAACGCCCAGAAATATCACGAAAACATATCTCCTCAGCATCTTGATTTGGCAGACAAAAATCACTTACACTATCACCTAATTTTAACATCAAATTCTCCATTTTTTGCGTGAGTATATCGAAAGTTTATTAAAGATGTTTTGGTTTTTTATTTTATGAAAGTTGATTTTGAGGAGATAGAACGCATAAAAATGCGTCCGTAATATTATTTAGAAGCGATAGCTTGTTTTGCAGTTTCAACAACTGAAGCAAATGATGCAGGTGCGTTCATCGCCATATCAGCCAATACTTTTCTATCTAACTCAACATTTGCAAGTTTTAAACCATGCATAAATACTGAATAGCTCAACCCATTGATTCTAGTTGCAGCGTTAATTCTAACAATCCAAAGTCTTCTGAAATCTCTTTTTTTAGCTCTTCTATCTCTATAAGAATAAACCATTGAGCGTTCTAACTGCTCTTTTGCTTTTCTAAAGTGTTTTCTTCTTCCGCTATAAAAACCTCTTGCAAGTTTTAATAGTTTTTTGTGTCTTCTTCTTCTTACTATACCTGTTTTTACTCTCATGTTATTCCTTTACCATAAAAAGTCTGTGCGACTGTTGGTGTCAAGACGATGCTTGAACTTGCCCTATATTTAGGGGATAGCGTTGTTTAAAATCGAAAAATGAAGATTAAACTATCATCTCTCTTATTTGGTGAGCACTAGCACTGCTTACATATTTAGGGCTTCTTGAAGCTCTTTTATGTCCACCATCTACTTTAGTTAAAATGTGGCTTCTAAAAGCTGTTCCTCTTTTAATTTTACCACTTTTTTTAATCTTAAAGCGTTTAACTGCACCTTTGACACTTTTCATCTTTGGCATTTTTTCTCCTTTATAGATTTTTCTTATAGAGTTTTAGCCCGAAATAGTATCAAAAAAAAACTACAATAGAGCTTTAAAAGCTTAATTTTTTATAAATTTATGGTCAAAATCGCCAGATTCAAGCACAGATGAGAGTTTATTGCCATTACTTAAACCCAAATATCCTTTTGCCTCATCAAGATTGTGATAATATCTTAGTGTATTTATCTTCTTATTTTTTTGCCAACTAGATACAAGAAGATACTCTTTTTCATTGGCTTCTATATTGGAATACGCAGAATCGCCAACAATTTGGTCTTCAAACATATAAAGCTTCTCATCTTGAACGATAAAATTTGCCTCTTGAATCTTCATATTGCCCAAAATTGGCGTATAATTAACCTTATGATTTTCAAAAGTAGCCTTAACCAAAAGATTTGCATCTTTCTCATCAGACTTATTTGCAAGATAAAAAACTCTTCCACTTAATAGCTCTTTGCTAAAAACTTTATCCTCTGGATAGATTCTACGGCTATCAACTCCATTTTCAACCATTATCGCTTGTTGATACTCATTGTGAATCGCATTGTCAACGACTGGCGAGGTTGTAACATTTTGATTTGTAACCTCATTTACAACAACTCCACTGTTTTGTGTTTCCACAGGTTCTTCATAACTCACAGGTGGTACGAAATGGGTTGAAGTTTGTTGTGCATACGCCATTTTTGAAGGAGTACTATAGCTCTTCTTTTCTACTCTTGGCTTGTAAATAACTTCTCGTTTTGCCTCTTGTTTAGGGGCTATCTGAACTTTTTTTTCAACTTTAATCGGCTCTTTTTTCTCTTTTTTACTTGTTGTTGGTGCTGGAACTTGAGACATTTTTGCCATATCATCTTGTGCTTCTTCTTTATATCTACGAACTACTGGAAGTGTTAATGTTTTTGAATTACTACTTACTGTCGCATCTTTGAAGTAATTTTGATACTTTGGCAAAAGAGTTAAAGCATCTTTTTGATAACTTGATTTGACAATTGGTATTAACCATCCTTCTTTTTTAACTATAATAACTTTCTTTCTTAAGTTTTCTGGTAGGTTAGACATATTCTCTTTCAATACATCGTTCATTTTAAATGCACCCAATTTTATAAAATAATCATCAGCATTCAGTTGTAAAAAACTTATCATAGAAAGTAGCAAAATTTTTTTATACATCTGTGTAACCTCCGTCTTTTTTATTATCATAGCAAAAAAATCGTGTAATTTAATATACATTTAAGAAATAATGAAGCTTATGATAGGAGATATATAGCAGAAAAATATCAATATAAACGAGAATTTATTTTTAATATTAGCTTTTGTGGAAGTTAGTTCTTTTTTAAAAAGTGCTTAGGAGAGACGATAAGCCGTGTTCTGTCGTTGGGTAGTTATTTATCTAGGCGAGTTGTTGCCAAAACGCTCAAGCGAAGCACTAAAAATGTGAGATTTCAACCATATGCTTCTTGCTACGGACAGGGTTTACCTAGCTACCCATGTTACCATAAGTACTGGTGGTCTCTTACACCACCCTTTCACCTTTTACCACCTAAATGGTTTTCATACTCTCTGTTGCACTTGCCCTCAGATTACTCTGGCCATCGGTTAGATGGAGTCCTATCTCACTTGTAGCACGGACTTTCCTCTCGTGAATCTCTTCACCAGCAACTACCTGTCGCTCCTAAGTATAAAATTATATCCAAAAAAATTAACTTTTAGATATTTAATGAACCTTAACAAATATTTAGATAGAATGTTTTCTTAAAAATATTCGGAGAGATGATAATGAATGAAGCAAAATATATTTGGATGAATGGTGAGTTTAAAGCGTGGAATGATGCTCAAACTCATGTATTATCGCATACATTGCATTATGGAAATGGTGTTATAGAGGGGACAAAAGCATATAAAACAGCAAAAGGTTATGCGATTTTTAGACTCAATGACCATACGAAAAGATTGCTTGAGTCCGCAAAAATGACGCTAATTGATATCCCTTATAGTGTTGAAGAGCTAAATAAGGCTCAAATAGAGTTAATAGCTAAAAATGAATTTCAAGGGGATAATGTCTATATCCGTCCTTTTGCCTTTTTAGGTTATGGAGTTATGGGTGTTTATCATAAACAAGCTCCTGTTTCAACAGTTTTGGCTTCATGGGAATGGGGTGCGTATTTGGGTGAAGAGGGACTAAAAAAAGGTATCCGACTCAAAATCGCCTCCATGACAAGAGCTGGGAATACTTCAAGTATGGGAAAAGCAAAAGCAACTGCGAACTATCTTAACAGCCAAATGGCAAAATTTGAAGCAGTTGAGTGTGGATATGATGAGGCTTTACTGCTTGATGACCAAGGTTATGTGGCTGAAGCGAGTGGTGCGTGTTTCTTTATGGTAAAAAATGGCGTACTTATCTCTCCACCAAATGATAACTCACTTGAATCAATTACACAAAAAACCGTTATCGAAATAGCTGGAGATATGGGTTATAAAGTTGAACGAAGAAGAATCACACGAGAAGAGATTTATGTGGCTGATGAGGCGTTTTTAACAGGAACAGCTGCTGAGATTACCCCTGTTAGAGAAGTTGATGCAAGAGTGATTGGTGCTGGAAGTTGTGGTGATATTACGGCAATTATTCAAGCTAAATATTTTGATATTGTTTTTGGAAGAGACGAAAAGTATCAACACTATTTAACTTTTGTCTCTTAAGGAGTGTAGATGCCAGCTGATATGAATGATTATTTTAAAAAACGAAATTTTGAACAAAAAAATGGAAACAATGGAGGCAATACTCCACCACCAAATAGACCAAATGGAAATAATAACTCCAATAATGGTATGAATTTTTTAGAAGATTTCAAAAAGCCTATCATCATAGGTTTAGGAGTTTTGGTTGGGATAGTTTTGTTTAAACCTTTTGTGATTATAAATTCTGGAGAGGTTGGTATCAAAGTAACCAATGGAAAGTACAATGATGAGCCACTCTATGCAGGGCTTCACTTTTTTATTCCTGTGATTGAAAAGGTTATTCCTGTAAACACAAAAGTTCGACTCATCATTTACAGTGACAAAGAGAGTTCAGCTACAGGTGAAAATCTTAATGCTGGAACATACAGCTCAAGAGCATCTGATGGAGATGGAAGTGTGCAAATGAATCCTGCTATTGGGGTTTTGGATAAACGAGGATTGACTGTAAATATAGATTTAGCGGTTCAATATCAACTCAAACCAGAAAATACGCCAAAAACGATAGAGCGATGGGGTGCGAGTTGGGAAGAGAAGATTATCAATTCAAAAGTTAGAGATGTTGTAAGAGATGTTGTGGGTCAATATACAGCAGAGCAACTCCCAGAGATGAGAAATGAGATTGCAAAATCTATTCAAGCAAAATTGGTAGCTAAGGTTGATACGCTTAAAGATTCGCCTGTAAGTCTCTCTTCAGTCGAACTTAGAAACATCAATCTCCCACAAAAGATAAAAGACCAAATCGAGCGAGTTCAAATAGCTAAACAAGATGTAACCATCGCAGAGCAACAAAAAGAGAAAGCCAAACAGATGGCAGATAAAATAACCATCGAAGCAACCGCTCAAGCTAATGCAAATAAGGTTATTGGTGAGTCTTTAAATGCTCAATTGATTCAACTCGAACAGATTAAAAATCAAGGTAAATTTAACGAAGCATTAAAAGAGAATAAAAATGCTCAAATTTTCCTAACACCAAATGGAGCTGTTCCAAATATTTGGGTTGACATGAAAAATCAACAACAAAAACAGCAACTCACAACACAACAACAATAAGGGCTTAGGGTGCAGATAGATTGGAAAAAAAATGAGATAATCCCTGTAATCGCACAAGAAGCGACTACAAATGAAGTTTTAATGTTGGCATATATGAATGAAGAGGCTTTAAATCTCACTTTGAGTACCCGTTTTGCACACTATTTTAGTCGAAGTAAACAGAGGATTTGGAAAAAAGGAGAAAGTTCTTCTCATTTTCAAGAGGTTGAAGATGTGCTTTTAGATTGTGATGCAGATACCATTATCTTAAAAGTCAAACAACATGGCGTTGCTTGTCACACAGGGCGAAAAAGTTGCTTTTTTACCTCTATCCTACAAGATAAAATTATTTTAGATAAAGAGGTGGATACAGATGCGATTTATGGAGTTATTGATACGCTTTATCATACGATAATAGAACGAAAAAATAGCACTGATGAAAAATCGTGGACAAAAAAACTCTTAAATAATAAAAATTTAATGCTCTCAAAAATACAAGAAGAAGCTGATGAAGTTTGTGTAGCGATAAATGAAGAGAGTGATGAGCAAGTGATTTATGAAGTTGCTGATTTGGCGTATCACACTTTAGTTGGATTGGGATATCGTAACATCTCACCAGATAGAGTTAAGCAAGAGTTGGCAAGGCGTTTTGGTATGAGTGGGATAACTGAAAAGCAGAGTCGAGTTACAAAGAATTCGTAGATGTTAAACAAAAAGATATTTCAAGACAATGCACTAAAATTTACTCCCGCAAGAGAGCAGTTATGGTCTTTGTTTCAAGATAAAGCTAAACCCATGAGTTATGAAGATATAAAAGATTTTATATCTATGGATAAGGCTACTTTTTATCGAAATATGAGTATCTTAGAGGAAAAAAATCTTATCAATAGTTTTGAATCAAGTGACAAAAAACGCTATTATGAGATAGACAATAATCCTCATGCACATTTTATCTGCCGTATTTGTGGTGAGATTCGATGTTTAGATATTGATATGAGTAGTATTTTAAGTGATGTTGAGATTGATAATGTTATCATCTATGGTAAATGTGAAAAGTGTAAAAAAGAAGATTTTATATAAACTCTTTGATTTGCATTCCCCTCATGAGGAGGGGCTTTAGTTTATTTCTTCTCTTGTAAATTTTTAGCCAATTGAGCTTTTTGAGCTGGTGTCAATATCGCAAAAACTTTCTCCATATGGTCTGCTCTTTGAACTATCATCGAGTTAAATTCTTTGGTGGAATTTTGGATAAATTTCGCTTTATCAAATCCATTTGCTGTAATAGAATTAGCCATAACATCACCATGTCGTTTCATCATACTGTTTTTTCTATCGCCTTTTGCACCTTGTCTCAAATCTTGAAGTGATTTTTTTTGAGCATCTGTTAGATTAAGATTTGCAAACATCGGCATTTCACCTCGATGACCCATTTTTTTACCATGATGTTTATACATTCCCATCGGTTTATCTTGTGGATTCATAGGTGGATTCTCTTCTGCAAAGAGTGAACTTAAGCCTAAAGTGGCTATAACTGAAGCGATTGCTAATATTTTGATACTTTTCATAATGAATTCCTTTTGTTGTTTATTGATAGTGCAATTATAGAATACAAACATAAACGAACTCTGGCTTATATATTAATGAATATTAATAGTTAGATTAAGGGATTTTTTATCACTTTTTTTATAACATTAACAAAAATCAATAAAAAAAGATTGTACGATGAAATTTGTGTTTGATATGATAGCTGAAACTAAAGAGAGTTTGGAAAATATTAGAGATTGTGGTAAGGCAAAAAAAAATATGCCTCTCTTCAATTTCATCTATTTTTTTTGGTGTAGTTATGAACCTTTTACGATTATAAGTACCATTTTGGTGTTTATGGTACTTCTTGCTGTCTCTTTTGGTATTGAGTTTTACATCTTTTCCTCCGTTGCATTGAGTTTACTTTTTATTGTTTTTGCGACATGGAGTCATAAAGGGATGGAAGCAAAGGCAAAAGAGCAGATGAAGGCTTTTGAGTCTGTGATTGAATCAGCCACAAAAAAAAATGCTGTTGGAGATAGTAAAGATTTTGAAATGTTTATAGCCTATGTTGATGTTGATAAATGCAAAGCATATCCCGTTTTTGCAACAGAAAAAACGATTATAAAATCTAGAAAAATGGATTTTTTATTTATGATAGACAATAAAATTAAAATATGTACAGGTGCAACAGCATTTGATTTACTCAATCCCATAAGAAAAGCAGAGGGGTGTTCTGAGATTAAAAATGGAGCAAAATGTGCAAAAGATATTGCTATTAAAGATATCAAATCTATGGCATTTGCAGATGGTGGAGTTCAGATTACAAAACCTGATGACACGAAAGAGGTTATCTATAAATGTAATGACAAAACAGCTAAAAATGTTATGGAAGCTTATAATAAAATTAAAAAAATAAATGAGGAAAAAGAAAAAGCTAAAAAGAAAGAAGAAGATGCAAAAAAGAAAGCAGATGAAGAGGCAAATGAACAAAAAGATTTAGTAGCACTTATCCGAGTCGTTAAACTTTTTAAGAGCATTGGAAATGATACGGCAAGTGATTTACCTAAAAATTAAATAAATATTAAAAAAATATAATAATTTTAACTACTTTGTGCTATAATATAAAATATATATAAAAATATTAAAATAGTATAGGAACTTAAAATGAGAGATACTAGAGTTTTTAGACCGATACCACAAAATGAAGAGATAAGTATTTCTCCTAGAAGACTACTTGTTAGCAAAACAGATTCAAAAGGGCGTATTTTATACTCAAATGAATATTTTAGAGAGATATGTGGGTATGAAGAGAGTGAACTTTATGGTATGCCTCATAGTATCGTTCGTCATCCCGATATGCCAAGAGTACTATTTTACCTTCTTTGGGTCAATTTAAAAAATAATAAAGATATCACGGCTGTCGTTAAAAATCTTGCAAAAGATGGCAGATATTATTGGGTTATGACAAGTTTTGAGTTTGGTATTAACAATGAAACTGGCGAAAAAACCTATATCAGTTTTAGAAAAGCTGTTCCATCTGGTATGATAGAACAAGTAGAGCCAATCTATGCCAAGCTTGTAAAGATAGAAAAAGAGAGAGGGATGGAAGCATCTTTAGCCTATTTTCAAGCTTATCTTCATAAATTGGACATGACTTATGAACAATGGATAGATTCTATTCGTCCAAAAAGCATTATCTATAAACTGTTTAATATTTTAACACCAAAAGTTGCATAATAATATTTAAGCTAAGATTATAAATAATATAAAAAGATTATTTATTACTTATAATTAGTTTTTAATAATTTATAATATGATTTGATGTTATGAAATTTATATATTTTTCTAAAATGTTGGGATATTTTTGTAACTTTTATTTTTAATTAATTTTTATAGTACTAAAATATTTACTGTAAAAAATAATATCAAGGTAAACAAATGAATTTTTATAGACCCATTCCCATAGATGAGCCAATCAAGATTGACTCAAAAAAAATGCTTGTAAGTAAAACTGATGAAGATGGAAATATTATCTACTCAAATGATTACTTTAGAGAAGTTTGTGGATATAAAGAGAGTGAACTTTATGGAATGCCACACAACATGGTGCGTCATCCAGATATGCCAAGAGCAATATTTTATCTTATGTGGACAAGTATCAAGCAAAATAAAAATATCAGTGCCGTAGTTAAAAATCTAGCTAAAGATGGTCGTTACTACTGGGTTATCACTGATTTCGAATTTAGTGTTGATATGTTAAGTGGGAGAAAAACCTATATTGGTTTTAGACAAGCAGCACCAGCCTCGGTGATTAAAGGTATTGCTCCTCTTTATGCATCGCTTACAGATATCGAAAGAAAACATGGAGTGGAGGCATCTTTAGCCCATCTTCAAGGATTTTTAGAGGAGAAACGAATGAGTTATGATGAGTATATAACTTCACTCAAACCGACAGGGATTTTTGCTACGATATTTGATAAAATGAAGAGAGCATTTTCAGCTTAAGATGTGTGCAATCTTTGGCATTATAGGCAAGTATCATAAAGATTTGGCTATAAATGCCTTTGAGACGATGAAGCATCGAGGAGATGATGAAAATTATCTTTTTTTACAAGATAATTATCTTTTTGGCTCTTATAGACTCTCCATCACCAATACACATATTTCTCTAAAAACACTTACCCATCAAGATAACTTAGATATCTTTTTTAATGGTGAAATCTATAATTATCAAGCCTTAGGCGATGAACTTAACCTCAAAAATCCAACTGAACACAGCGTTATTGCAACAGCCTATCGTCGATGGGGAGATAAGTTCATTAATCATCTAAATGGAATGTATGCTATCGCCATTTGGGATAAACTTGAACTTAAACTTTTCCGTGACCCTTTAGGTAAAAAACCACTCTATTATTATCATGACTCTAAAACTTTTGTCTTTGCAAGTGAAGCAAAAGCAATTTTAGCACTCATCACTCCTCATCTAAGATACGAGCAGATACCATCATATCTAGGTTTTTGTACAACCATCTCACCAAATACACTTTTTAAAAAGATACATAAACTTCAAGCTGGAGAGTGTTTACATTTACAAAATAATCTCTACACTTCTACTATCATCAAAGAGCTTAAACCAAAGCATACATCTTCTATAAATGCTATAAACGAAGTCAAAAATCAACTTTTAAGTTCAGTAGAGAAGAGAATTCCAAAAGAGCAAGAGGTTGCTTGTTTACTCTCAGGGGGACTTGATTCGTCGCTTATAGCCTCTATGGCAACCAAGTATCTTAAAGATAAAAAACTTCACACTTTTAGTATAGGTTATGATGGTTATACACGGCATGATGAGAGAATTTATGCGTCACAAGTGGCGAAACATATAAACAGTGTTCACACCGAGATAAACTTCTCTAAAAAGGATTTTTTGGTAGCATTTGATGAAGTGATGGAGTTGCTTGATGAACCTATTGCAGATAGTGCTTCTATCCCATTGTATTGGCTTTGTAAAGAGATAAAACAAGCTGGATTTAAAGTCGTGCTTAGTGGAGATGGAAGTGATGAACTATTTTTTGGCTATAAACATTATACCGAACTCAAAGAGATAGAGCCGATGACAAAGATAAAACATCGTCATTGGCTACTAAATCACATCAATGCTAACTTTACGATGCACAAAGAGTGGGAGTGGTATAGAAGAGTTGCAGAGGGGTCGCTTCTTTTTCGAGGAAGTTCAAATCTATTTACAGACAAGCAACTAAATAAATTTTTAAAGATAAATGTGAAAAATAATACTACCTTTGATATTATAAAAAAATACTATAATTATTTTTTAAGTATAGACGCTCATTATCTCAATTGGTACAGTTATATTGATATCAAAACTCAAGTTGGTGAACTTTTCTTAACTAAAATAGATAGAATGAGTATGTCTTCATCACTTGAAGTTAGAAGTCCATTTTTAGATATTGATTTAGTAGAGATGGCTTTGGGAATTGACGCTGATTATAGATTTGGAGATAGCCCTAAGCATATTATCAAAACGATTGCAACTGATTATTTACCTCATGATATTATTTACCGAAAGAAAAAAGGGTTTAATTATCCTTATATGGAGTGGCTATTGGAGAGTCATTTTATGAAAAGTATCCATGCTGTTCAAAGTAGATATGAGATTTTTAAATCTAGCGAAGTTGAAAAATTAATAGAAAATGCAAAAAAAGGACATTTTCACCACCATCTCTATGCAATTATCGTATTTTGTGTTTGGCTAGACAAAAAAGAGAAATTATTTAAAAAACTAAACTAGATTTGGGATTATTGCTGTTAAAGTTAATATTTTTATGTTATACTCTCAAATAGTTTTAAGCGAATATTTTTAAAAGTAGTCTAAATTGAAAAAAGTAATATTTATCATATCCTTTATCTTGTCTCTTATCGTTCTTGAGCTTCTTTCTATGTATGCAATCGAACGCTTCAACCAAATTAATAATCCCATAAAATCATTATCTGCGTATAATAATGAGTATGATAGAGATGTCTCATTGAGCCAGATAAGGTACAATGTCAACATTACTCAAAAAGTTCATAACTTTATCAAAAACGATATGAATGCAATGTTTGATGACGAAAATAATAGAGGTTTTATTGATACGCTTTATACTCAAAATAATTATAAACTTTTTTGGTTTGATTGGCATGGAATAGAGCGAGATAAAGTTTTCAACTTTTTAGATAAAGTTCAAAGTGACCCTACTCTTGATGAAAAAAGCAAACTTTATACAGACTTGATGTTGCTTAGAAAAGAGGCTGGAGCTTTTAGCATTGCTGATTCGATGAATAAACAGATGGATTTTGATGTAAGATTGAACGCATTTTTTAAAGATTATATGAATTATGTCTTTTATGGTTCTATTGATTGGCAAAATTTTGAAGATAAGTTGGTAGCATTACGAGCTTCAGAAGTGGCTGCTTATTGGGTGACTTATACTCCAAAATATGACATCGCTAAGCTCATACTAAACCATAAAGCAGAAAAGATTATCGAATCTGCTACTCCAATTAGTTTTGGATATAGAGAGATGATAGCTCACATTGCAAAACTTAAAAAAGTTAAAGCAAGTGGTGGTTATGTAAAAATTACAGCCTCTTCAAGTGATGCAACACTTAAAGATAGATTGATGGCGAGTGATGACTATAAATGTGAAGATATGAGCATTTTATCGAACTATTGTTTAAAAAGCAGTATTGGAAGATTTCAAAAAAGATATGGACTTATAGAGAGCGGAAAACTAAATGAATCAACTATCGAAAAGCTAAATACTCCGATAGATACTCAAATCGAAAAATTGGTACTCAATGCAAATAGAATCAAAAGAATCGTTGATGTCAATAGTAGTTCATACTTTTTTGTCAATATTCCAGACTTTACACTTAAATTTATCGAAAATAAAAAAGTGACAATGGGAATGAATGTGGTAGTGGGAGACAATAGTCACAGAACGCCTGTTTTTAGTAGCGATATGTCAACCATTGTTTTAAATCCTGATTGGTCTGTACCTGTCAATATAGCCAATAAAGAGTTTTTACCTAAACTTGCATCAAATCCAAACTATCTTAAAAATATTAAATATGAACTCAAATATAAAGGTCGAAGCGTAAATTCATCTAGTGTCAATTGGAAAGCTTTAAAAGCAAGTGGAAAGATGAATGGATATAAAATAGTTCAGCCACCAAGCGATAAAAATGCGTTAGGTAAAATAAAATTTTTATTTCCAAACCATTTTGCCGTTTATATGCATGATACTCCTGCTAAGGGTAAATTTTTAGAGCGAAGACGAAATTTTTCGCATGGATGTGTTCGTTTGGCACAACCAGAAGAGCTTCTAAAAAAAGTTGTAGCAGTTGATGGTGGGATTAGTGAAGCTAGAGCGTTTAAAATATTGGCAAGTGACCAAAAAAGCCATATTGCCTTAAAGCATAAGATTCCAGTTCATATAGTCTATCTAACAGCATGGGTTGATACCAATGGTTATGTAAATTATAGAGATGATATTTACGGATATGATACTTTACAACAGAAAAAAACGAAATAATCGCTTTATATCTTTTTTATAAACAATTTTTAGATACTATAAATTCTAATATTAATATTTTAATGGAGAAAAAATGAAGAGAAAATATATATTAAGTATATTGATGGCAACCATGCTACTACAAGCTGAACAACCGATTGCTGATGCCATAGAGGAAACTGCTTCAAATAATACTCTTTTTGATGCTGAGCCAGAGCCTGAAGTAGGAGAGAAGATAAACTCTTCAACTCAAATGTATGATATCAAGATAGCTCCAACAGATGTAACTGCCAATCCAAACAACATTAGCCAACAAGAGCTACCTGCTATTATCAGACTCTTAAAAGATAATATTGCCAACAATCCAAATCTTTTTAATAATGTTGAAAATAAGAAATTTGTTCAAGAGTTTTATGCTAAAAATGACTATACTCCTATTTGGGTTGATGAAGCAAAGATATATGATAGAGCAGATAAACTTATCAAAGAGATAGGCAAAGATGCAACGATAGAGAGTTCATCTGATATTTTAAAAAGACAAAAAGCCCTAAGTGCAAAGATAAAACAGCTTAAAAATGCACCAGTTCAAGAGCTAATGAGTTTAGAAGTTGAATTAACAGATTTGTACTACTCATTTTTAAATCACTCTTTATATGGAGATATCAATTGGAAAAAATTTCAATCAAACTTAGCAGGACTAAGAGCTAAAAAGATAACTGCTGACTGGATAACTTATAAAGCTCCGTATAATCTTACAGACCTTATCCTTGAGCCTGATATTGATGATACGATAGATAGGATAACACCTAGAAACTTTAACTATCGACCACTTTTAAGAGCCTATACTGATTTGAAAAATATTCAATCCCATGGTGGTTGGATAAAAGTTCCAAGCAATAAAAGCATTTTACAACTCAAATCACGACTAAAGCAGAGTCATGACTACAAATGCGGAACAGAAAGTACTAGCATGGATGGCTGTATGGTAAATGCGGTTAAAAAATTCCAAGATAGAAATGCTTTAGCCCAAACAGGAACGCTTAATAGTGAGACTCTCAATGCTTTAAATAGAGATATTGGTTTTGACATTGATAAGATTGCACTTAACTTAAATCGTATCAAGTGGATGCCTCGAACCAATCATAGCCGTTATGGAGTTGTCAATATTCCTGATTTTAAATTTTACTTTTATGATAGTGGGCTAAAAGAGACCATAAATGTTATCGTTGGGGATAAATCACACCACACACCTGTTTTTAGCAATAAGATAACTTATCTTGTATTAAATCCATATTGGAAAGTACCAGAGGGTATTGTGAAAAATGAAATTGCTCCACACATGCTCAAAAACAGAGGATATCTAGCATCACAAGGGCTTGAAATTCACAAAGATTGGAATCCTGATAGTGAACGAATCAGTCCATCTTCTATCAATTGGTCTTTGTATGCAGGTAGCGGGGCAAAAGCGTTTCCTTATGCTATTATGCAACCACCAGGTAATTCCAATGCTTTGGGCAAAATAAAGTTCAAATTTCCAAATGAGTTTTCAGTCTATATGCACGATACCCCAAATAAAAAACTCTTTAAAACACCTGTTCGTGCCTATTCACATGGATGTGTAAGGGTTGGTGAACCGATGAAACTTTTTGATATTGTCTCCTCGTTCAATGGAAACATCGATAAAAATAGAGCAAAAAATATTTTAAAAGGCACTAAAGAGACAGATATCGGTATGACTAATGGATTACCAATTCATCTTATCTATCTTACAGCAAAAGTCAATGCAAATGGAGATTTAGAATATAGTCCAGATATTTATGGATATGATAAGTTGCAAAATTAATACTTTAAGGGTTCAAGCTTTTGAACCCCTACAAATCTATCCTTACATAGCCTCTTGAAGTAAGATTATCATCATGAAATCTTTTAAAAATATTGCTAATTTATCATAAGAATAAAAATATTCTTTAGGCTCAAAACCTTTAAGCTTACTATTAACTAAAAAACTATTCTTAGTTTTTAAAAGCATTGGCAAATCATTGTCCCCATCTCCAAAAATGTATAAATCCTCTTCATTTAAATCA
>SDAZ01000119.1 GCA_006212005.1 Sulfurovum sp. | reverse complement strand
GTAAATGTTGGATAATTTTTAAAAATATCCTCTAGCGTTTTTTTATCTTCTTCGTTTAGTTCTTCTATCTTTTTCATGCTCTAATTGTAGTATTATTTTCTTTGAAATTAGATTTGGGTAGGTACTTATAAGCAATATCACCAATTGCAAACTTATTAGCAGAAGCCATATTTATAACTATTGTTAATCCCAAAACAACTTTTTTCATCAAAAACCCTTTGTGTCAAATTTAACTAACCATAGTTAGTTGCAATATATTTTTAACATATATATACTTATGGTAAGTTTAACTATAGGTGTATTATGAAAGAAATAAGCATTGATAATATTAGAATGCAACAAATTTACAAGCAAATCGGAATGAATGTTAAAAATATAAGAAAATCAAAAAATATTTCGCAACTTGCTCTTTCATTGGCAATAGGACATAAAGCCGTTGGAACGGTATCTATGGCAGAACTTTGTATAAACAATAAACATTTTAATCTTGAACATTTATATAAAATAGCCGATGTTTTAGAGGTTGATGTTTGTGAGTTTTTAAAAAACTAGATTTTTTATATCTCTATTGTATAATCACAAGATAAATTTCTGAAGTACATAAAAAGGAAACTAAATGAATCTTGAAAAATTAAATATTCTAAAAGCAAAACTTGATAAGCATAGACCGTTAAATCAGAATGTTTTGCAAAATCTTCATGAAGATTTGGTGCTTAGATGGACTTATCACTCAAATGCAATAGAGGGTAATACTCTCACGCTCAAAGAGACAAAAGTAGCACTAGAGGGGATAACTATCGGTGGTAAAAGCCTAAGAGAGCATTTTGAAGCTATCAATCACAAAGATGCGATATTTTTTATAGAAGAGTTAGCACATAAAAATGAAAATTTGAGTGAATACAACATAAAGCAGATACATTCACTCATCCTAAAAAATATTGATGATAACAATAAAGGCAGTTATAGAAAAACAAATGTTATCATAAGTGGAGCAGAGCATAAACCACCACAACATTATGAAGTGGCATCTAAAATGGAGCAATTTATAAAAGATTATCATACAAAAAAAGTGACGCTTCATCCTGTTCAACTTGCCGTATTTGTACATATTGAATTTGTAGGTATTCATCCATTTATAGATGGAAATGGTCGAACTGCTAGACTACTTATGAACTTAGAGCTGATGAAAACTGGATTTCCGCCTGTTGTAGTGAGAATTGAGGACAGATTGGATTATTATAAGGCTTTAGATGAGGCACATACTACAGGAGATTATGAACTTTTTTATAAATTGATGGGAAAAGTAGTTGAAAAAAGTTTTGAACCATACTTTTATATGTTAGATGAAAAATAGTTCACTTTCTCGCTCCATACTTTCACTAATTGATGAGTAAGAGCAAAAAATAGAAGAAGTAACCGCTAGAGCGGTTACCATAGATTATGCACGACCTGGAAGCATTCCGTACATTGTCATTGGTTTTAGAGCATACGCTTTAAGTAACCAGTATATCCATCTTGGTTGTGCTGGGTCAAGTGGAAATGATGGAGCTACAACAGATTTGGCATCATCTGTTGGATCCCATTTGAACTCAGCCAACATAATTTCACCAATATCTGTAATAAGTGGACACACAGTATATCCATCATATTTAGCGGGAAGAGCTTTTGCACCCTCTATCATAGAAGCAATATTTTCAACCACTACACGATATTGTTTTCTAACACTTCCTCCAGTTTTTCCAAGTGGAACAGCAGCAACATCACCAAGAGCAAATACATTTGGATATTTAACATGTTGAAGTGTCTCTTTATTTACAGGAACCCAACCCTCTGTTGAACCAACTGGAGACTCTGCTACCTCTTTTGGAGCTTTTTGTGGTGGGATAAGATGACAAAAATCATAAGGTACTTTCACTTCTTCTTTTTTAGTCTCCATAGTAAACTCTTCTAAATCTGCATCCCAAGCACCTTTAACTTCCCAATGTTTTTCAAAAGTAGCCACTTTACCTGCCAAATCCAACGCAACCAATTTATGCTCAAATCTAGTAGATACATTTCTATCTTTCATTTGTTGCTCGATTGCTTTATGATACTCAGGCACACCAAAAAGTTTTTTACCATTTGTAACAAATGACAACTCAGCATTTTCTCTAGCCCCAGCCTCTTTAAGTCTTGCAACTGTCAAGTTTACAAGTTTCTTTTGAGCCCCACCACATTTAAATGCTGTATGAGGTTCTGGGAAAAGTCCTTTTACTTTTTTAGTTTTTGCTGACTCTACAAATTTTTGCATTTGCGTCCAAGTATCAACAGCACCTTCTGAAAAATATACAGAACATACACCACTATCTGCTAGAACTTTTTTAGCAGCCGCTGCACCAGCTGGGTCAAGAGAATAAACATCACCAATAGCCTCTAAACCTTTAATCGCACCAAAATCAAGAACAAGACCAGTTGCTACAACAAGATAATCATATTTAAACTCTTTACCACCTGCTGTTTTTACACTATTTTGTTCTGGATTGAAAGTTACTACTTTATCCATAACCAAATTTACATCACTGTTAACAAAATCTTTTGTTTCATACGAAACATCTTCAGCACCCCAAACCCCTGAACCTACTAAAGTTTGACCTGGTTGGTATGATACAGATTTTGGATTTGGTTCGATAACTGTTACCTCTGCACCGCTAAGTGTTTTAATCAAAAGTGCTGAAGTTGCAATACCTGCCAGACCACCACCAACGATAACAATTTTTTTACCTGTTGCATCTGCAGCTTTTAGTGGAGTGACAGCTCCACTTGCCATCATCATTCCAGCACCACCAACGCCAAATATCTTCATCGCATCACGACGAGATATCTGCTCCCCTTTATAATGAGCTTCTATCAAATCAATACCATCTTTGAGCATCTTTTTCTCCATCAGTACTTTCTCCTTTTTTATCTATCTGTTTATTTTATCAAATAAATCAAGTTATCTTACATAGTATGTATTATATAAACAAATAATTTATAATGTTGTTACATAATAGATTACTAAAAGTTACAGTAATAGTTTACTGCTAAAAAAAGTTAAATTTTAGTAATAAAAAAATTAAAAACAACAACTTTAAAGTAAAAAGTAAATACAATGGCAAAAATTATAAAAAAATAGGAGCTAAAAATGGATTTTAATTTTGAAGATGATACGGAAGTTTGTACTTGTTGGTCTATAACTTTAGAACAACTTAAGAAAGATATTTTAGAAAATAATTTAAGCTCAATTGATGAAATTACGGACTTCAATGATGCTGGAAGCCTTTGTGGTTTATGTAGAAGTACCGAAGAAGATGAAGATTGTGATAGAGTCTTGCATTTATCAGAAATTTTAAAGGTAATTTTAGAATCTAAAAATAGTTAGATTAAAAATATATTGGTTGTTTTCTCTACATATTGATAAAAATGTGATGAATATAATAAATTTAATCATAATTTTTATATATAAAATTGTATTATTTCGGAGAAAACTTTTCAAATAGGTGGTGTATGATATGAAGAAAATCACAAAAGTATTGATAGCGAATAGAGGGGAGATAGCTCTAAGGATTATTAGAGCTTGTAAAGAGCTAGATATTACGAGTGTTGCTATATACTCAACAGTGGATACTAAAGGTGTTTGGGTTAGAAAAGCAGATGAGGCGTACTTACTTGATGGTGACCCGATTAAAGCTTATCTTGACTATGAAAGAATCATCAAATTGGCAAAAGAGATTGGCGTAGATGCAATTCATGCAGGTTATGGATTTTTGAGTGAAAGTGCTGAATTTGCTCAATATTGTATGGACAATGATATCATTTTTATCGGACCTAAACCAGAGCATATCGCACTTTTCGGGGATAAAATGGCTTCTAAAGTAGCCATGAAAGCCGTTGGAATGCCTGTTATTGAGGGGTTAAATGAACCAATCACAGATGTTGAAGAGGGTGAAAGAGTAGCTACCAATATTGGATTCCCAGTTATCATCAAAGCTGCATTTGGTGGTGGTGGTAGAGGTATGAGAATTGTCAAAAAAGCGGAAGAATTTAGAGATATGTTTGAAGCTGCTACAAAAGAGGCTGAAAAATTCTTTGGAAAAGGTGATGCTTTTGTTGAAAAATACTTAGAAAACCCAAGACATATTGAGATTCAAATCGTTGCTGATAAATATGGAAATGTGGTTCACTTAGGTGAAAGAGATTGTTCGATTCAAAGAAGACACCAAAAAGTTGTTGAGATTGCACCGAGTCCACTTTTAAATCCAGAAGTTAGAAAAGAGCTTTATAGAGTTTCTGCAAAATCAATGTTTAAATTGGGTTATGAGAGTGTTGGAACGATAGAGTTTTTGGTTGATGCTTATGACAATTTTTATTTCATCGAGATGAATACGCGGGTTCAAGTTGAGCATACTATTAGTGAGGTTATCTCTGGTGTTGACATCGTTCAAAGAATGATAGAAATTGCAGAAGGTGATAAATTGATGTTTCTTCAAGAAGAGATAAATCTTAGAGGGTATGCAATTGAGTTTAGAATCAATGCGGAAGACCCAAGAAAAGGTTTTGTTCCAAGCCCAGGAAAAATCGGAACTTACTTAACTCCAGGAGGACCAGGTGTTAGGATAGATTCAGCTGCTTATAAAGATTATGTTATTCCTGCACAATACGACTCAATGGTTGGAAAACTTATCGTTTGGGCATTGGACTGGGATGGAGTTGTTAAAAAAGCAAGAAGGGCTTTGGATGAGTTTATCATCGGGGGAATTCCTACTAATATTCCACTTCATAGACTCATCGTAAGAGATGAAGATTTTAAAGCGGGAAGATTTACAACAAACTATCTTGATAAAAAATTGCCAGATATGCTTGAGCATATGGTCTTTGACAAAGAGAGAGATGAATTTGAGGAAGATGATGAAGCTGATAAGATAGCTGCTGCTATCGTTGGTGCTTTAAATTACCATAACGGAAATTAGTCTTTTAACTTGCTCTTTTAAAGAGCAAGTTACTTTAAAAGTTGTATGCAACAGATAACATATAAGTATCTTCTTTATAGTTATCCACATTTTTAACTGTTTTATAGCCTAGAGTATAATCCCAACCTTCACCATGATAACTTGTTCTTAAGTTATAATACAACCCATTATCTTTTTCCACATCACTACTTCCCAATTTTTGAGTTTGAATCACATCAGCATTGACAAGCCAATTTGGTTTTATCATATACTCACCTCCAAGTCCATAATTTAATTGAGAAATAGTCTCTTCATCCAAATTTGAACTAGCTGGTTCTTTTGTCACATGTTGTTTCATGGTTTGAATACCAATAGGCATACTAAAAAGAAGTTTATCATTCACATAATAATTTGGTACAACGCCAAGCCCTAAACCATAATCAACGATATTTGTTTCACTAGCTCCAAATTCTGTACTTCTAAAAGCAGTAACTATATTTGCAACTGCCATAACATCAACTTTTTCAT
>SDAZ01000118.1 GCA_006212005.1 Sulfurovum sp. | reverse complement strand
GTTGGAAGTACAAAAAAGAGCAACATTACGATAAACGCAAGGAGATAAACACCATAAATTTTTTTATTTTCGATAGTGATATGTGAGATGTTTTTTTTGTTTGATACTTCTGTGATATTGAGATAAACCAGCACAAGCACAAATAGTCCGATAAGATAGACTAAAAATGCGTAGTTGTAGCCGATATCGCTTAAGATTCCACCTCCAAAGACGAAAAATAATCCTCCAATTGCCGTAAACGCCATTTGTAAAGACATAAATTTAGCTCTTTGGTGTATATCAAAATAGTTGCCTACCAATGCAGTGGATATAATCATTAAAATAGCGATAGAGAGTCCAAATATCATTCGACTGGCTAAAAGTAGATAGATACCATCAAGATAATATCCAGCACTTCCAGAGATAACAAAGACGAGCAATCCTATAAAAAGGCTTTTTCTAATCCCAAAGCGATAGATATATCGCCCCAATATCGGAGCAAATATCGCTACCAATAAAGAGGGTAGGGTTAACATCAAGCGAGAAAGTAGTTCGATATGTGGGATGTTGGCATAAACTTGCGATAGATGTGGAAGTGCGGTTACGATGGCGACATTTGACATGGTAGTGAGTAGTGCTAACATTAAAAGAGTTATTTTAGTTTGAAATGAGGGCATTTCTATCCTTAAAGCGAAAATTGAAAGATTATATCAAAAAGCATTTCAATCGCTTTTGAAATTTTACATTTTTTAAACTTATTTTGGTATAATTCCACTCTTTAGAATTGTCTTGCCACTTTGAGCATTGCAGTCACACTATTTTACCTTAAAAATAGGAAGAGCTTAAGGCTAGAATGGATTAGTTACCCATCGATAAAATTTTAAAAAAAGGAAGAGTATGAAAAAAGAGATTCACCCAGAGTATAAAGCTTGTACAGTTACTTGTGCTTGTGGTAATGTATTTGAAGTAAAATCAAATAAAGAGATGATGTCAATTGATATTTGCAGTGCTTGTCACCCATTTTTTACAGGTTCTGAAAAAATTGTGGATACAGCTGGTAGAGTAGATAAATTTAAGAAAAAATACAATCTACAATAATCTAAAAAGTGCCTTCGAGGCACTAGGATTTTTATGTTAACTTTTATTCCAACGCCTATTGGCAACCCTCAAGACATTACTATTAGAGCCTTGCGTTCTTTTGAAAAAGCTCAACTTTTTCTTTGCGAAGATACTAGAGAAACTAAACGACTTTTAGAGATTTTATCCCAACGATTTGATTTTACTTATCCCAAAGACGCTATATTTTTATCGTTCCATGCACACAATGGTAAAGAGAGAATTACCGAAATTTCGGCTCTTTTAAAAGAGCAAGAGGTCATTTTTGTAAGTGATGCTGGTATGCCTATTATCTCTGACCCAGGGCAGATATTGGTTGAATATTGCCAACTTCATGGCATACCTTACGATGTTCTCCCTGGTGCTTGTGCTTTTGTGACGGCTTATGCAAGTAGTGGTTTTAAAGATGTGGGTTTCTCTTTTTATGGATTTTTACCTCATAAAGGAAAAGATAGAGATGAAGCTCTTAGTGGTGTGATGAATCATGATAAAAATATTGTTTTGTATGAGTCTCCACATCGGTTATTGAAACTTTTAGAAGAGATTAGTTCACTTGATGGTGAGCGAGAGCTATTTTTGGCAAAAGAGTTAACAAAAAAATTTCAAAGATATTATAAAAATGAAGCTAAAAAACTTTTTGAAGAGTTCGTTGATTTTAACATTAGAGGCGAGTGGGTTGTTATTATTAAAGCAAAATCTAATATTTCAAAATCATTAAAGTTAGAAGATATTTTACTTTTAGATATTGCTCCAAAAATAAAAGCAAAACTATTGGCAAAGGTTAGTGACATATCCGTCAAAGAGTGGTATAATCGGCTCTCAAGAGAAGAATAAAGAGTATTTAAAATATTGTTTTTTTAGTTTTTAATAAAGCAAAAAAAGGTAGAATTCTATATGGTTATTTATGGGAAACAGGTGTGTATATATGCACTTCAAAAGCATGGAAATTTGGTCAAGCGTGTTTATATTGCAAAAAAAGGTATCTTACCTCAAGAACTTTTCAATCAGTATAAAGAGAGTGTAACATTTTTAGAAGAAAAATGGGCACAAAAGATGAGTAAAAATGGAAATCATCAAGGTATATTACTTGAGATGGAAGATTTTGTTCAGACACCTTTAAGTAAAATGAAGCAAGGAAAGTTTCTTGTTGTTCTTGATGGGCTTAGCGATGTTGGTAATATTGGTGCGGTTGTCCGTTCAGCTTACGCTTTAGGTGCTGATGGAGTAATCGCTAGTAGGGTGAAGAGTCTAAATTTTGAGGGAATCGCAAGAACAAGTTCGGGTTCTCTTTTAAGTATGCCTTTTTTTATCCACGATAATATCTTAGATGTTTTTCATGAACTAAGCGATGTAGGTTTTAAGTTGTATGGAGCATCAAGAAATGGAGAGGATATCGACACCTTATCTTTTAGTGACAAGAGAGTTTTAGTTTTAGGTAGCGAAGGTGATGGGATATCAAAAAGGGCTTTAAGTAAGCTTGATAAAATAGTCTCTATACAAATGAGTCATGAATTTGACTCTTTAAATGTGAGTGCAGCAGCATCAATATTAATTCATAGGATGGGAAAATGAAATTAGAAGCGTTGATTGAAAAAGAGGGTATAAATAATGTTGCTTTGAGAACAAATATTCCGCACTCTGTGTTGAATCATTTACGAGCAGGAACATTTGATAAATTGAGTAAACTTAGAGTTTTTGGTTTTCTCTCCATCATAGAAAAAGAGTATAAAGTTGAGTTATCTGAACTTAGAGATGAAGCTAAAGCTTATTATGAAGAGAATGAAAAGCAAGAAGGTGTTCTTTTAGCAGCTGAAGACCAAAGTGCTTACGGAAAAGGCAATGCAGATATCTATAAATGGTTGATGATTGGTGGGGCTGTTTTAGCAATTTGGTTTTTGATTAGTACGCTTAGTAAGACCGCTAAAGATGATAATAATACAGAGGTTTTGAGTGAGCTAAATGAATCAAATGAAACGGTTGCTCCAACACCAGTAGAAGAAAATATTACTGTGACACCAACTCCAGTGGCTGAAAATAATATAACAGACACAAATCTTACAGATATGAATTCAACTATGGATGCCAATGCTTCAGTTGCAGATACAAATCTTACGATTGCGGATAATAATGGTAGTGTTGTTGGTGGAAGCGTTATGATAAAGTCTGATAATGCTAAAAGTTTATGGAAAGGTTTTTTAAATCTTGACACAAAAGAGAGGTTCAATCGACAAGGTAGTGACGACTATACGCTCGAAACAAAAGGTCAAAAATGGGTTTTTGTTACAGGAAATGGAGAGATAAATGTTGCAAGTGCTACAACTTCAATTGTTCCAAAAGAGAATAGAGGTAAAAAACACTATTTCGTTGTTGAAAATGGTGAAGTCAAAGAGATAGATAGAAAAGAGTTTTTAAAATTGACTCAAGGAAAAGGGCTTAAGCTCTAAATTTTAAAATTTAATTAAGGGATGTTGATGTTTGATGAAATTCAATTTGAAAAGATAAATAGATTACCAAAATATATTTTTGCACAGATAAATGAGTTAAAGCTTGATGCTAGAAGAAGAGGTGAGGATATCATAGATTTTTCTATGGGCAATCCCGACGCCTCAACCCCACAACCCATTGTTGATAAGTTGTGTGAGGTCGCAAATAGAGAGAAAACTCATGGATATAGTGCGAGTAAAGGTATCTATAAACTTCGACTTGCGATGGCAAATTGGTACAAGAGAAAATATAATGTTGACCTTGATGCTGATAAAGAGGTTGTTGCAACGATGGGAAGTAAAGAGGGTTATGTGCATATGATTCAAGCCATTACCAATCCAGGTGATGTGGCTATCGTGCCAGACCCAACTTATCCTATTCATTCACAAGCATTTATATTGGCAGGTGCAAATGTTGTTAAGATGAAGCTTGTTTTTGACGAAGAGAATTTCAGAGTTGACGAAGATAGATTTATAGCTGATGTAAAAGATGCGTTGGAAAATTCAGTTCCTAGAGCTAAGTTTTTGGTTTTAAATTTTCCTCACAATCCAACAACAGCAACCGTTACACCTCAATTTTATGAGAGAATGGTAGCTTTAGCAAAAGAGCAGAGATTTTATATTCTTTCAGATATTGCTTATGCAGATATCGCTTTTGATGGTTATCAAACTCCTTCTATCCTTAGTGTTGATGGTGCAAAAGATGTGGCTGTTGAGTCTTACACTTTAAGCAAAAGTTACAATATGGCAGGTTGGAGAGTTGGTTTTGTAGTTGGAAATGCAAAAATCATTGGAGCATTACAAAGCATAAAATCATGGCTTGATTATGGTATGTTTACGCCTATTCAAGTTGCAGCAACAGTGGCTTTAAATGACCATGGTTATGTTCCTGAAAAAGAAGTTATCCCTAGATATCAACATCGACGAGATGTACTCATAGAAGCTTTTGGTAATGCGGGTTGGAAAGTTGGTAAACCTGAAGCGAGTATGTTTATTTGGGCGAAAATTCCACAAGTTGCCTCTCATTTAGGAAGTTTAGAGTTTTCAAAGCAGTTACTTATCAAAGCTGGAGTTGCGGTAAGCCCTGGGATTGGTTTTGGTAAATATGGTGACCAACATGTAAGAATCGCTTTGATTGAAAATGAAAAACGAATTCGTCAAGCTGCTAAAAATATCAAAAAGTTCCTAAAAGAGTTAGAGGCTAGTAAGTCGAATGGTTAAGATAGGGATTTTAGGAGTTGGTACGGTTGGAAGAAGTGTTGTCAATATCTTAAAAAACAATGCAGATATCATAGAAGCTAGAGCTGGGAAAAAGATAGTCGTTCACGCTGGTGTAGTTAGAGATTTGAGTAAAGTTGAAGATTTAGACATTCTCATGAGTGACAATCCAAATGATATTATTGATAATGATGAGATTGATATCGTAGTTGAGTTGATGGGTGGAGTTGATTTACCTTATCAACTGGTTTCTAAAGCTTTAAAAAATGGCAAAGCAGTTGTTACAGCAAATAAAGCTCTTTTAGCGTATCATCGATATGAGTTACAAAGCTTAGCAGGTGAGATACCTTTTATGTATGAAGCAAGTACTGCAGGTGGTATCCCCATCATCGGAGCTTTAAGAAGTGGACTTAGTGCAAACCATATTGTCTCAATGCAAGGTATCATCAATGGAACTTGTAATTTTATGCTCACAAAGATGATAAAAGAGAATGCAAAATATGAAGATGTTCTCAAAGAAGCTCAAGCATTAGGTTATGCGGAGGCTGACCCTTCGTTTGATGTGGGTGGATTTGATGCTGCTCATAAACTTTTGATTCTTTCAAGTATCGCTTATGGGATTGATGCTAAGCCTGAAGACATTTTGATTGAAGGTATTGAGCATATCAGTCAAACCGATATCGAATTTGCCAATGATTTTGATTATGTGATTAAGCTTTT
>SDAZ01000117.1 GCA_006212005.1 Sulfurovum sp. | reverse complement strand
ATAAACTTTCATTTTTTACCTTTAGAAATCAAATCAGACTATTTTTGTCTTATTTAAGAGATACTACAATATTCAAACTTAAAATAAGATAACATAGTTTAAAAGTTTGTGATTATAGTTTTTTTGCCATTAAAAAAAAGTTATATTTGGATATTTTATATAACTATATTTACATATATACAAAAACTATTCCACTTTTATCATTTTATCAAAGCCAGAGACGATGATATGTCGTCTTTAAGGCTTATTGACACCCAAAACACTCCATGCTTCTATCTTCTACATTTGTTTCAGGTGATTGACTTCTTAGATAGTAAGTCGATTTGAGTCCATACTTCCACGCATTCATATAAATTTCATTGAGATAACGACCACTCGCTTTATCAAGTGTGATAAAAATATTTAAACTCTGCCCTTGGTCTATCCATTTTTGTCTTATTGCTCCAGCTTTTACAAGCATATTTTGGTCTAGGTCGTAACTAGGAGTATAATACTGCCATGTTTCGCTCGAAAGCTTTGGTGCGACAACAGGGATAAGTCCACTAAGATTCTCTTCAAACCATTTTCGTTTATAAATAGGTTCAATTGCTTGAGTTGTTCCTGTCAAAATCGAAATCGAACTTGTAGGAGCAATCGCCATAAGATAACCATTTCGCATACCATCAAGTTTTACTTTTTCTCTTAAATTTTCCCAGTCATGAGTATAGCCACCAACTCTATCAACAAGTTTTAGAGCGTTTTTATTTGCTTTATCGATTGGGAAAATACCTTTACTCCACTCTGAATTTGCATAAGTTGGATATTTACCTTTCTCTTTTGCCAAATCACTGGATGAAGAGATAGCATAGTAACTGACCGATTCCATTATCGCATCTATTTTTTCTAAATGTTCACTACTACCCCACGCAATCGCATTTTGAGCCAACATTTGAGCCTCACCCATGACACCTAATCCTATCGCTCTTGTCTTTTCATTGGTTTTTTTTACTTTTGCAAGTGGATAGAAGTTTAAATCTATGACATTGTCAAGCATTCTAATGGCCGTTGGAACAACTCTTGCGATATCCTCTGTTGTGTGGATTTTTGAAAGATTGATAGAGGCTAAATTACAAACAGCCGTATCTCCATCTATCATATCTTTTTCTACTATCCAAACTTTTTTTCCAGCAATGGTATCTAATGCACTAATCTTTTTAGCAGGTTTATAAACACCATTATCCGTGGTAACCATAAACTCTTCATCAAAGATATCTTCACTTTGGTCGTCGTAAACAACTTTTATCTTATAGTAGTTTGGTGAGGTGTTTTGAAAAATCTCGGTACACAAGTTACTACTTCTGATGATACCTTGATGAGCATTTGGATTTGCTCTATTTGCACTATCTTTAAAGGCTAAAAATGGACTTCCTGTCTCAAAATAGGCTCTTAAAATATCTTTCCAAAGTCCTTTAGCTGATATCTTTTCTTTTGTTATAGACTCATCTAGTTCGAGTTGGAGATATCGTTTATTGAAATCATCATCATGCAGTTGAGTCAAATCTTTTACCTCATAAGGGTCAAAAAGCGTCCAATGCTCATCATCTCTAACTCTTTCCATAAAGATATCATTTATCCAAATAGCAGGGAAAAGGTCATGTGCGCGTCTTCTCTCCTCTCCAGAGTTTTTTCTCAAATCGATAAAATCTCGGATATCACTATGCCATGGTTCAAGATAAACCGCAATCGCCCCTTTTCTTGTTCCCAATTGGTCAACAGCTACGGCAATATCATTGGTGATTTTTAGAAAAGGTACAACGCCTCCAGCTGCGTGTTTATGTCCATCAATAAATGAACCCATCCCACGAACTAAAGACCAATCCCAACCGATACCACCACCAAATTTAGACAAAAGAGCCATCTCTTTATAAGCATCAAAAATCCCCTCAATATTATCAGGAGTTGAACCGATATAACAGCTTGAGAGCTGATGTCTCGAGCTTCGTGCATTTGAGAGCGTTGGTGTTGCGGTCATAACTTCAAATTTACTCAGCAAATCATAAAATTTCTTTGCCCAACCTTGTGCATCTTCTTCATTTTGAGCTAAAAACATCGCAACTGCCATAAAAAGATGTTGAGGTAACTCTATTGGTTTATTCTCTTTATCTTTGATGAGATATCTATCATAAAGTGTTTTTACGCCTAAATAGTTAAATTGTAAATCTCGTGATGGTTCTAAATAGTTATTTAAATCCTCTAAATCGTATCTATCTTTAAGCCCTAAAAGAATTCTTCCTTCCTCTTCACCTTTTTTAAAATACTCTTTAAGATGTTTATATCCAGTAAATCCACTTACTTTGTGGTAAAGGTCGTATAAAAAGAGTCTTGAAGCTACAAAAGTCCAATCTGGTCTGTCGATGTCTATCTTGTCAACAGCTGTTTTTATAAGTGTTTGTTGGATATCTTCAGTACTTATCATGTCTCGAAATTGGAGTTTGGCATCCACTTCAAGTTCACTTTGGCTCACATTTTCAAGCCCTTCTACTGATTCGTGGGTATATTTTTGTATTTTGGTTATGTCTAATTTTTCAACTCTACCATCTCTTTTAACAACTCTAATCATCTTTATCCTTATTATAAATGTTTTTTTATTTCTATGTTGGTGCAATAAATTGCACCTTATTATAAATTACGCAAAAACCCTTGCAAAAATTCTATCTACATTTTTCGTATAGTATTCAAAACTAAAACACTCTCGTATTTGCTCTTCACTCAATTTACTTCTTAGTTCATCATCAGCCAAAAGGTATTGTAGGTATAAACTCTCTCCTTTTTCATTTGTTGTAGATTTTCCTTGTTGTATCTCTTCCCAAACTTTCATCGCATTTCTTTGTACGATTCTATACGCATCTTCACGACTCACTCCAGCGATAGGAAGCTCTAGCAATACTCTTTGAGAAAAAACAAGTCCTCCTGTAAGGTTAAGATTTTTCATCATATTTTCAGGCATAACCGTAAGTTTAGCGATAACCGAGTTAAATCTATGAAGCATAAAATCGCTTGTGATAAAACTATCAGGCAACCAAAATCTCTCTGTTGAACTATGACTTATGTCTCTTTCATGCCAAAGAGCCACATTTTCCATCGCTGGAATCGCATACGCTCTTATCATTCTTGCTAGTCCTGTGATGTTTTCAGTAAGGATAGGATTTCGTTTATGAGGCATTGCAGAACTTCCTTTTTGCCCTTTTGCGAAAAACTCTTCACACTCATAAACTTCTGTTCGTTGCCAATGTCTTACTTGAACAGCAAATTTTTCTATCGAACTTGCCATCAATGCTAACGCAGTAGCAAGTCTTGCATATCTGTCTCTTTGAATGACTTGATTTGAAGCAGGAGCAGATTTTAATCCTAATTCGGCACACGCATACTCTTCAAGTTTAAGAGGAGCATGAGCAAAGTTACCCATTGCACCACTTACTTGACCCACACTTATAACTTCCAAAGTCTGTTCAAGATTTTCAAGATGTCTTTTCATCTCATCATACCAAACCGCAAGAACCAAACCAAAAGTGATAGGCTCTCCATGAATCCCATGACTTCGCCCAACCATAAGCGTCATCTTATGCTCTATCGCTCTTGTTTTGATAGATTCCATCACCATTTCTACATCTTTTATGATAAGTTCAAGTGAGCTTTTCATCTGAAGAGCAACAGCGGTATCTACTGTATCTGAACTTGTCATACCATAATGAAACCATCGACTCTCTTCACCCAAACTTTCACTCACACTTGTAGTAAATGCAATCAAATCGTGCTTTGTTATAAGCTCTATCTCATCTATTCTCTCAACACTAAATGAGGCATTCTCTATGATTTTTGAGCTATCAGTATTTGGAATAAGACCCAATTTATTCCACGCTTTAACTACCGCCAACTCAACATCTAGCCATGCTTGATATTTTGCTTGTTGCGTCCATTTATCACTCATCTCTTTTCGTGCGTATCTATCTACCATAAATTACCCTCTTTAGTTGACTCTTTTTTTGGCTATAATATCCAAAATTTTAAAATTCAAAATGGATTTTATCTAAAAAAGCGTTACATAGAGGTAAGTATGCCATTTCAAAAAGAGTCATTTCAAGTAGAAGAGCCGATAAAAGCGTTTCTTTTTTTGATGAAAAAATTTAATATTTCTATGGGTGAAGCTCAAAAGATTATTTCAAGAGGTAGAGTTTTGATAGAGGATAAACCGATGAAACATACTGCTGGTTTGATTTGTGGAGAGATTGAGATTATTCGTTTTAAGCCTGAAAGTAAGGGATTAAAAGCGATATTTAAAGATGATGATTTTATTGTTTTTGATAAACCAAGTGGCATTTTAGTTCATCCTAAAAATATCTCAACACCTTATTGTATGTTAGATGAGATTCGTTTTGGTGGTGGAGTGAACGCAAATCCTGTTCATCGTATTGATATGGAGACTTCTGGTTTGATTCTTTCAAGTTGCCACAAAAGAAGTGAAAATTATCTCAAAGTTGCATTTGAAGAAAAAAGAGTTCACAAAAGCTATCTAGCATGGGTAAATGGAAAAGTTGAGGGTGATTTTACAGTTGATAAACCCTTAAAAGTCAATAATGACTATCTTAGAACTAAACATAAAGTTGAGATAAGCGATGATGGAAAAATTTCTAAAACGAGATTTGAACTTTTAGAATATGATGAAAAATTAGATATTTCGTTGCTTCGATGTATCCCTTTTACAGGACGAACCCATCAGATAAGAGTTCATCTTTTTGATGCTGGGCATCCTATTATTGGAGACCCACTTTATGGAACTTCTTTTGAAGATGCACATGATTATCTCGAAGAGGTGATGAGCGTTGAGAGACGAGTTAGCTCTTCAAGAGCGTCAAGACTTATGCTCCATGCTCAAACACTAAGTTTTGAATATAAGGATAAAACTTTTAACCTAGAGAGCCAAATGGATTTTATGGCTCTTAAAGAATGGATTGTTTAGTTAGGCTACAAGTAATTTTTTTTGTTTCATAAGGTTTAAAAGTTTACTGTTTCCTAAAGCATTTGCTTTTTGGGCATCTTTTAATGCACTATCCATATCTTTTAAAATGATATAAGAAAGCCCCCTATTGTGGTAACTGTTTGCATGATTTGGATTTAATTTTATGGCTTTTGTAAAATCTTTGATTGAGTTTTCATAATCTTTTATCTCCACAAATGATAAAGCTCTATTTCTATATGCTTCGACTTTATTATCATTGAGATAAATACTTTTGGTGTAGTCATTTATCGCATTTTCAAAATCATTTAGGGCTTTATAAACATCACCACGATTGCAATAAGCATTTGCATTCATAGCATTTAAAGAAACTACTTTATTAAAATTTTTCATCGCATTTGAGTAATCTTTAGTATATAAGTACCTACCCAAATCTAATTTCAAAGAAAATAATACTACAATTAGAGCATGAAAAAGATAGAAGAACTAAACGAAGAAGATAAAAAAACGCTAGAGGATATTTTTAAAAATTATCCAA
>SDAZ01000021.1 GCA_006212005.1 Sulfurovum sp. | reverse complement strand
TTTTCTTCAATATCCCCTAAAATAACTTCTAGTGATTCATTAAAATCTTTAGAAAATCTTGCATCAGATTGATTTTTCAATGTTGAAAACTTCAAATCTTTAAAATACGATAACATCTGTTTATAATTTTTTACATTTCTAAGTTTAAAAAGTAAATCTTTATCACCCAACTCTGCACAAAAATGACCAATGCCATCACCAACTTTTTTTGCATTTTCATGAATGCTCATGTTTTTTCCTCCTAATATGTAATTTAAATAAAGTTGTTCAAATAAGAATAAATCATCACCTAATCTATTGTAAAAACCATCTTGTTTTTTATCCTCCATTGTTTTTAATATTTCAAAGCTTGTAAGATACAAAATATTTCTTGTCTCTTGAAAATTCAATATTTTCAGACAAACTAATTGAGTGTATTGATTATATATTTCTTTAGCCTCAGCTCTCTTTTTCTTCTTAGCTATTGAAATGTTGTAAAGTAAATCAGCAAAATATTTAAACAAGTTATTCTCTTTTAATATTTGAAAAAATTGAATTAATTGATAAGCTCTTGTATATTCATTTAAAGATGTTTTAATTGTTTTATCTTTTTTATCCTCTGTATAAATAACAAAACTCAAATATTGCAAAGTCTCAAAAAGTTCTTTTTGTCTCTCTCGTCTTCTTTCATTTGCTTTTTCATATCGTTCTTCAATATGGTACATAATTGAAAATAGATACATAAAAAATTTAAGTTCAAATTCATCGGCACTTTTAGATATATAAAAGTTTTCATTATCTATCTCATCGTTTTTTAACACTAGGTAAAAATTTATATTTGTTCCTACTTCTTTAAGCTCATCGGTTTTTTTATCTCTTACTTTCGCCTTATCATCGGTGATTTTTAAAGCAGTTTTAAAGAGTGCAAGAGCCTCTAAATTGGATGAATTGGGATAAATAAAATAAGAAAAATTATAAAATCTTTTTGTCCTAACACCAAACCAATAAATAAGGGCATCCCATTTATCAATTGTTTTAATAGCTTTGATTTTTTCACCATCAATAATAACTATTTTATCATTTGGCAACATGTCATGAAATGAACTTTGTCCATCTTCAAAGGAGTGTATAGATGAATTGAGTGGTAAATTTTTAGATTTAACAAGATAGTCAGTATATTTTTGTATATACTCTTCTAAAGTTGATAAAATATATATTTCTTGTTTTGACTTATCATAATAACATTTCGATAAAGAAAAATCATCTTTATTTGTATTATTAAAACTATTTAAATAAATCTCTTCTTCTCTTTTTAATTCATCTTTTGAAATAGTTAAATCATTAATATTTACTCTTATAAGAGAATTCTTTGAATCATTACTACCTCCTCCTTTAATATTTACTTTTGCTTCTTGAACAAATTTATTTAGAGTACTATTGAAAAATATTCTTTTATTTTTATCATTAAAAGTAACAATTTTTTCTTCTTTCAAAAAGCTATTTAAAATCTGATTATAAACTTCATCATGTTTTTTTAAATCTATTTTTAAGATAAGCTCATTTTGATTCAATTCATACTTAAATCCAAAATTTTTATCTTTTAAAAACTGATACAAATTAACAATTCCATTATTATAAAAAACATCTTTAGAAGTAAAAACCTTTTCAATTAAATTATTATCTACATCGAATAAACTTTTTTCTTTCATCCCCTCGTCCCTTTACTCATCATAAATCCACCTCCAAAGCTATTTTTTTCACCAAGTCCGACACCAAGCGATAAAAATGCCAATTTTTGACTAACCTCATCTTCGTTAGGAACGATTTTAAATTTATTGCCAAAGAGTCTAACGGTTTTACCATTTTTGGTTATCTGTATCGTTTGAGGATTGGTGTTTTTTATCTCGATAAGCTGTATAAAATTTTGAATTGGTTTGATTTTTTGATTACAAAAGTAGTTATATTTTTTTTCCATATTATCATGAAGCTGTTTTTGAAGAAGCATGATATCACCACTTTGCTCCATCGTCCAATAGAGAGCTTTTTTATCCTCCATCGGTACAGTCACGATAACAGGTGTAGCACTATAAAGCTCGGTTATAAAATTTTGGTGGATAATTTTTTTAGTTGTGGTGAGTATTTGAAGATTTGGATTGTTGATATTTAACCTCAAGAGATTACTCATAAGGTCGATAAAGTCCTCATCTACGGAGCGAATCGTAAAACTATAACTGTTTCCTCTTTTATAAGTTTTATCTTTTTCGATAGGATAAAATCCTCCAAAGTTATAATTATTGAAAATATTGCTGGTGTGCTGTGAAAGTAAAAGTCTATCTTGACACATCGAAAAACTGATATATTTACTCAATATCTCAAAACTCTCTTTAAAAGTAATGTCTCGCTTCAAATATGCCACGCATGTCAGTTCAAACTGTTTCATCTTTTTTTCCTTTAAATATCTATTTTTATAATCATATCGAAATGTCTGGACGAAAATTGTCGATTTTAAAAACTTTAGGAAAAATGATGAAAAAAAAGTTACCCTTTAGCAGCCTTACCCAAATCCCACATCGGCATAAAAATCCCCAACGCCAAAAGCAATACCAATCCAGCAATAAAAAATAGCAATACAGGCTCGATATAAGTAGAAAGATTGTCTATCAAATCTTGAAATTTACTATCATAATACTGCGTCACTTTACTAAGCATCGCATCAAGTTGTCCACTGCTTTCACCCGCTTTTATCATCTGAAGAAGCATATTTTCAAAAAGTCCTGTCTGCTTAAAAGCATCGGAGAGCGAAATACCTCTAGCAATATCGGCGTTTACACCTTGAAGTTTCTCTTTAATGTAACTATTGTCAACCATCCCAACCGCAGTAGAAAGAGCTTCAGAAACAGGGATACCTGCACGGATAAGTTCACCTAAGATGAGTGTATATTTGTGCATAGAAGAGTAAAAAATGATATCTTTTATAAGATAAAATTTCGGATGAATCAATACCTTATCCGTTTTGTATTTGAAAGCTGGATTATTTTTGTATTGGTGCATGAAAAAAAACAGCATCCCAGCCATCGCCAAAAGTATATAAATACCATAATTATTGAGAGCATTTTCAAGCCACAACAATATCAGCGTTGGAATAGGTAAATCTGCATTAAATTTTTCAAATATCTCTTTAAACTTCGGAACAACCAACATAATCAAAATCGTAAACGCTATCATCATCGCTACAAGGGTAATAATCGGCGTTCGTATCGCTTTTTTAAACTTTCTAACATTATCTCGAACACTCTCCCAAATGTCCGCCAAAGTATGATAAGAGCCTGAGATATTACCTGTTTGCTCCCCCAATTTTGTCATTGCAAGAGCCACATGACCAAACTCCTCTTTATAAGGTTCAAGCGATTCTGTCATACTTTTACCCACATTGATATCATTTGCCACACTTTGATAGATAATTTTTAACTTTGGATTTTCGGTATTTCGACCAACTTCAACGATAGAATCATAGATAGAAATCCCAGCATCCGTCATAACCGCCAACTGTCTGATAGAAGATATCTTATGACTAATATCGATGGAAGAAGCGAATGTTTTTTTCAGATTTGCAAAAGAGCCACCAACATTTGAAGGTGCTTTACCCTCCACAATTTTTAAGATACCTGCTGTTGGATTTTTCTGCTTTATCTGCTTGGTCGCTGATATTTTATTGATAGCTTGAACCGATATAGTACTTTTTTTGCCTTTACTGATGATTGTCGCATTAAAATTTTTCATTATAACCTCGTTACCCTAAATAGTTCTTCAACTGTAGTTTTTCCCTCAAGAGCTTTTTGAACACCATTTTCAAACATAGAAATAAATCCTTCCTCTTTCGCTTGAGCATAAAGCTCAGCATTTGAAACTCTTTGTGCTATCATGTGACTAAGCGTTCCTGATATCGGTAAAACCTCAGATATCATCTCTCGCCCCAAATAGCCACTACCATTACAGATACTACACCCACTCCCTTTATAAAAAGTTGGATTTTGAGGTACATACTCAGCGATATCACTTCGCATACCATCTGGTATCTCAACTTGCGTTTTACAATTGGTACAAATCTTTCTCACAAGTCGTTGAGCTTGAATCGCAACCAAAGCACCACTCACCAAATACTCCTCAATCCCCATATCCAAAATCCGATTTATTGACTCAATCGCACTATTGGTATGTAAAGTGGAAAGAACCAAGTGACCTGTAAGTGCAGCTTGAATCGCAATCCTAAGCGTTTCTTGGTCTCGAATCTCCCCTATCATTATCTTATCAGGGTCTTGTCTAAGGATAGATTTGAGAGCTGTTGCAAAAGTGAGTCCAGCATTTACATTTACTTGAACTTGCTGAATCGCCGCCATCTGATACTCCACAGGGTCTTCAACGGTGATAATCTTATCTTTTTCATCCACAATCGCATTTAACGCCCCATAAAGCGTCGTCGTTTTACCACTCCCCGTAGGCCCCGTGACCAAAACGATACCATAAGGAGAAGCGATAGCTTTTGAAAACTTCTCAAAACTTACACTACTCATCCCTGCATCTTCTAGTTTTACCATGGTTTTAGATTTCTCCAAAATCCTCATAACGATAGACTCCCCAAAAACTGTTGGCAAGGTTGAAACCCTAAAGTCAAATGGAGCGTTATTGACAGTGCTAGAAAAACGCCCATCTTGAGGTCTTCTCTTCTCTGCAATGTCAAGATTTGAAAGCAATTTAATCCTTGAAGAGAGCGGTGAAAAGATATTTCGACCAAATTTAAAATGCTCGATAAGCATACCATCAACCCTATTTCTAACGATACAATGATGCTCAGTGGCTTCGATATGGATATCACTTGTTCGCTGAGAGATGGCAAAAGAGAGGATGGTTTGTATAAGTTTCAAGATAGCAGGAGACTCATCATCCACGATGTCGATACCCGTTTTATTTAAATCTTCTTCTATATCAACCACCAACTCTTTGACTTGATTTTCAAGTTGAAGTTGATTGATAATTTTTCGAACAAAACTTGGCTCAACGATAGCAACAACCATAATCTTTCCATAAAATGAACGAGAGATAGCCTCTTTAGCCTGAAAATCGAAAGGGTTTTCAAACGCTACAATAACTTCATTTTTATCATTTTCTTCAAGTGGTAAAGCTTTAAACTTAACAAGTTGTTTGAGTGAAAATCGCTTCACAAGAGCTTGATTGACCTTAAATCCTGTTGTGTCGATATACTCGGCATTGATATCTTTTGCGATATCTTGAAGCAGTTTTATAAAATTTATCCCTTGCATATTGGACAAATCCTCTAGTTTTATTCTTTGCATACGAACATGATTGAAGATAAACTTATCCATTTCATCTTGATTTAAAATTTTGACTTTAATCAGATTTGGGATAGTAACTCTTGCCTCACCATACTTTTCGACAAAAAGATTGTATTTCTCTCTTGAGATAACCCCTTCTTGTCGAAGAATATTAATTATCTTTTCCATATGGATACTCCCTTGCCTACTCTAGTGTTTTCGTTTTAACTTTTTCAATCAAAGCTTGTGCTTCACCATCTTTTCCCCTAGCTCCATACTGTTCCAATATCTTCACAGCATCTTTCTCTTGACCCATTTTAGCTTTTGATTTCGCAAAAACTGTCCAACTTTCATCAAGATTTTTATCCATAGTATTGGCTTTTAACGACCATTGTGACGCTTTAGCATAATCTTTATTTTCATAATGCGTTCTAGCAATAACCACAGCATCTTTAGCATTTCCACTCTCTTTAAACTTCTCTTCCATATTTTGTAAAAAATTATCTTCACTCACACTCATATTGATTTTAACATTTGATTTTGGCATATCTCTTTCTATCTCATCTCTCTCTGAACTGCTTAAACTTGTTGATTGATTTTTTGGCTTTATATTCGTTATATTCTTTTGATTATTTATAGTATGTGTATTTTTAAGTGTATTATTTATATTTTTATTCTTATCTTCAACTTTTATTATCTCTCCTGCTACAACAGGTATGACCATCATTGAAGCATTTAGATTTTCAAGTGGAATAGTTTGTTGCAATGCACTAGAGACATTAACATCTTTAGAGATATTTTGCTCTTTATGCACCGTACTATTTTTGATAATAATGTTATTACTCTTTTCCTCTTTTTTCCAATACAAAAGGGTAACCATATAGATACTCAAAATTACGACCATTACCGATAAAACTATCTTCAAAATGGTAATATTTTTATTGAGTTTATACTGATACCACTTCTTCTCCAACGCTTTTATACTATTCATTTTAAATACCCCAATTTTAACGCACTCATCTCAAATATCTTTTTAGACATCTTATCCAAAGAGACACGATGAGGCTCATTTATCTCATAAAACTCATAAATCTCAAACAGCGTATATAAAAACTTATTGGTCTCTCTAAAATTACCATTTGTGTATTTATGAATCAACTTTACAACCTTTTGCGTAAACATATTTGAAACCTCTATAAACCCCTCTCCCATCAATTTTTTTTGGATATAAAGATGCAACTCATCAAGATTTGCATTTTCAAGCTCTATAACATCCCAAATCCTTGTCTTAAAATGCTCTTTAGCTATCAAATCCTCATCTTCCGTCTTATGTAGCGTTATCACAAACTTTATCACCCTAGTATCAGAAAGAAGTCGAATCTTCTCCATAAGTGCTTCACTATAAAGTTGACACTCATCAAGTAAAAAAACTATCTCTCTTTTGCCTTTTAAGCTTTGGACATATTTAAGCAATCCATCAAAATTTACCCTCAAATTGGCTGGAACGCTTTTAGATGATATCGCCTCATAAATGCTTTTTAAAAACTCTTTTTCCGTTAAAATCGGTGCTTCAAAATAGTGAATTTCTCGTTTATTTTTAAGATTTATCACCAATTTATTGAGCATCATACTCTTACCCGTCCCAGGTTTACCAAACAAAAGAACCATTTTAAGTGGCTTATCTAAACTCTCTTCCAATCTTTCATAGAGTCGTTTAGTAACATCCAATTCAACAAAGTTGTTTATCTCAACAGAGTCGATAAAGAGATTTTTGATGGTTTTAAATCTACTATTCATTGGTCAATTTTTTATACCCTAAATCTTCCAAAGAAACATCACTTTGTGCTTTTATGATGTGTGGAGTTACTATAAGCACCAACTCATCAACTTGATTTAACCGAACCTCATGCTTAAATAAATGTTCCAACAGTGGCAAATCACCCAAAAGAGGAACTTTACTCATCTTTGTACCTACTTTTGAAGATATCAGACCACCAAGTATGATATGTTGACCATCTTTAACACTTACCACCGAAGATATCTGTTTTCTTGATAAGTCAGGTGGAATCGTTCTAGCTGTTGAACTACTGCTAACGGACTGAATCGTATCGCTAATCGAAGGATTTATCTTTAAAGTAATCACACCATTGTCCGAAATCTCTGGAGTAATATCCAAAAGAATCCCTGCAAAAACCGAATCAATAGTCTCTCCTTGAGTAGCTACACTTCCACTTGTTCCACTTGTTGGCACGATAGAGCTAGATTGAATCTTATAAAAAAGCTCATTTCCTACGCTTATAAGTGCTGGTTGATTATTGAGCGTCATCACTTTTGGATTTGAAATAGACTTTACATCACCTTGTGTTCCCAAAAACTTTATGATATCATTAACTTGAATATTTCCACTAGCTACCAACGCTTGAGTCCCATAACTTGGCAAATCCATACCCGTCGATGCTTGTTCCGATATAGCTGTTTTATCCCAAACCAAACCTGTTGCATTATTTCTCATTGTCATTAAAGTATTGATGGTCATATTTTGCAATGAATAAAGTTGCGACCAATCAATACCCGTCGTTGAACTATCGTCAAAAGTAACACTCAAAATCTTCACATCTATCATCACTTGATTTTTAAGTTTACGATTGAGCGACTCTATATATTTTGTAACCCTTTTTATCTGTTTTGGTGTTCCAGTAACCGTTATAAGTCCAGCTTCTGGGTTGATAATTGGTGAACCGTCACCACCTTCACTCTTACTCATGTTGCTATCTTTATCACTCGTGGAAGTTGATGATTTATCTGGTCTGTACGAATCTTCAGCAGTGTACATCATCTGTTTTATCTCACTTTTTATCTTTGACCAAAACTTAAACTCATCACTGCTCTCTATACTAACCCCTGTTCGTGAGTCTGCATTGCCACTAGAACCTCCACTCGAACCACTTCCACTTGATGAAGATGAACTACCAGATTTTCCACTTGCATTGGCAATGGTCACATGAGCGTTACTCTTACCAGTTCTATCTCCTGCGATATAACCCAGATTAAAAGTTTTAGTCTCAAGATAGGATATCTTTAACTTATCACCCTCTATCGTATATTTTAGGTCATTTTCTGTTAAAATAGTATCTAAGAAATCATCCAAAGGGGCTTTATTCATCTTTACATAATAAAGCTTATCTTGAAGTCTTTTTTTCGCCTCTTTATCTTTAACAATCAATGTCAAGCCACAACTATCACCGATATTTTCAACCACATTACCGATACTCAAGCTACTATTTAGAGTCACTGTAAAAAGTTGTCGTTTACAACTGTGTGCTTCAAGCATAGATGAACTAAGCAGTAAGATTATGGTTGTTAGTGATATTTTTTTTAAAATATTTGTTATCATTATTTTCTCCTTTATCATAATGGATTTATCTTGCTTATAGATAACGATTTTATTTGATTTTTATTTTTAAGTACTACACTACTTTTTGATATCGATACAACACTAAACCCATCAACCACCATACCCACTCTATACCACTTTCCATTGATAAACGCTGTATTATTTGAGATACCATCAAGCTTTAAAACAACCACTTTTTTAATAGGAGCTAAAACTTTTGCACCACTCACCCCTCCGCTCGAAGTTGCCGAAGATGACGCATTTTTATCGTTCGAAGCTGGTGTAACTACTTTTTTAGAAGGTGGAATCCTAAATGGAGAGGGAGTATTTTGCAAAGTTTGTGCATCTGTTCCCAATCGCTCCATTTTTATCGCTGCAACCATACTTTTGATTTGATTTGCATCCAATATCACTTTCGCCGAAATCTCACTCAAAAAAAGCATTGTTAGGATGGATATTATAGATATTTTTTTCATTAGTGATTTATCCCCCATACTGAAATATTGATGTCTGCGGTAAGCGTTTTATTATTTTCAAGATAAAGATGCGTATGATAAACATCGGTGACCAAAATATTTTTTTCGATTTGATTGATAAATTTCAAGATGTTTCTATACTCACCCTTACATCCAACTGCTATCTCTAGCACATGCCCAAAACTACCATTGTTATCCACATACTTATTGTTAATATAATTTATCGCTACACCTTGAGCTTTAGCTTGAGTAGTGATACTATTGAGAAATGTTGACCAACTCGCTTTATTGAAAAGCATCGGAGAGAGTTCCTCTAAACTTGCATCTATGGCATAAATATTATTATTGGTATCTGCTATCGCTTTGTCACCATCTTTGATATCTTGGTCGTATTTTTTTACATAATACTCTTTATCGCCATTTATCGTAATACTTTGCATATAATTTTGATACTCATCTACGCTTTGTTGTAACTTATTTTTTTCTTCATTTGAAGCATTGTATTTCTCTTCGGCGATAGGTAAAAAAAGTGCATAAGCTAGATAACCAACCACGACGACCACCATACCGATAATCATCCACTTTTCATTTTCGCTCTTGTCTTCAAAGTATGCATCTAGTGCTGTTAAAATTTTATTTATCTCTTTCATTTGTTATAATCCACCTCTACAACACCTCTATAATATGAATCATTAACATCTCTAACAATCTTTGGAATATCGACATGACTTATCTTTGCACCATAATTTAGAGAGATTTGATTGATATATTGTGTAATTTTTTTATCATCTTTAGAAACAACAGCTATCGAGAAATTATTGTCACTACTATTTATATCTTCAACTTGAACACCATTTCGACTCAAATCCACTGCAAAAGCATCCAGAAGTCCTGTTTTAGGTTTATAATTTACCTTTTTATCATAGATAGATTTGAGCGTCATTGCTTTATTATTAAAAGTTGTTTCAAGTATCTTGATTTGTGCATTTTGCTCTTTGATAACTTTTTGCTTATCTCCTAAAATCTGCTTATACTTAGAAACTTCAGCCGAAAGTTCACTCTCTTGTGAGGTGAGCTGAATGATATGAGCCTCATTGAAATACGACATCAAAAGATACCCAACAGGCCAACCAATCGCCATAAGAGAGACAACTCCCAAAGAGATTAAGAACTGTCCACTCGCTCTTTTAGCAAAGATTGGAGGGCGTGGGGTTTGAGTAAGGTTGAGTACACTTGATGGTGAATTGATATAATCAAACCCACTTTTAACCATCATATACTGCATTTGGTCAACATACCATTCATCGTTTTTAAAATCAAATTTAAAATCCATATTGAAAGTAGGAACACCCAAATAGTTGTATCCGTAATCATTTAGACCAATAATAGGCCCTTTTACACTACCTAAAAAGAGTTTATCAAATCTATCAATCCCAAAAGCTCTCTTTGCATAGATGATAATATCGTTTATCTGTAAGAAAATCTCACTAAAGAGTCTCATCAAATTTTTCTGAAAAGTTGAGTTGGAGGATTTAAGTCCATCCGATTCAAGCATATCAAAAAACTCTTTCTCATCAATCTTCTCGCCAATAGATGCACAATATTTTTGATAAATAGCATCAAGAGAGTACTCCATCGAACGAGAATAGAGATATTCACCATCTTTATAGACAGCTACAAAAGCATCTTTCATCGAAAAATAGATAAAACAATCGACACTATTTTTTTCTATCATGTTATTGACATAAAGCGTTCGATAGAGAAGTGGAGCAGGAGTAACCAAATCTATATATTGTGTTGTTTGTAGAGACTCTTCTACTCTTGAGCTTAAAAGTTCTGGCTCTATAATAAATAGATTGTAAAGCCCACTGTCATTTTGCAAAGAGGCTTTTTCATATTTGATAAAATACTCTTTCTCCTCATCAAGACCTAACTCTTCATAAGCCTTAAGTGATATCACTTCATCTAACTCATCATCTTTACTACTGTATCCGATGTCTATGGTAGCGATAATCAAATCTTTATTGGCAATATAGGCAATCACAAAGTTCTTATCATCATAAGATAGTGAACTCTGTTTTTTAAATACCTGCTCTTTATATCTATAACTTTGATTGATATAAGGATTGATTGTAATAATATTTTTAAATTTTTTTATTCTAGGGTCTATGCGATTTTCAGACATAATTAATACTATTTACTCCTTTGCTAAGTCTTACAATTTATTTTATAAATTTTGTAATAAATTATCGCTTATTAAGATGAGTTTAAGAAAAAAAAGTTTTAAAAGCTATTCTAAAATAATATTTAAAGTAGCTATTTAAATATTATTTTTTATAAAGTGTTTGAAGTAGTTAGTTTATATTAAAAGAGATAACCTATCTCTTCGAGTGTTTCACGGCTCTTACTCCACCCTTTTTTAACAGAGATATGAAGTTCAAGGTATATCTTTTTTTGGCTAAAAAGCTCAAGTTTTTTTCTTGCCAAGATACTAAGTCGTTTGATATCATCTCCCTTTTTACCGACGATAATCCCTTTTTGCGTCTCTTTTTCAACGATGATGGTTGCATAAACTTTATCAAGCGTATCTTCTTCAAAAATCTTCGTAATAACCACATCACTCTCATACGGAATCTCATCACTAAAAGCATCAAACAAAGCCTCACGGATAAACTCTTTATAAATATCTCTTATGTGATTTGTCGTGGTGTATTCAGTCTCATATAAAAATGGGGACTCTGGAAGATATTTGCTAATCTCACTAAAAAGGATATCTTTTTTACTCTTATGCTTTATCGACCATGGGATAACAGAGCTAAATTTATCACTAAACTCATTTAACTCCATCAATTTTTTTAAGACTTTATCATTTGAAACGGTGTCAACTTTAGTCAAAAGTACGATATGTTTTCGCTCTTTTGTACTTTCAAGTTCCAAAAACTGTTTATACTCGTCCAATTTATCCGTTACAGGCATCAAAAAGAGAATTAAATCACTATCTCCCATAGCTTTGAGTGCCTCTTCTAACATAAATTGATTGATGAGCTTTTCTTGATGATGAATCCCTGGGGTATCCACAAAGATAAGTTGAGCATTCTCATACATCACGATAATATTCATCCGTTTTCGAGTCGCTTGTGCCTTATGAGAGACCATTGCCAACTTCTCCCCCACCAAATAGTTTAGTAAGGTACTCTTTCCAGCATTTGGTCGCCCAACGACTGCTATATATCCAGCTTTTGTTTTTTCTTGATTTATCATATCCACCACTTAAAGTATATATCTAGTTGAATCAACACTATCAACTATTTTTTCCAATTTTTGTTCAATGAGACCCTTATCAATCACTATCTCTTGACCACTAAACTCATCTGCTTCAAAACTGATATCTTCCAAAATCTTCTCAACAATCGTATGAAGTCTTCTCGCACCAATATCTTCTGTTTTCTCATTTGCCATAAAAGCGTATGATGAAATAGTTCTCAACGCCTCTTCACTAAAGCTTAACTTCACACCCTCAACACTCAAAAGTGCCTCATACTGCTTAATCAATGAATTTTGAGGTTCAGTTAAGATACGATAGAGTGCAACTGCGTCCAAACTATCAAGTTCCACTCTAAGAGGAAATCTACCTTGAAGTTCAGGAATCAAATCACTAGGTTTACTCACATGAAAAGCTCCAGCTGCGATAAATAAGATATGGTCTGTCTTAACCGTTCCCAATCGTGTTTGAACATTTGAACCCTCAACGATAGGAAGTAAATCTCTTTGAACACCCTCTTTACTTGGGTCTTGTCTCGAACTTGAGGAAGCTGGAGTTGCTATTTTATCTATCTCATCAATAAATACAATTCCACCCTCTTCTATCTTTTTAAGTGCCAACTCTTTAAGATTTTCCTCATCAAAAAGTTCTCGACTTGCCTCATCCGCTAAGATTTTTTTAGCATTGGCTACGCTCATCTCTTTAGTTTTGCCTTTTTTATTCATACCGCCGATGACTTTAATAATAGACTCTTGAACATTTGCCATCTCTGGGGGAACATTACCATAACTTGAAACATCTAAAGAAGCAGGTGGGAGTTCAACTTCAATTTTACGGTTATCCAACTCTCCTCTTACATACTTCTCTTGCATCTTTGCAAAAGTTGTCTCATAATCTTTAAGCTTTTGCTCACTTGCACCTTTTGGAAGTGGTGGAAGGAGTTTCTCGATAATCTTATTTTCCACATAAACAGCAATCTTATCTTCATTTAAAACTATCTGTTCTTCTTTCACCAACGCTAAAGAGTGAGAAGCCAAATCTCTTATCATTGACTCAACATCTCTACCAACAAAACCGATTTCTGTATATTTACTTGCTTCTACTTTGACAAATGGGAGATTCATCATCTTAGCCAATCGTCGTGCAATCTCAGTTTTTCCAACCCCTGTACTACCTATCATCAAAATATTTTTAGGCATAACATCAGCTTGTAAATCAGCACTCAACTGCAATCTTCTATATCTATTTCGAATAGCTACAGCTATCGTTTTTTTAGCATTGTTTTGCCCCACAACAAAATTATCCAAATATGCTACTATCTCTTTTGGGGTAAGATTACTCTTTATCAATTAAAGCTCCAATATCTTAATATTCGTGTTTGTATATATACATATCTCACCAGCAACACGCAAACTCTCTTCAACCAAAACTCGTGGTTCAAGACTTGAGTGTTTATGCAAAGCTCTAGCAGCAGAGAGTGCATAACTTCCACCACTTCCGATAGACGCTAAACAACCATCTTCAGGCTCAACAACATCACCAGTTCCACTTAAAATAAATATATGTTCTTTATTTAAAACCAGCATCATAGCCTCAAGTTGTCGTAAATGCTTATCTTTTCGCCACACTTTAGAAAATTCTATAACTGAACGAAATAAATCACCTTTTTTCTCATTGAGAATATTTTCAAACATATCAAAAAGATTAAACGCATCGGCTGTACTTCCTGCAAATCCAGCTAAAATCTTACCACTATAAAGCGTTCTAACTTTTGTTGCATTATTTTTTAAAACTGTATTTCCAAAAGTAACTTGACCATCTCCACCAATAACCGCTTTTCCATCTGCCTTATAGGCAAGTATCGTTGTTGCTTCAAACACCTAAACTATTCTCCAATAATTTCAACTTTAAGCATAGCATGAATGCCATGACCCAACTTAATCTCAACATCATGAATACCCTCTGTTTTAAGAGCTTTTTTCAATTCAATATGTTTTTTATCCACAACTATTTTCAAGTTTTCTTCAACACTATGAGCTATCTCTTCTTTGCTTACTGAGCCTTGAATGCCAATAGGTGCTGACTTTTTCTTAATAACAATCGTTGCATTATCTAAAATTTTTTTATACTCTTTAAAAGTTGCCATCTCATCAGCTAACGCTTTAGCCACTCTTTCGCTCTCTGCTTTCCACGAAGCAATTACTTCTGGCGTTGCAATTTTGCCATATCCATTTGGAAGTAAAAAGTTTTGAGCATAGCCATCTTTAACCTCTTTTATCTCGCCTTTTTTACCTAATGTTTTTAAATCTTTTATCAGTAAAATCTTCATCGTTCGCCTTTTTACACTAAATTATAAAAGTGTTTATTTTAACATAAGATTGGTTGAACTTAGGTTATACGGTTATAAATAAAAAAATATATCACAAAAATTATTAATTTGTTAGATATAATTAATAAATATTGATATATAATACTGAGATGAAAACCTTAAATAATATGGATGAAAATTATCACATTTCCAAACTGAGCATCAAGAAACTAACTCTGAGCATAGCTATTTTAAGTGCAATGATTATTGGTATTTTTACATCCTTGTTACTTTTTTATAAAATATCTCCCTCTTTTTCTATGCTTAACACTCTCTTAGCCACCATTGCTATCCTATATCTAAGCATTTTACTTATCAATTTTAAAATCAATAACATATTTATGCTAAATTATAAAAATAAACTTGAATGTAATACTATGCAAGAAGAGTTAAGTCTCAAAAAAAATAAGCTATCATTACTCTTAGAACAAGCTCCAATAGGGATATTTTACTACGATATAAACCTTAAAATATTAGATTATAATCCACTTTTTTATAAAATTTTTGGACTCAAAGAGGATATTAAAGGCTTTGATTTAAATCATCTAAACGATAAAAAAGCGATTAATGTCATCAAATCTACCGTTGTTGATAAAGGAACAAAAAAATATATCGGTTCTTACAACTTTTCATTCCAAGATACGAAACTTTGGGCTGATTTGACTTGTTCGGCACTTTTGGATAAAAATGATACGATTATTGGGGGGATTGGTATTGTGCAAGATAAAACCAGCGAACACAAAAGCCAAGAGAGAATCAACTACATCTCTTTACATGACTATCTAACAGGCTTACCAAATCGACGAAACTATAAAGATTTTATGTTAAAACTTATCCATGAAGAGAAACATGAGACCCATTACTCTTTGCTTTTTTATATGGATTTAAATCATTTCAAACAGATAAATGATACCTTTGGTCACTCTGTTGGCGATAAACTCCTTATTGAAGTCTCTCACAGATTAAAGTCGTTAAATATATCACCGAGTCAAATCAGTCGTTTAGGTGGCGATGAGTTTGTTTTGGTTGTCCCTTTTATCTCTTTAGATAAAGTTGATGCAAAAAACAAAGGTTTAGAGATAGCCCATCAAATAAAAGAGCTTTTCCGTCCTGTTTTTTCTATTGAAGGTATTGCACTTTACATGACCTCTAGTATCGGTATTGTTATCGTTGAGCCAAAAGTTTTGGATATCAATACCATCATTCGTCAAGCAGATATGGCAATGTATCAAACAAAACGAAAAGGCAGAGATAATATATCTTTTTACAATGAGAGCTTAGATTTAGAGAGACGGAATATCATATCAATTCAACATGATTTAAATTATGCACTTGAAAATAACCAATTGGAGATATATTACCAACCCATTGTCAATATAAAAGATGATAAACTCAATGCAATGGAGGCTCTTATTCGTTGGATTCACCCTACCAAAGGAATGATTTCGCCTGAAGAATTTATACCAATTGCCACAGAATCTGGACTTATTTCTAAGATTGGTTGGTGGATTGTTGAGAGTGTTTGTAAACAGATTATTGATTGGCAAAGTCGTGATTTGGTCAACTTTAATTATGTTGCCATCAACATCAATGCTAGACAACTCCATGAGATGAACTTTACACAACATGCACATGAACTCATCGAAAAATATCATCTCAATCCTAGTTTTATCAAATTTGAAGTTACGGAAACAACACTCATAGACAATTTTGCCAAAACTCAAGAGATTATAAAAAGTTTAAATGCAAATGGAATTGAACTCTCCATTGATGATTTTGGAACAGGCTATTCGTCGTTATCTTATCTCAAAAAACTCTCTTTTGACATACTCAAAATTGATAGAATCTTTATCAATGATATCGTAAAAAACAAAGATGACCAAGAGCTTGTAAAGAGTATTATCGGTATCGGTAAGCAGTTTAACTATAAAGTTATTGTTGAAGGAATAGAAAATATTGAACAAAAAAATATGCTTATGAAAATAAATTCGGAAATATCGTATCAAGGATTTTTATGCTCAAAAGCAATTCCAGCAAATGAACTGGAGATGAAGTTTTTAAAAGTCTCTTAAAAATAATTATTTATATTCGCAGGGAAAAAATCCCTACGCTCTTTTACTTGCCAATCTTGACTCAAGATTATTGGCTATCTCATGCTTCTCAATAATTGAACGAACTTTACTACCCTCAATCACCTCAACTTCAAGAAGAACTTGAACCATCTCCTCAATAGCATCACTATACAGTCTAAGTGTCGCTTTTACACTCTCATAATGTGTTGCAAGTGTAGCTTTGATAAAATCATCCATAGCTTCAGCCATCTTCTCACTATATTCACTACTACTTGCACCATTACCTAAAAAGCTATGTTGTCGTCGCTCAAGTACCATAAGTCCTGCAACATCACTCATCCCATAAACCGCAATCATACTTTTAAGAATATCAGTTGTTCGTTGTAAATCATTACTAGCACCCGTACTAATCTCACCTAAAAAAACATCTTCAGCAGCACGACCAGCCAAAAGAACATCTATCTCTGCTAAAAGTTCACTCTTTTGCATCAAAAATCTATCCTCTTCATCAGGAAGATGTAAAGTATAACCCAATGCTCCTAAACCTCTAGGGATAATCGAAACTTTGGTTACTTTTCTAGCCCCTTTTGTAAGTTCAGCCAACAAAGCATGTCCACTTTCATGATAAGAGACGATTTTTTTCTCGATATCATTTATCTTTCTATTTTTCTTCTCAAGCCCGACAAAACTTCTCTCAATAGCTTCTAAAAGGTCACTTTGTTCGATTTGAGTTTTATTATTTCTTCCTGCTAAAAGTGCTGATTCATTGATAATATTTGCCAAATCAGCACCAGCAAGTCCTGCTGTTTGTTTTGCTACAATCTCCAAATCTACATTTAAAGCCAATTTTACATCTTTGGAGTGTACCTTTAAAATCGCTAAACGCCCCTCAAAATCGGGTTTATCAACTAAAACTTGTCTATCAAATCTACCCGCTCTAAGCAACGCAGCATCAAGTATCTCTGGTCTATTGGTCGCTGCTAGAACGATAACAGGAGTATCTGTACCAAATCCATCCATCTCCGCCAAAAGTTGATTGAGCGTTTGTTCTCGCTCATCGTTTCCACCCATACTAGCACCACTTGCACGACTCTTACCGATAGCATCTATCTCATCTATAAAGATAATAGCAGGTGCATCTTTTTTTGCTTGTTCAAACAAATCTCTAACACGACTTGCTCCAACACCAACAAACATCTCTACAAAACTCGAACCACTTACTGAAAAAAATGGAACACTAGCCTCACCAGCAACTGCTTTGGCTAAAAGCGTTTTACCTGTACCTGGAGGTCCCACGAGAAGAAGACCTTTAGGAATCTTTGCCCCAAGAGCGATATATCTTTCAGGATATTTAAGAAAATCAACTATCTCTTTAACTTCATCTTTTGCCTCTTCAACCCCTTGAACATCGTCAAATTTGACCTCTGGTTTTTCAGAATTGATAAGTTTTCCAGCCTTTCCAACACCTAAAATTCCGCCACCCATACCTTTTGACATCTTTTTAACAAGCAACATCCAAATCCCAAAAAAGACTAAAATTGGTAAAAGTGAACTAATAATTTGAGAAAATAAAGACTCACCAACAACACCCTCATACGGAATCTTCTTCTCTTCTAAAAGTGGAATCAACTTCTCATCAAAAGCTGGAACATTTTGTGCTACATACTTCACACCACCAACTTTACTCATCGCTTCAACCGTGCTACTTGTAATCTTCACACTTTGAAGTTCATCTTTTTTGATTAACTCTTTAATATCAGAATACTTCACACTTTTTGTTTGAGTCACAGGAGTTTTCCCCCCAGATGAGTCACTCATAAGTCCGCCATCACTAAAAAAAGTTTTAAACACAAGGACAATAATCAAAGAAAAAATAACAAATGCCAAGATTGGATTGTCATTGAAAAAGTTATTATTATCATTTTTATTGTCGTTATTATTTGGATTTATACCATTCATATATTACACCTTTTTATAGACAAGGGTCACCCACTCATCTTTCAATTTTCTCTCTACAAGTTCTAAGTCGCTATAAACAGCACTCACACCAGCCTCTTTTTTATCTAAAATACCAGATAATATCAACAATCCCGCATCTTTTACAGAGCGTTTTAGCTCATTTGAGATAAATTTTAACACATCAGCGATGATATTTGCTATTACTATATCATAAATTTCATTTGTATCTTTAGCAGAACCAACCCAAGCTTTATTATAAGTTTCACCATTTAATGTAAAATTTTCATTGGTACTTGTGATAGCAATCTCATCTGTATCACACAAATCAACACTTGCTCCCAACTTTGTAGCCCCCAAACCTAAAATTCCAGAACCACATCCAACATCTAAAACTCTATCCCCTGTTTTAACATATTTACCCACAGCCTCCATACACCCAAAAGTTGTAGCATGATGACCAGAACCAAAGGCAAGAGCAGGTTCGATAAGGATATTGATAGCATCCTGTTTTGGCTCATACCAACTAGGATGAATGTAAAATTTTCCAGCCTCAACAGGAGTAACAGCTTTTTGATATGACGCTACCCAATCTTCATTTACCTTAGTTTCTAAAGTAATTTTACACTCCAAGGAACACTCTTTTGCAAAATCTTCAATCGCTTGTTTTATTTCACTGATATCTTCTTGACTTCTAACGATAACCTTATCCTCTTCCATCTCTATCGCGTCATCATAGATAGTTGAGATAAAATCTGCAAACAAATCCACCAAAGACTCATCTAGCGTAACCACCAACTCATTGTACTCTTCTCTCATTTTACCTCTTTACTATATCTAAATGCCTCTTGCAAATCTAGCGCTCCCTCATAAAAAGCTTTACCTACAATCGTCCCATCAATGCCATTTGCCACCAATGCCTTAATATCACTCATATCTTTAAGACCACCACTCGCTATTGTCTCAAGTCTTGACGCCTCTTGAATTGATTTTGTAAACTCCACATTCACACCACTCATCATACCATCTCTACTGACATCGGTACAGATAATCGCCTCAACACC
>SDAZ01000116.1 GCA_006212005.1 Sulfurovum sp. | reverse complement strand
GCAAAATGTACTTTTTATTTTGTATTGACTCTAAATTATTTTCTGATTCAATGTTTACAAGTTCTACAAAATGAGCATCACTATTTTCTTTTTCAAATTGCTTTAATTGTTCAGTTTTTCCAGAAGCTGGTTCTCCAAGTATTACAGATATATTATTTCCCAATACTTTATCAAACTTATCTATTTCATTTAAATCAATATTTTTAAAATGACGCTGAATAAAGTTCATATTATTTATTACCCACTCTTAAAAATAATTTCACAACAACTCTCATTTAATTTATAAAATCCCTTTGAGTCGATTGGCTTTTTCTATCCAATCATGTATCCCTTGCCAATCATCATTTTTGAGCATATCTTCACATTTTTCAAGTTCATTTTTAACCGATTGTAGAGACAAAAGAAGATTGTTTCTATTTTGTATAAAGATATCACTCCACATGATAGGCGAACTTTTTGAAATTCTACTCATACTTTTAAAACTTCCTCCCTCAAGAGCTAAGATATCATCTGAAGATTTTTGTACTAAAACGCTATTGACCAATGCAAAACTAAGAGCATGAGGCATATGAGAGATAAATGCAACACTGTTGTCATGAGAAGCTGAGTCCATCTGTATAATCTTTGAACCAATATCGTTAAAAAGCTCCAAGGCTACTTCTTGTTGTCGTACACCACTTTGTTCTAAATCACATACAACCATTATCTTATCTACATAAAGATTTTCAATCGAAGCTGTTGGCCCTGTTTTTTCTGTTCCTGTCATGGGGTGAGAGGGAACAAAATTTTTACGAATTTGTGGGGGGATTGAAGATACTATCTCTTTTTTTGTACTTCCAAAATCTATAATGGTAACATTTTCACCCACACCAATCATGTCATTCATACTCTTCACGATAGAGCGAACAGGAATCGCTAAGATGATAATATCACAAGCTTTTATCTCCTCAAACGACTCGACTATCTTATCCACCAAACCCAACTCTATCGCTTCTTTTATATGTGAAAGATTATGGTCGTAACCGAAGGTTTTATATTTATTTGGAAATTTTTTTAGAGCGATTGCCAATGAACCACCCATCAAGCCTAAGCCTACTATTCCTATATTCATTTTTTGTCCTACTGTTTATACTTAAGATTATATCAATTTTTTAGTGAAAAAACGATACACTAATACAAAAATTAACACTAGAGATATTATAACATGAAAAAAACCATAACATTGAGTCTAATAGTGAGTGCTTTTTTAAATGCTCAAACTATAACATCTGTAAAATATGAGGGGCTTATTCACCTCTCCGACGACATGGCAAGTGACATTACTCAAATTAGGGTTGGCGAAGAAGTTGACCCCAATAAGATAGATAAAGCGATTAAAAGTCTCTACAAACAAGGCTATTTTTCCGATATTTGGGTTAGTCATGAGGATAATAACGCTTTAGTGTTTCACTTTAAAGAGAAATCAAACATCTCCTCTTTAGAGTTAAATGGCTATAAGTCAAAAGATGAAGCAGAATCAGTTTTTCAGCAAATTGGCGTGAAAAAAGGTGATTTATATGATGCTACAAAGATAGAAAAAGCTTCATTTGCTCTTAAAAAGAAGATTGAAGATGAGGGCTTTTACGATACGGTTGTAGAAGTTGAAACCATCCCAAAAGATGAGAGTATAGGACTTGTTTTCAATGTCAATAAGGGCGAGAAGATTTATATCAAAAATATAGATTTCGCAGGGGCAAATAATCTAAGTCACAGTGAACTACAAAAAGCTTTGGCAAATAAAGAAGAAGATATCGCTGGATGGTTACCAGGGTTAAATAATGGTGTAGCAAAAATCGACCAACTTGAGTATGATTCGGCACGACTGAAAGATACTTATATGCAAAATGGTTATCTTGATGCCGAAGTAAGTGACTCTTTGATGAGAGTAGATAGTGGTTCGTATAAGGCTGATGTTAGCTATAAGATAAAAGAGGGTGAGCAGTATAGAGTTGGAGATGTTTCTATCGCTTCGCTTCCTGATGGTGTGGATAAAGAAGAGTTAAATGACAGCTTAAAGCTTCTTAAAGGTAAAGTTTTCAATGTCAATAAGATGAGAACCGATATCGAGCTTATCCGTGATGCTGTTGGTGATTTAGGCTATGCGTATGCTAAAGTCTCTCCAAATTTTCATAAAAATGATACAACAAAAACTGTTGATGTCCAATATATGATAAATACAGGTAGGATAGTCACTATAAATGATGTTATCATCTCTGGAAACCATACAACAAAAGATAGGGTTATACGAAGAGATATTTATCTTGCTCCAAATGATAAATTTAGCATCAAAGATTTGAAAGATAGTAAAAATGCACTTCAACGAAGTGGTTATTTTGAAAAAGTTGATATTGAGCCACAACGAGTAAGCGAAGATACGGTCAATCTTTTGGTTAAAGTTAAAGAGACACACACAGGAAGTATTCAAGCTGGTGGGGGATATGGAAGTTATCAAGGTTTCATGCTCAACGCTTCTTTAAATGATAGAAATATTATGGGTTCAGGAATAGATGGAAGTTTAGGATTTGATTTATCAAAAGTATCTACAAACTTCAATCTTTCATTAAGCAATCCAAGAGTATGGGATAGTGAGTATAGTGGTGGAATTGATTTATACAAAAGTAAATATGAGTATAGTTCTTATAAAGATGATAGCTTTGGTGGGTCATTGACCATTGGTAAAAAATTTGGACGCCATCTCAAAGGCTTTCTCTCTTATGGTTATAGCGATACGCAAATTGATATTGATGAGAGTACATATACAGGATATACACTCTATACCGATAGTGACTTAAGTTATAAAAAAGGGATGGTAAGTACAGGACTTACTTATGATACTACTGATGATTATTATACTCCTAGAGAAGGTATGATTGCGAGTGGAAGTTTAGGATATGCTGGGCTTGGTGGAGACCAAAAATTCCTCAAAGGTAATGCTAACCTTGGGCTTTATTATGGACTTGAAGATGCGGTCGATTATGACTTGATTTTACGCTATAAACTTAAAGCCAATGCTATGAAAGACCAAGGAAATATCTCTCCTGCTGAAAAACTTTTCTTAGGAGGGGTGAGTTCGATTAGAGGATATGAGTTTAAAAGTATCGCTCCCCATACAGATACAACAGACGCTAGTGGCAATATAGTTAGAAAGTTTAGTGGTGGTATGAAAAGTTTGGTTAATACCGTTGAGGCAAGTGTTCCGCTTGTAAGTTCTGCAAATATGCGTTTGGCATTTTTCTATGATTATGGTATGATTGGAGAGACAAACTTTAATGAGATTCAAAAAGCTGGATATGGTGCATCGATAGAGTGGTATTCTCCTATGGGACCTATCAATCTTGTCTTTGGTAGAGCAGTAAATGCTGATAATCTTGATAGAACTTCTAGCTTTGAGTTTACTATGGGAACTAGATTTTAAAAATAGCTAAAAACTTTATGGAATACTTTTTGCATATATGATAACAAATCATATATGGGAAAGTCATGGAGTATGCAACACACAATGGAACTTATCAATTTGCAAAAAAATTTTCTGCTTATAGAGATTTTTATATCCAGTCTAATGGTTTAATTTTTTCAAAATTAGGTCTTGGTACTTTTAATATTGAACCCTATAAAGAGGAAAATTATGTTTTTCATTACATTGAGGGTATAAAACAAGCTATTCGCTCGGGCATAAATTTTATCGATACTGCTTCAAATTATCGTTATGGTCAAAGTGAAAAAGAGATAGGGATTGCACTTCAAGAGCTTTTTGATGCAGATGAGATAGAGCGAGACAATATCATTGTTTGTTCTAAAGGTGGCTTTATCCAACTTAGTTACCCATTTCCTAAAAATCCTTATGAGTGGATTGATACTCATATCTTAAATCCAAAATTGGCAACTTCTGATGATATAGAGCTTGACCAACACTGTATGACTCCAGATTTTTTAGAGTACTCTTGCAAAAAATCACTTCAAAATTTACAACTTCAAGCTTTGGATATCTACTTTCTTCACAATCCAGAGATGCAACTTAACAAATTGGGCAAAGATATCTTTTATAAAAAAATAGAAGAAATTTTTAAACGCTTTGAAAAATTGGCTGATGAGGGGTTGTTTAAATATTATGGTGTTGCCGTTTGGAATGCTTTTGTTTTGGATATGGATGCCAATGAACATATTAGTTTAGAGCGATTGGTTAAGATAGCTTTAAAAGTTGGTGGAGAAAATCATCGCTTTAGATACATTCAAACTCCTTTTAATTTAGGTAAAACTCAAGCATTTACTTCACTAACTCAAAGTGTAAATGGCAATCTATGCACTCTTCTTCAAGCATCTCATCGATTGGGGATTGGTGTGATTAGTAGCTCCTCTTTGCTTCAAATGAAGCTTTTTAAAAACTCTTTTAGTGCTGAAGTAGGTATGATTTTAGATGAGACGATGACACTTAAAAATGATATCCAATTAGCATTACAATTTGTTCGTTCAACTTCAGGGATAGTAAGTTCTCTTTTTGCCTCAAAAGTTCCCGTTCATATCAAAAATAATATTGCAATCTCTCAAATAAAAGCGATACCATCTAGTAGATATAATCTTTTGTATAGGCTCTAAGATGATATATGATGTGGTGGTAGTAGGTGGTGGAATAGCTGGTTTGATGGCATCTATTGAGGCAAAAACCGACACCAATAGAGTAGCACTTATCACCAAAGGAAATATTTTTAAATCAAATAGTGCGATGGCAAGTGGTGGGATAAATGCTGTTTTAGACTCAACCAATATTAAAGAGATTGAAAAACATATAGAAGATACTTTTAAAGCGACTTATGGATTGGGAGAGCGAAAAACCATAGAGTATATGTGTTATAACGCTCCTCATATTATTCAAAAGTTGGTTGATTTTGGAGTTGAATTTGATAAAGATGAGAGTGGAGAGATAGCTCAAAGAAGTTTTGGTGGGGGAAGCACAAAACGAACTTGTTATGTGGGAGACAAGAGTGGTTCGGCTATCGTTCAGGTGTTGATAAAAAAAGCAAGAAGTTTAGGAGTTGAATTTTTAGTAAACAATTTTGTGATGAATCTAGCTGTTACAGATAAAAAAATAAGTGGAGTCGTCTCTCTTAGACGAGCTGACTCAACGCTTGTGATATATCCTGCAAAGGCGGTTATCTTAGCAGGTGGGGGATATAGCGGAATTTATCGTGGATTTAGTACCAATGCCGTTGATTATACAGGAGATATGTTAGCAATAGCTCTAAGAGCTGGACTTAGACTTGTTGATATGGAATTTGTGCAATTTCACCCAACAGGTTTTGTAAAAACAAGTTATTTGGTAAGTGAAGCAGCTAGAGGAGAGGGTGGATATCTTGTAAACTCTTTAGGGGAACGATTTGTCAATGAACTTGAGACAAGAGATGTTGTTGCAAGAGCCATTGCTAAAGAGATTTTTATGGGTAGAGAGGTTTTTATTGATTTGAGGCATTTGGGTAAAGAGGTTATTGAGAAAAAACTTCCTTCACTCTATAAGAGTGCTTATCTTCAGGCAGGTATTGATGTATGCAATGAACTACTGCCTATATAACCAGTAGCACACTATACTATGGGTGGGATTGAGGCGTTTGAT
>SDAZ01000115.1 GCA_006212005.1 Sulfurovum sp. | reverse complement strand
TGAAATATCATTGGATAAACATCTCTGATTATGCTTCGACCTTTACATTGGAAAATTATATTAATAAAGTTTTAAAGAATTATGGCAAGGATGCTTTTTTTGAAATTAAATTTAGGTAGGTACTTATGCCATGAACGATAACCCCAGTAACAATAACATAAAACCAGCCAAAAATAATCAAAGCATTGAACGATACACCCAAAATCATGGAATCATAAATATTTTTATCTCCAACAAAAAGTATAATAATATTTAGATTGAACCAAATGGTTACTAAAGAGAGTATCAATCCTAACAAAAACACCCCGATAGAGGTTAACATTTGAGGAAATATAAACTTTATAAAAGGGAAAAAAAAAGCAAATACTCCAACGCACCATATTATAGCACCTAAAAAAATCCACTCTATATCACCAAGCGACAATGACCATAAAAATGGGACTGCTACAACGGCTAGAACAAGTGAGATAATCAAAGTTTGGTATAAATATATCATCTCTTTAAAAAATATATTGTAAATCATATCTCGTAATTCTTTCATTATTTTTTGTTTAGAGTTGAATAATAATATATATGTAAATTTTTTAAAAAATAAATCCAACTCTTAAATAAATTATAAAACAATATTGATATAAAATACTTTAGTTTTTTTATTTTTTGATAATAATTCTATTTTTTAATAAAAAATTAAGTTAATTAGATTCTAAAAAGTTAAAATATAGTTAAAATTATTTATTAAAAATATAAAATAATATTTATGTTAAATCAGCAAAATAAACGAGAAAAGTTAATAATTAAAAATTATAGTTTAAGATAATTATATTGATATTAATAAAATTATCTTAACATATATAAATATAAAAGCAAAAAGTATATAAAAAAACTTCTTATTTAAAAGTGCTATTTTGTGGGATTTCAAGATAAAAAAATATCTTTCTTGTAATAAGTAAAAAATTTAAATCTCAAAATAAATATAAAAATAATTCATTATTTATCGAAAATTGAGTAAACTTTTGAATACTAAAAATTATCTATACATATAATTTTTAATTATAAAAACAGTTAGGAGAAAGATATGAAGTTAGGCTTCCTAGTTGATTTAAATCTTTGTATGGGTTGCAAAGGTTGTGAAATCGCCTGTAAAGTTGAAAATGAAGTTCCATTGAGTTCTTGGCGTCTGCGTGTAAAATATGTTGATATCGGTGTATTTCCTGATACTTCGAGAAATTTTACACCACTTAGATGTAATCATTGTGAAAATGCTCCTTGTGAGAGAATTTGTCCTGTTTCTGCGTTGCACTATCTTGATAATGGTATTGTCAATATCGATAGTAGCCGATGTATCGGCTGTGCTGGATGTATGATGGCGTGTCCTTATGGTGCAATTTATATGGATCCTGAAACCAATACTGCTGATAAGTGTACTTATTGTGCGCATAGAATCGAAAGTGGAATGATGCCTTCATGTGTTGTTGCATGTCCTGTTGAGGCTAATATTTTTGGGGATATTGATGATGAAACAAGTCATATTTCACGATACATCATGGAGCATCAAGGTGGAGTTCAAGTACGAAAGCCTGAAAAACATACTGACCCGAAACATTTTTATGTAGGAGGAGGCAATCAAACGCTTAATCCTTTGGCACACCAAAGACTTGAAGGGTATGGATTGTTCAACAAAGTGACGCATCTTGAGCATGTTGGCGACCCACATCATTCGATATTGGATAGATTCTTAGCTCCTATTTTTGGACATGAGGCAATAGATAACACTGGTTTTGCAGATATGCAAAGTAACAAAGGGGGTAAATAATGTCTGAACATATCATATCAGCAACAAATGCCGTAGTCACGCTTGATGTCGCGTTGCCTAGTATTATTTGGGGAACAATCATCACGGTCAATATGTGGGCAAAAAGTATCGGGACAGGTATCGTTTTGGTCACTGCGTATCTTTGGTTTAGACATGGCAAAGAGTCCACTCCAGCACTTAGATGGATGATGCCTGTTATCTCCTTTGTCGCTTTAAATATCTTTTTACTTTTTACACTTATTGATTTACACCAACCGTACAGAATGATAAACATCTTCTTACATCCACACTTCACAAGTTCTATCACAGTTGGTGCATGGATGGCGTCTTTGTTTACGGGGCTTATCACGCTTATGGCAATGATTGGATTATTTGACCACTTTAAAAACTTCAGAGAAGATTGCCCTATCGCTAAAAAAGTGAGAGCAAAAAGTGGTTTATATGAGAAAGTTTTTCCATTTGTCGTTTTTCTTGCGATTCCAGTAACGCTTTATACAGCTATCATTATGGCACAATCAAGTGCTAGAGAACTTTGGCAAACACCAGCTGAGATGGCACAAATGCTTTTAGCAGCGATTATGGCAGGAACTGCTTCACTGATACTTATCTCTTCTAGTTGGAGCGATGAGATTAAAAAAAATATGGCTTTTATTCTAAGCATCGTCTTATTTATGAGCTTTTCGATGTATATGGGTGAGTATTTCTTCTCGTACAAATCGGCTGAAGCTGAAGCAACTTTAGCGTTTGTTCATCTTGGTGGTGCATATAGCTTTGAGTTTTGGTTTGCGATGATTATTGGCTTTGTTATTCCATTTGTTATCGCTGTTTTAAATCTAAAAAATATCAATCCAAAACTTTTAAAAATTGGTGCGATATTGGCTCTAGTTGGGCTATTTTTTGCTAAAGATGTGTGGCTTAAAATCCCACAAATGTTACCGTTAAGTTAAGGGGGAGTAGATGGTTAGTCATAGTCATGAGACAAAAAAAACTTTTTTTGAAAGTAGAAGAACCTTTTTAAAAGGTAGTGCGTATGGTGTTGCAGGTGCAGGATTGGCTAAGGGTATCTTTACAGCCATAGTGGCAACTCCAGCACAAGCTGAAACAAAATTTACTCCAACTCCAAAAAAACTTGATTTCTATCCTCCTCATGCTCAGTGGGATAGTTTTACAGAGCTTGATGGGACAGATTGGAAACGAGGTGGAACGCTAAGAAATGGTGTTCAAAGTGAAGAAAATCCAGAGGGTATCAAAGCAAGTGAATATATGCTTGTACCAACTATTTGTAACAACTGTGAAGCTTTATGTGGACTTACAGCATGGGTAGAGATTGGCGATTATAAAAAAAGCAAAGACCCAAAAGATTTAAAAGTTCGTAAATACATGGGAAATCCTCTTCATTATGGAAGTCGTGGTAGAAACTGTGCAAAAGGTTACGCAGTAAAATCTCAAATGTACGACCCAGATAGAATTCCTTTCCCACTCAAGAGAGCTAGTGGTTCTAAACGAGGAGAAGGAAAATGGGTCAGAACTTCATGGGATGAAGCGATGGGAACTATCGGTAAAAAAATCCATGATACACTTAAAAAGGGCGATGAGATTTCTAAAAAATCAATTGTTTACCATGTTGGAAGACCAAATGAGAGTGGTTTTGGACATAGAGTTATCGCTTCTTTGGGTGTAGATGGATACAGTTCTCATACCAATATTTGTAGTGCTGGAGCTAGAGCTGGAACTCACCAATACGCAGGAACAGATAGAAACTCGACAGATTGGGCGAATTCAAAACTCATATTTTTACAATCTTCTCATGCAGCTGATGCTGGTCACTACTTTCAAGCCGCTGCTGGTTTGATTGCTGATGCAAGAAAAAAAGGTGCAAAACTTGTTGTCCTTGACCCTAGAATGTCAAACTCTGCTGGTATGGCTGATTTGTGGGTTCCTATTTGGCCTGGTACTGAAGCTGCTTTGTATCTTCACCTTGCAAATCGAATTTTCAATGAAAAAGACAAAAATGGCGAGGATTTGGTCAAGCATGAGTTTGTAAAAGAGTGGACAAACTGGGATGTATTGATGAAAGATAAAGCACATCTTGAGTTTATGAAAAGTGAAGGTATCATCTCTGAAGTTCCTGTGGGTGAGAGCTATGAAGATTTTATCGAACTGATGAAAAAAATGTATGCTCCATTTACACTCGAATTTACCGCTAAAGAGTGTAGAGTAGAAAAAAGAACTTTAGAAAAACTCTTTGAGATGTTTATCGATGCTGAAGATAAAGTTGCATCCTTTTTCTGGAGAGCTGGAACGGTTGGGCATCGTGGCGGATGGATGAATACAAAATCTGGTTTCTTCCTACTAACGCTTAGAGGCTCTATGGCTGGAGATAAAGGTGGTATTAGTTTTGTTGATTGGCATGAAGTTGCAGTCAATGGAAAAGGTGATGATGCAACTGTTGCTGGTAAAAAACCACCTAAAATTGATGTTTGGAATGAATTAGAATATCCACCTGAAATGCCTTTGTGTACTTATGACCCTAGTTATCTTTTACCTCATTACTTGATGGATGATGCGTGGAGAGACAAATGGAATGCTAGAGGGTTAAAAATTCCTACTAAACTCGCCGTTTATATGCCTCGTGTTTACAATCCTGTATGGATAAATCCAGATGGTTTTAGATGGATAGAGTGTATGAAAAGAGAAGACAAGATGGAGCTTACTTTTAACCTTTCTCCAACTTGGTCTGAAACAAATTGGTATTGTGACTATATCTTACCTGTTGGACTTTCAGGTGAAAGACATGACCAACATAGTGAACCTATCAAACCAGCTGTATTTATAGGATTTAGACAACCTGTACTTAGAGTTGCACTTGAAAAGATGGGATGGAAACCAAAAGACCCTACAAGAGGTACGCTTGAGGCTCACATGGCTTCAGGACTTGGTGAGATTTGGGAAGAGGTTGAGTTTTGGGCAAATATGATGGTTCACCACATAGATAAAGATGGCTCGTTAGGGATAAGAGACCATTGGGCATCAAAAGTTGACCCAACAAGATGTGTAACTATCCCAGAGTGGTATGACGCTGCATTTGGTAAAATGCACAATCTAGCACATGAAGCTAAACACAATCCGAAGTATGCTCATAGCAAATATCCAAACTATGAGATGATGAGAGATATGGGTACATGGCTTGAGGAGAAAGATGTATATAAACCTCATGCTAGAGAATTAGTGGCTCATGAAGGAGTTATTCATGCTTTACATACAAAATTTGACGCAACTACACTAAAAGTTGAAAATAATATCGTATCAGCAAAGTTGCTTGATGGCGATGATGTGAAAAAAATTGGTCTAAAAATGGGTGATAAAATGGTTGAGGGATTTAGAACGCCTAGCCGTAAACTAGAAGTTTTTGCTCAATTTATGAAAGATTGGAAATGGGCTGAATATGCAGTACCATTTTATCCTGTAACACCAGCACAAAAAGAGAAGATGATACATCTCATCTCTCAAGTTCACCACCAATACATGGTTAAAGAGAATGATTTCGCACTCAATACGATTTATCGACTCTCTTACAACATCCATACGCGAAGTGTTAACTCTAAACATCTGATGGAAATTTCTCAAAATCACAATCCGATTTGGATAGCTACAAAAGATGCTACACGACTTGGAATAAAAAGAGAAGATAAGATAAAAGTCACTATCAATGATAGCGTTAGTGGGCTTGTAAGTGGTTATTTTATCGCTATGGCTGTTCCAACGGAGGGAATTTTACCTGGTACTTTGGCGTGTTCTCACCATGCAGGACGATGGAAACTTAAAAACTCTGTTGAGATTGAAGGATTTGCACAACCTTTAGGTGTTATGGGTGTTGGTTCTCCACTTTATGAGATGACTATGGATGGAAAAATCGGTACACT
>SDAZ01000020.1 GCA_006212005.1 Sulfurovum sp. | reverse complement strand
AATAAAAAAGAAAAATCAAGGATTCAATTACTTGAATCCTCGGATATTATTTAGTTAGAACTTCTTTAACCGCTTTACCGATTTCAGCAGGAGAAACAACTACTCGAACACCAACAGCACTCAAAGCGTCCATTTTCTCTTTCGCAGTTCCAGCACTTCCACTAATGATAGCTCCAGCGTGTCCCATTCTTTTTCCAGCAGGTGCAGTTTGTCCAGCGATAAAGGCTACAACAGGTTTAGTTACATGCTCTTTGATGTACGCCGCAGCTTGAATCTCAAGGTCTCCACCAATCTCACCAATCATAACGATAGCATGAGTGTCAGGGTCTGCTTCAAACATTCCTAAAAGTTGTTTATAGCTAAGTCCGATAATAGGGTCACCACCGATACCAACAGCAGTTGTAATACCAAAACCTTCTCTACAAACTTGGTTTGCACCTTCATAGGTAAGTGTTCCCGATTTTGAGATAAGACCAACATTTCCTTTTTTGAAAATATTTCCTGGCATGATACCAATCTTACACTCTTCAGCTGTGATAATTCCTGGGCAGTTTGGCCCGATAGTCATCATATTTTTCTTAGTCGCATAAGCTTTAGCTTTTTGCATATCTCTTACAGGAGCACCCTCTGTAATAACAACTGCCAACGAGATACCAGCGTCCGCAGCTTCCATAACCGCATCAGCAACAAATGCAGGTGGAACAAAAATCATACTAACAGTTGCACAAGTTGCATCAACCGCCTCTTTAACTGTGTTAAAAACAGGAGTACCTAAATGCTCCATCCCACCTTTGTTTGGAGTCACACCAGCAACGATATTTGTACCATACGCCATACATTGTTCAGCGTGGAAACTTCCCTCTTTACCTGTAAAACCTTGAACAACTACTTTTGTATCTTTATTTACTAAAATACTCATTACGCCTCTCCTCTTGCTGCTTTAACTGCTTTTAATGCTCCATCTGCTAAGTCTGTTGCTGAGATTACATTTGCAATATTTGCATTTGCTAAGATAACCGCAGCTTCTTCGGCATTTGTTCCATCAAGTCTAACGATAACAGGAACATGAACATCAACCATTTTTGTAGCCTCAAGGATACCATTGGCAATTCTATCACATCTAACGATTCCACCAAAAATATTAACAAAAATCGCTTTTACATTTGGATTTTTTAAGATGATTTCAAACCCTTTTGCCACAGTTTCAGCATTTGCTTTTCCACCAACATCCAAAAAGTTCGCAGGAGTTCCACCCATATAGTTAATAGTATCCATAGTTCCCATCGCAAGACCAGCACCATTTACCATACAGCCAATTTCACCATCAAGAGCGATATAACTAAGTCCATATCTATCAGCTTCTCTCTCATCTGGGTCTTCTTCGCTAATATCTCTCATCTCTTCGATATCAGAGTGTCGATAAAGAGCAGAATCATCAAATCCCATCTTTCCATCAAGTGCTAAAAAATCGCCACTTCCTGTTTTTATCAAAGGATTTATCTCAATCATCTCTGCATCATTTTCCATATAAACTTTATAAAGTTTTGATGCGAAAGAGATAAATTTAGCTTGTTGAGCTTTATCTGTAATCCCTAAACCAAAAACCAACTCTCTACCATGGAATCCTTGAAAACCGATAGCTGGGTCGATTGCAACTTTAATAATTTTTTCAGGAGTATTGTGAGCAACATCTTCGATAGCCATACCACCTTCAGTAGAAGCCATGATAACAGGCATCTCTTTTGCTCTATCCAACACAACACCAAGATAGAGTTCATCTTTAATATCGGCACCCTCTTCGATGTAAACTTTTTGAACCAATTTACCCTCAGGGCCCGTTTGATGTGTTACTAGAGTCATGCCTAAAATTTCACGAGCAAGTTCTCCGACCTCAGCAGTTGACCGAGCAAGTTTAACACCACCACCAAGTCCTCTACCTCCAGCATGTATTTGAGCTTTTACAACCCAAATACTTCCACCCAATTCCTGTGCCGCTTTTACAGCTTCTTTTGGGGTATTAGCAATAATTCCCCTCGGTGTCGGAACACCATATTTTGCGAAAATTTGTTTCGCTTGATATTCATGAATATTCAATTGGACTCCTTATAAATAAAGTTACAAAAATTATACGATTTGAAAATAAAATGACTCATTAATAAGCATTCAATATTGATTTTTTTTTAAAAGATGTAAAATAATTACACACTATGAAGATAAAGAGAGAAAAAATGACACATATTCAATAAAAAATATAAATATATAGAAAAAAATATGAGTAAAAAAGTAACATATAGCAATAAGTATCATCATAAATAATATTTATATTAAAAAAAATATTTAAATATAAAATTATAGTTTATTCTTATAAATATAATAATAAAAACTGTTATTTATAATATTTTATTTAATATTTACAAACATTAAAGGTTCTTTAAGTTTTATAATGTTATTATTTAATTAAGAAAAAACAAAGGAGGTTGCCATGAAAAATCTAATATTTTCATTAGCAGTTGGAATGATGCTTGTAAATTGTGGTGGTGGAGGTGCGACTCCAAGCGAAGTAAATGGTGTTCAACAAACTGTTGATGCAAATGTTTTGAGTACTTCAAAACAAGAGATGTTAGATGCTATAAATGCTGTTCGGGCAACCTCAAGAGATTGTAAAGATGGAAAAGGAGTGATTGCACCAGCTGACCCATTGACATGGAATGATAATTTGTATGCTTCAGCATTGGAACATGCGACTGATTTGGCAAAAAGTAATACATTTTCTCACATGGGTTCAGGAACGGTTTATGATATCACAGGTTATGCACTTGGTAGAAAAAGTCTTTTTTATGAGAGAATCGGTGCAAACGGATATGGAGTCTATCGCTCTTTGGGTGAAAATATAGCAGGTGGACAAAAAACTTTACAAGAAGCAGTAAATGCATGGGTGGCGAGTCCTGACCACTGCTCAAATCTTATGAGTCACGATTTTAAAGAGTTGGGGATGAGTGTTGTTATCGAAAATAATAGTAAATATGGTATCTATTGGGCGCAAAACTTTGGAAGTAAATAACATTACGCTCCAAAATCTCTCAAAATATCCTCTTTGACTCTTTCGCACTCGCTTTGTAACCACTTTAGATTTTTAGAGTTATCTATAAGATAGGTAGCTTTAACTCTTTTCTCCTCAATACTCATCTGAGACTCTATGCGTTGAATGGCTTGAATTTCATCCAATTTATCTCTATTCATGAGTCGTGAAAGTTGCATCTGTTTTGGTGTATAAACAACCAATGATTTTTCTATAGGATATCTTGAAGTCTCAAAAAATAGAGGTATATCTACAATGTAAGGATATTTAAACTCATCTTGAATAATCGATTGTCTCTTTATCTCTTCAAAAATCAAAGGATGTAACAATTGTTCAAGCTTAACTCGTTTCTCTTTTGATGCAAAAATCTCAACACCCAAAGCTTTTCGATTGACTTTTCCATTTACAACAAATTGTTCACCAAATGATGAAGCGATATTTTGAGCATTGATATCAAGCATCTCATGAGCTATCTTATCAGCATCGATAAATCGAAATCCAAATAGGCTAAGTAGCGTTGTAACACTACTTTTGCCAGACGCTATTCCACCTGTAAGTGCAATTGCATATTTAAAAGCCATTAGAGTTTCACAAGCCCTAAAAATCTCTTTCTAATCACAGTTGGAAGATGAAATGCACCGATTGCGATGTCACTATTATAATACTTAAGCCCATCGGTTAAATCTGCTCGTTGAAGATTGATATCAGCGGTTGGATGGTAAGTGTGAGAAAGAAGCAGAAGATTATTAGAAGTGACGATAGCTCCTTGAGACGCTTCGTACTTATACGGCATAACTATTTTAAACTTATCGCCCCACGCCTTTAACTCATTTTCAAATGCTATGGCTTGAGATAACATATTTGATGATTCGCTAGAGATAACACCTTTTGGCGACAATACTCTAACAACTTCATCCAATAACGCTTTGTCACTACTTAAATCTTCAATAGAATTGATTATAATATCAAAAGAACCCGTTTCCATAGAACTCAATGAATCCATAAAATTACTACTAATACTCTTTACCTCTTTGATACAAGAGTGTTTGTTTATCTCCAAATCCATATCCATATCCCCTAAAACCAAAACTTTTGATGGCTCTTTGTGGGTACAAATCGGGATATGTACCATCATCTCATCTTTTATATATGCTAAATCTATCATATTTTGTAGCCTTAATATTTTTGTTTTAGAAAATATCAAAATAATATTAAAGATAGCTTTAAATGATGAGAAATCCTATCAATTATTCATAGCAAACTGTTCCAATTGCGGAGTATAATATTGAGTCATGATTTGTTGTGCTTCTTTATGACCCATTTTTGATGCTTTTGAATACCAATGTCTTGCCCAAGCATGATTCACTTTTACACCTAAACCATATCTAAAAGCATTAGCAACTTCAAAAGTAGCATTTACATTATTTTTATTTGCTGATTTGTGATAGAGATTAAAAGACAATCTCATATCTTGTTCAACAACTTCACCATTTCTTAAAAGATTTGCTAAGTCATATTGAGCATCTGGATTTCCTGCTTGTGCATACGAATATATATACTCGATTGGTATTTGTTGATTTGCTTCTAGTGAGATAAATGTTAACGCTGTCAATAACATAGTGTGTGCTTTCATAATAAATCCTTTGTTTTAATTATTTAATTTTAATTAATTTAATCATATAACTTTTTTGTTTAAAGTATTATTAAATTATTATATATTTAATAATATTATTAAAATATTATTAAAAAAATTAGATTAATTATAAAAAGTTAAATTTTATTTATATAATATATTTTATTATGTGATTGTGTTAATAATTAATATTGATTATTTTTTATCGTAGCCATCTTATGAAAAATGGCTAGATTTGGAGATTTTAGCAGATAATGACGCTTTTTACTTCTGTAAACTCTTCTAAAGCCCATTTTGGACCTTCTCTTCCAACACCACTAAGTTTAACACCTCCATAAGGCTGTATATCAAATCGAAGCGTTGGAATATCATTAATCACAACACCACCAGCCACAGCATCATCAATAAATCTCATAGAATGGTGTAAATCATTCGTAAAGATACTAAACTGTAAACCATAAGGAGAGTCATTCATCTTCTCTATCGCCTCTTCATAACCATCTACTTTGATAAGACTTACAATCGGAGCAAAAACTTCTTGACAAATGATACTCATCTCATCAGTAACATCAATCATAATCGTTGGAGCAAAACTACCCTCTATCTCATCATCTCCAACCAAAACAACTGCACCCTCATCTTTAGCACTTTGTATCCACTCTTTAGCACGATGAAGTGCATCTTTATCAATAAGCGGTCCCATAAAAGTATCCTCATCATAAGGTGAGCCAACTTTTAAACTTTTGGTTTCATCAGCAAGTGCTTTTGAAAACTCATCATAGACATCTTTATGAACATAGATTCTTTGCAAAGAGATACACACTTGCCCACTATTGTAAAATGCTCCAAAAGCACACCGTTTACTGGCTAACGCTATATCGGCACTTTTATCTATAAATGTCGCTGCATTGCCTCCTAACTCTAAAGAGACTTTTTTTATCCCTGCGAGTTGAGTAATGATTTTACCAACGCCAACAGAACCTGTAAAACTAATAACTCTAGGAATACTACTACTCACAATAGCACTTCCAACTTCAGCATCTCCATATACAACACTCAAAGCGTCTTTTATGGCAAAAGGTGAATCGATAAAAAGTTTTGCAAATTTATAAGCAGTAAGTGGAGCTTCAGGAGTTGGTTTAAGTACCACAGCATTTCCAGCACCCAAAGCAGGAGCTATCTTATGAGCAAGCAGATTTAAAGGAAAGTTAAAAGGAGTGATGCACCCAACAACACCGACAGGAACTCGTTTGAAAAAAGCTACTGTTTTTTTACCACTTGGAGTTACATCGGTAGGAATCGTCTCACCATGAAGAGCCACCAACTCTTTAGCCGTTAATCTTAAAACTTCGATACATCTATCTACTTCGATTCGAGCAAATTGCAATGGTTTAGCAATCTCATCAACAATTGTTTTCGCCATATCTTCTCTTGCCTCTTGAAGTTTTGAAGCAACATCTTCAAGCCATGCGATTCGTTGATGAAGAGGTGATAACGCAGATACTTTTGATGCCATAAGTGCAATCTCATACGCTTGAGCCACATCATCGGCATTGCAAACGGGTGCTGTGGATACAACTTTACCATTAAAAGGTGAGCGTCTTTGCTCTTTTGCCTCTCTTTGAACTTCCATACTTCCCATAAAAATTTTTGCATCTTTTGATACCAAAACCTTTTTTTTCAAAAAATCAAACATATTTATCTCCTTTTTTTCAAATCATTTTAACATAGTGTCTGTTATGTTTTAGCTATTTTTAAATTTTTTTAACTAAACTAAAGCGATGAAAAAAGTATTAACACAACAAAATCTTGATGATATCCTAAGTATCATTCGCCATCAACCCGCTATTCGTTTTATGCACTTTAGTGATAGTGATATCGGACTGTGTAAAAAGCTCAAAGAAGTGACGATTGCTAACGATTATGAATATAAGCTTCATATTTTACAAGATTCGCTTTATGAAAGTTTAAGCCATAATTTTGAAGAAAAAAATATATCTGTTCAATGGACAAATCTTAAGAGTGATAGATATACTACAAGTGCGAGGTTTTATGATTATCTTTTTGTTTCTGCCAAGATAGAAGATGAGATGATGGAGGAGTTTATAAAAAATGTCTATCGTATTATCAAAAGTGGCGGAAATATCATCATGATACTTAAAAAAGAGGTGTCTTATCTGAAACTTTGGCAGATTTTGGAAGAGAATTTTTTTGTCGCTATCAATAGTATTGAGTTATCCAAGGATTACAATCTTTTAATTGCTAAAAAAATGCACGGATGGGGTGGGTGAGGAGAAAAGCTATATTGAAGAGTGTGAGTTTAAAGTAAAACTAACTATGTTGATAGTCTAATGTTTGTTAAGATATAATAAAAAATAATTTTATAAAAGGTGAACTATGAAGATAAAAATACTAACTCTTTTTTCTTTATTTGCAATGACAGGATGTGTACAAAATACTCTAGTCTTAGATAAACAAGAGAAAGAAAAACTTACTGGAAAAACAATCACAGCTATATATCAGAAGCATTCTTACCCACATATTAATACACCTCGTGTCGGGATGGGAATAGGATTGTTGGGTGCTGGTACGGGAGGTATAATTGGAGCAGTGATTGGTGCTGAAATGGTAGGTGGAGGTGAACATATAAATACACTAATAATTCCAGCAAATTATATAAGTGAAGATATCATCTCATTTTTGGAAAAAAAATATAATATGGTGCGTAAAGAGAAATCAGCAATGGAAAATTCATCACCTCATAAAGATCACCTTGATATCCTTTCAAAAGAAAAAAAGCTTTCATGGCTTGAAAAACTCGAAAAAGAGTATTCTAGTGATTATATTTTAGATATCCATGATACAATATGGGCAGTTTCTTATCGAATGGATTGGAAATTTCACATAACATATCATTACTCATTGGAGACTGATATGCAATTGATTGAAAGAGAAAGTAAAAAAATTGTTAGTCAAACTAGTTGTCAATATTCACCAAAAGATGATGATAAACTACCTACCTATGATGAATTTTTTGGAAATGATGCTAAACTTTTTAAAGATGAAAATATTAAAGCCTCTGATTTATGTATTCAAAAAATTAAGAGTGAACTTTTTGTAGATTAAAAAGATAGAACCAGCCCCTACAAAAAGGGGTGGGAAGTGATAATAGACTAGATTTCTTCTGCTACATCAACTTGGTATAAAATATCATCCATTGGATGTCTATACATAGGCATCTCAAGTCTTTTTTCATCAAGAACATGACCGATAAATCCGATAGTTCTTCCAGCGATAAAGAATGCGTTTAATGTACCTGAAGAGATAAATTTGTTAATCTCCTCTTCGCTATAACCCAACGCTCTCCACATATCAACCATCAAGATACCAATCGTACCATCAACATTGAGAATAAGGTTATCTTTTTTAGAAGTAGTTAACTGCTCAACTTCAAGTGCATAATCCAAAAGTGGTGTACTTGGGAAATACTCACTTGCGTATTTTTTAAGTCCAACAACTCTTAGGTCTGGGTTTCTTAGAGATTTGATTCTATGACCGATTCCTGGGATTGGGATTCCCAATTTTTTCATATGATTCAAAAACTCTGCTGGATTTAAGTTATTATCGTTTGCGTATTTGAAATGCTCAGCAGCACCATCAATCGCACCACCAAATCTAGGTCCAATCGTTAAAAGACCAGTTACCAAAGATTCAACAACACTTTTACCTGCTCTTGCAGTTACTTTTGCGTTATGTGCACCACTAACAGCTGGGCCATGGTCTGCCACAGTTTTGATAACCGTTTCGATAAAGTCTGTTGCCCATTTTGGATACTGTTTTTTGAACCAAAGAAGTGAAATAACATCACCAATACCTTTACCCGTATCTGGAGTTGCAACGCTAGAGATTGGGAAACCTGCATAAGTTGCTTCATCACCTCTATCATCACTGATAGTACAGATAAATTGTTTGCTTTTTCTTACTTTTGGAACACTGTTTATAACTGGTTCAACGATATCTTGGATAACACCACTCTCTTTGAGTTCATTATAAACTCTAGCGATAGTTGTCGGTAAATCGTTAAATGAACTAGGAACAAACATACCAGCTTCGCTCATAGCTCTATTTTTTGCATCAGCAGTCTCTTGGTCTCCATTTGCACTAGCACCTGCATGACCAAATTGAACACCACTATCATAATATTTTGCAATCGTTCCGATACACCAAGCGATGATTGGTTTTGTAATTTTCCCTGATTTTACAGCGTCGATAACTTTGTACTCTTCAGTACCACCAACTTCACCTAAAAGAAGCATATATTTTACTTCTGGGTTATCTTGCATTCTAAGAAGATTGTCGATAAATACTGAACCAACAAATCTATCTCCACCAATCGCAACACCTTCAGCAATACCATCAGCATTGATAGAGATGATGTTACTAAGCTCATTGAAAAGTCCACCTGAACGAGTTACAAGTCCACATGAACCAGCACGGTGAAGTTTTGAGTTGATGATGTTTTCAATCGTTCCACCAACATTTGCTATCTTAAATGCACCTGGAGCAATCGCACCAACGGTAGCAGGTCCGATAACCGTTACACCTAAAGCTCTAGCTTTAGCATTCATACCACGAGCCAATCTTTCAGGAATCCCCTCAGCTGTAATCATGATAGTTTTAAATGCACCAAGCTCCAAAGCTTCCATTGTTACATCGTAAGCTGTTCTAAATGATGCGAAGTTTAGTAAAACATCTGCATTTGGAAACGCTTTTGAAGCCATCGTTGTATTTTTGAACAAAGGTACCATAATCTCATCGCTACCCCAGAAAAATTTTTGAAATTTGCTATCACCAGTCGGAGCAACAATACCCGCAACTGAAGGAGTTTTTCTTCCAATAGTATAATCGTAATCTAGCATTCTTTGAATTGCACTAGCGTTGTTGTTCCAAAAAATTGCTTGTGTATCTTTAGTAAATAATTGTGCCATTTTTGCTCCTTATCCCTCTACTGCCATTCTAACTATGTCCGTCACATGCGTTTCAGGTCCATAAACATCAATCCAAAGACCCAATTTATCAGCAGCTATTTTAATATCTTTAAGCCCTTTTTCGTAGTTCGGTCCGCCTCTTCTTACATAGATTTTTACGCCAACTTCTTTCATTTTATCAGCATATTTTTCAAATGCCAAGATGATACCTGTAAAAGTTTTCGCAACATCTGTAAAGTTAGCAATAGCTCCACCGATGATAAGAACTTTTTCTCTTCCATTGACATCTTTTTCTCTAGTCATCAAATCTAAAAGTGTTTCTGCGTAAAATTGAGTCTCACCAGTAGTTGGGCCACCACTATATTCACCATAGTTTGCCAAATCTTCGATTCCAGCCAAATCAGCGATAGTATCAGCATAAACAACTGACGCTCCACCACCTGCAACCATTGTCCAGATTCTAGCTTCTGGTTTAAGAACTGTAAGTTTTAAAGATGCTCCAGATTTACTATCAGCAGCTTCAATAGCCAATACTTCAGGAGATTTCTCTTCCATACCAAATGAAGTTGGATACTCGATATCTCCCCACTCTTTAGTCATCATAAATCCAGCTGTATCATCAAGTTTCGCAACCATATCTAAAAGCTCTATTTTATTCTCTTCCATTACAAAAGGGTTGATTTCAAGGTATGCAAAATTTAACTCTCTATATGCTTTGAAAAATCCTATCGCAAAAGTAGCAAAACCCTCTTTGTTTTTATCAGCAACATCAGCAGGGATGTTTGCTCTTATTTTCGCTTCAATCTCTTCTTCGGTATCGGTAATTGCAAAAGCTACTTCTGTAACTTTATCCCAATTTTCTTCAACTTCCATACCACCTTCAGCAGACATATAAAGTACATCATCATCGCCAACACAAGTAGCAGAGATATAGTACTCATCTTCTTGACTATGAGGAGCAAATGGCTCAACAATAAAGTGAGTCAAATAGTCTATTTTAGCTTCACCATCTGGAGTATCACCATGAAATGAGAAGTAAACAGATTGTTTGTCGCTAGATTTTTCATCAATCCAGCTAGACGCTTTCTCTAAACTAACATCACCTGGACGGCTGTCTCTAAAGAGAACAAGACAATTTTTGCCTCTCTTACCAAACAACATATCTGGTTTTGCTACCAATGTTTTCTCTTTTAACCAACTTTTTTCGTTTGCTATTTCTTTTAGCTCTGAACCATTTTGAACCATAACAGTTTCATAAGCATAAGTAAAGTTTGAAAAATACTTATCCCAATGTTTTGCTAGAATCGATTTTGCATCATACTCTCTAATCGCCTTTTGTGCCATTGAGCATCTCCTTTTTAAAATCTAATGGTGACATTTTAGCATTAGCAACATTTGATTCTATATAAGAGTATCTTTTCTTATCTCTAAGATTTGATTACATGTCTATTTTAGTAACATTTTTATCTTTACAACTCTTGATTCCATAATATTTTAATTGATATTTTTCTTTAGATTTATCTGTTGTGTAACATTTTGGTACTTTTTGGGCTATCCAATAGGGTTTATAAAATGGATAGGCAAAGTGTTTGCTTTTATCTGAGAGTAAAAAAAAGATTGGTCTGTGTAAAAAAATCACTAATGAACTTAAAATAAGCGTAGCAATGACCACACTATAACCAATAATATATGGCTTTCTAAAGATATGAAGCCTAACATAGACCATGTCATAATAATCTTTGAGCATAATCATCACACCAACAACCACATAAGGAGCAAAATCTGTCATAATAATTTTTTGTCTTATAGAGAGCAATATGGAGAAAATAAAAGCAACCGAGCATATAAACCATAATATATCTTGTCTCTTTTTTATCCCAATATGATAAATACTAAAGACAAAATAGATAAAAACAAATGGTGAAAATACGGCAATATAGAGTCCTAAAAGTTCTAAAATTTTACCTTTAGGCTTGTCTCCCACATCCAATCCATTTAGATAGAGTGCAGTAACTATTCCACCCAATAGTGCTACAAAAAAAAGTTCTTTATTTTTTTTAAACACTCCTGCTATCATAACCGCTAAAAAAAAGATAATAGAGGCATCATGTACGAAAAGTATCAGTAACATTGAGCTGTATTGTAACCAGAGGTTGTTTCTTTTGTAACCTATAACAAATAGTAACACTAAGCTCATCACCAATGGTGAAATGTTGACAAGTATGCTCGAGGTTATCACTCCTGCTAAAAGTGCAAAGATGCTAACTGATGTGAGTCGCTCTTCTATGCTGTCAAAGTAAAATGAGGATAAAATAAAAAAAAGATAAAGCGTAGAAAATCCAAAGAGTACAAAAGGGAGTCTAAAATCCAATCCATTGTGAAAAAATCCCTCAAACAGATGAGAGAGTATCCCTAAAAGTCCACTATCTTTAAAAAAAATCTCTGCTTCATGCCCACCGATGGGAAGTTGCGACGCTGTAAAAAAGATAGCTACGATGTAAAGTGGAGCAAGAATAGCGAAGAGTTTTTTATTTATCATAATTTTTAGCCTATTGTAGGGTGCAATTGATTGCACCATTTTTATAATAATCAACCCTATGTGGTGCATTAAAATGCACCCTACGAACTAACTTCTCATGAAATTTTATTTGACTACCTATCATAATTTTAAAAAGTTATCTATCATCTCATGACCATATTCGCTCATGATGGATTCTGGGTGAAACTGTACTCCATAAACCTGTTTACCTTTTATCTCTAACGCCATAATCTCGCCATCATCTTTACTATGAGCCGTTGGAGTTATGATAGAGGGAAGATTCTCTTTATTGACAATCAATGAATGATATCGTGTTTCTCTAAACTCACGAGGCAAATCTTTAAAAATCACCGTATCCTTATCCACTATAATTTGCGATGTTTTACCGTGCATCATGTTTTTGGCTCTCATCACTTCACCACCGAAAGCTTGAGCGATGGCTTGATGACCTAAACATATCCCTAAAATGGGTGTTGTATCGCTAAACTCTTTGATAACTTCAAGTGTTACTCCAGCTTCATTTGGCGTTGCAGGGCCTGGGGAGAGGATGATTTTATCAGGATTAAGGGCTTTTATCTGCTCCACACTCAGCTCATCATTACGAATAATTTTTAAATCAGCCCCCAACTCTAGGCAATATTGAACAATATTGTAAGTAAAACTATCATAATTGTCTATCATCAAAATCATATTTATACACTCACTTTAAACTAAAAATCTTGGGAATTATAGCATTTTAAACCAAAGGATATAAAATAATTTTACATCCCATAGATTCTAGGAATCCTATTTAACTTAGAATTTTTACAATACCAACCCCATCCAAGTTTTAGCCAATGCCCTATTATCGGTAAAGGTATCATCTTTGCACTGCTATTACTTCGATAAACAAACGCAGCCCCATTGCCGATATCCATCATACATAAGATATTGAGATGCTCGATGTAGCTTTTTTTATCACTAGGATTTGAGATATTGTGAGCCACATTTTTCGCCATCACTTCAGCCACATGCCCCTGTTTTGCTTTCCATTCATTGTCTCCTAAGAGTTTAGCACTATCGCCGATAACCCAAACTCCATCCATACCCTCAACTTCATTGTACTCATTTGTCATAATAAAACCTGTATCACAACGAGGCAAATCGGATGCCACTAAAACATCATGCCCAGTTCCAGCAGAGATAAACATAGTCAAATCGCTCTCAAGTTTACTACCATCTTCAAAGATAACGCCATCAGATACAAACTCAACGATTTTACTTCCAACTTTTTTCTTGATATTGGTCATAGAAAACATCTTATCCATCATCACAAGAGCTTTTTCGCCCATTTTTTCCCCTGGTTTTGCCATCGGAGCAAAAAAAGTCAATTCAAATTTATCTCTAATACCCAATTTTTTAAGATAATTGTGAACATTGAAAAGTACCTCAAACGCAGGACCTCCACGAACAGCAGATTTATCTTTTGGATTGCCCCCAAACCCAAATGCCAATTTTCCACCACCTTTAGCGATAAGTGTTTGAAGTTTCATATAAATCTCATCTGCCTCTTCAGGTTTTCCACATATAGAAAGAGTATTTTCAATCCCTTTAAGTTTTAGTTTACCTTGACCCAATGCGATAACAACCTCATCAAAACCCTCAAGAACTTTTCCACTATCAAGGGTGATTTTTTTTGCTTTTGCTTCAATTTTACTCACCCCGTCAATTATCAAATCAAATCCATGTTTAGAGGCTAAATGATTAAGGGGGATACTCACATCAGCTCGACTCATCTCACCAGTTGGAATCCAAATAGAAGTTGGATAGATGTAAAAATAGCCTCTATCGCTTACCATGGTAACTCTATGCCCATTTTTTCTCAAGTAGATAGAAGCCTCAACACCAGCAAAGCCCCCACCAAGTACCAATACATTTGCCATTTTTTTCTCCATTAAAGATAATTTAAGATTATAACTAAGATAAGTTTGCATTATCATACTCAAATATTAATAAAAAAATAGTTAATTTTATTTTAGATTGGTTAAAATGCTCAAAATTAAAAATTTTCATAAAAAAGGGTATAAATGCAATTAACGCATCTTGATGAGAAAAATCACCCAACGATGGTAGATGTCTCACAAAAAGAGCAAACTACCAGAGAGGCTGTTGCGAGTGGCGTGATTCGAGTTTCAAGTGAAGCTTATAAAGCGGTTAAAGAGAACAGTGCAAAAAAAGGACCTGTGCTACAAACGGCTGTTATCGCTTCTATCATGGGGGCTAAAGAGACGAGTCGGTTGATTCCTATGTGTCATCCTTTGCTTCTTAGTTCGATAAAAACAGATATTGAAGAGTTAGAAGAGAGTTGTGCGTTTAAACTTTGGGTCAAAGTTAAGCTCAATGGTCAAACAGGTGTAGAGATGGAGGCGATGATGGGGGTTAGTGTTGGACTTTTGACCATTTATGATATGCTCAAAGCGATAGATAAGGGCATGGTGATAGAAAATATTCAATTAGAGAGTAAAATGGGGGGCAAAAACGGTGATTTTAGACGATAATATACCAGATAAACCTCATATTGAGTATCCGTGTGAGTGGGGTTATAAGATAATTGGAAAAGATAAAGTAGAACTTGAGGCGTGTATTCATGAAGTTTTGGCAAATCGAGTGTTTAAATATACACATGGCAACTCTTCAGCCAAAGGTATTTTTCATACACTTAATGCAAAATGTATAGTTTTTTCGCAAAATGAACGAGATGAGTTATTCCGATGTTTTGGGGAACATAAGGCTGTTAAAGTGGTGATTTAGGGGTTGTTTGTCTAGTTTGCTTTCTCTTTTTTTAATAGAGATAGAACTTTAAAAATGGTAATATAACAAAGATAGATAATATTAGATAAGGAGAGTTAAGTATGGAGATTGATAATAGACCTGTTTTATTGAAAGAGGCGTTGATTGAAAGTTGGTTGGGGTTAGGATTTTTTGCTATTTTTGCTATGTTGTGGATTTTTGGTGTTGATAATCCACTTATCATTGGAGCATTAGCTATCATTATAGCTGTACTTTTTATGAATGGTTTGGCAAAAACAGATTTGTTATTTGCAAATAAGTATCCAAATTGGTGGAAAGAGAATAAGTTTTTTAATCTTCTTCATCATATACAAGGTGAAGGTGAGTTGGCTGGTGTATTAGTTGGTGTTGTACTTTTGGTATATATTTATGCTCATGGTCATCAAGATTCACTTCATCTTCCCATTTACGCTGCATTTGCTCTAAGTGGTATCATGGCGGCCGCCAATATCGCTACAAAATCTATTATCCCCATCATGAATGCGATGGAGAAAGTTATCGGTGTTTGGGGTGCAACTTGGATAGGTGCGATGCTCTCAACACTCACAGGAGCTGCTTCTTCGGTTTTCGTATCTCAATATCTTATAGATAGAGTTCAAGATGAGGATAAAAATGAAGTTGCGTTAAGACTTTCGGCTGGTATCGGTTTGGGTAATGGGATTTTACCTTTTGTTGCTCCTCCTGTACTTATCGTTTGGGCAACACTTCAAGAAAAAATAGGCTGGGGCTTGGGTGATTTGTTTTTGATGGTTGGAGTTATCGGTATCATTTATAGTGGATTTATTACTTATAATATTAAAAACTTAGTCGGTGAAGTAACGGTAAAAAGTGAGAGTAAAACAAAATTTTTCTCAAAAGAGTTAGCAATATTGGCGATTTTGGTAGTTGGAAATATTTTAGCTTATACTTCAATAGAAATGCTTATATTGAATGGTGTTGTCTCGCTTTTAGGTGTCTATCTTATGGATGATTTTAACTCACGATACCAACCAATTATCTTAGGTTTTTTACTTGTAGCATTAGAGATTATTGGTCATGTGGGAGAGCCTTTTGTAAATTTTGCAATCACCTCTATTTTGCCAAAAGATATGCCCGTTTTAGCATTGGGAATCATCTTGTTTTTTATCACAGCATGGACATCTCATGTAGCGGACAATGCACTGGCTAGTCGTATTTTGATTGGTGTACTCTTTAGTATGGGATATGTTGGTAGTCAAATGGACTTTTTGGTGAGTGCTGTACTTATTGGTGCTTTATTTGGTGGTTTTTTACTTATCCCTGCCAATATTCCAAACTTTCCAATTGCTCGAATCTTCTCAATTGATAGTGGTGCATGGCTAAAATCTGCTCTTAAAATCTATTGGACAACAGTTATTCCTGTAATTTGGATTATTGCTCTCTATTTTGTATTGGTTTAGTTAGGGTGCGATTTATCGCACCAAATAGTGTTTATTTAAAAAAATGGTGCATTACAATACACTAGAAATTTTTAATTTAAATTAATGATGATTCTAAAGTTGTTTTTATAGAAATATTGAAGTTTTTAAAGAGTGATTCTTTTAATAAAGTTGTGATGGTGCGGATGAGAGGACTCGAACCTCCACACCGTAGGCACTAGATCCTAAGTCTAGCGTGTATACCAATTTCACCACATCCGCACATGGTTATCAACATTGATAAGTGGTACGTCCGTCAGGATTCGAACCTGAGACCGCTCGCTTAGAAGGCGAGTGCTCTATCCAGCTGAGCTACGAACGCAAAATAAATACATAACAAAAAAGTGGTACGCCAGAAGGGACTCGAACCCCTAACCCTCAGATCCGAAGTCTGATGCTCTATCCAATTGAGCCACTAACGCTCAGGCACATGGGGTGGACGACGGGGCTCGAACCCGCGACAACCTGTGCCACAAACAGGTGCTCTACCAACTGAACTACGTCCACCATAAAGGATAACTTTTTTGATACTATTTAAATGTTAAAAATCAAATTTAATGGTCGGAGTGAAAGGACTCGAACCTTCGACCCCCTGGTCCCAAACCAGGTGCGCTACCAGACTGCGCTACACTCCGTTTTTTATCTTTTTTGAAGATAGCCTACTAAAAAGGAATGTTATTATAATAGAAAAAAAATCTTTTGTCAATAGCTAAAAAGGGTTTTTATCAAAAAGTTTGTGATATACTTAAAATAAAAGTTGAAAGTTATGAAAAAGTTAACAGTTTACACAAATATAAAAGATTTAGAGTTAAAACAAGAGCTGTTAAAGCAAAGTGTTGGGATTAGTTCAACACTCATGATGTTTGAAGATTTTTATAAAAAGATGGTTTTATTGCCAGATTTTAAAAATATTGAACCAATTGAACGAGTTTTTCTTTTACAAAAAGCATCTAGTGAGGTGAAAAATTTTCAAGATTTGAATATTTCACTTAAGATGAGAGATTTTTATACGCAAAGTCGTGATATTTTTCAATTTTTTTATGAGTTATCATATAATTTTATCTCTTTTGATAGCTTTTATAAACTTAAAGTTTATGATGGATTTGCAAATGAGATGAGGATTTTAGAAGATATTTTTAAGAAGTATATCGGTTTATTGGAAAAAGAAGAGAAGATAGATGAGTTGATTTTACATTTTGACTATGAGATAAATCACTATTTTATAGATAATTATGATGAGTTTGAATTTCATATCGATAAGAATCTCAATCAATTTGAACTTTCTTTGATGGAGAGTATAAAAAAAGAAAAAAAGTTATTCACAAAAAGTATAATAAATAGTAATAATAATGTGAATAGTTATCAAGTAAAAGAGAAGTTGGAGCAAGTAGCTTTAGCTTTTAAGCTAATTAATGAGATGAAAAAAATGATAGAAGTAGATAAGATAGCGATTATTTTGCCTGATGAAAAGTTAAAACAACTCTTTTTATCGTATGATAGATGTCAAAATATCACGACACAGATAGATTTTAGCTCTAATATCTATTTTAAAATTATGAAGAAACTTTTGCATTATATAGAGATTCCAAATCCTAAAGAAGATAATTTATTTAAAAAATTTGATATAGATGTGAATAACTTTTTGCTCAAAGAGAAGATAGATATAAATAGTTTTTTTGCTATCTTAGGTGTCGTTCCTTTACAAACCGTTTCGATAAAAGAGTTGATGATAAGTTCTTTAGAGGGTCATTTTTTATTGATTGATGAGTGGTTATTTATTTGGTTGGAAGAGATTAAAAATATCAAAATAGAGGATGAAAATGGTGGTAAAATCAAACTTTTGAGTTTAAAAGAAGCAATTTATCATGAGATTGAGGGTGTGATAATTGTTGATTTTAATGAAGGAGTTGTTCCTTCTTCTTTAAGTAGAGATAGATTTTTAAATAGTGATTTGCGTAAACAATTGGGATTACCAACTTCTATAGATATCCAAAATGAGGAGAAAAAAAGTTATATTAAACTTATTAATCATGCAAAAGAAGTAGCACTTATTCATTCAATAAGCTCTAGTGGTATCGCTTCAAATTTTCTTTATGAGTTGGGGGTTAAAAATTCTATCTCTAAAGAGGTTGATTATAATTTTTTTTACGATATTTCACCGTTGACGCCACTTATTGAGCCACAAAACATAGAGTTTAATGCTTTTGAGTTTGAGTGGTCATCAACGATGTTGAAAAATTATCTGGAGTGTAAGCAAAAATTTTACTATAAATATATCCTCAAAATTGCTCAAAGAGCAGATAGTACACCAAATGATGGGCAAATCTTGCATAAAGTGTTGGAAAATCTTTTTAAAGATAGAAGTTTTTATGAAGATGAAGAAGCGTTAAGAGATAACTTAAAAACTCTTATTACTCAAGAGGTAGATGATTCAACGGTTAGTAATATCTATAAAAAAAGACTTTGGGAGCGAAAACTTGAACATCTTGTATCAAAACAGATAAAACATTTTAGTGATGGATGGAGAGTTGTAGCACGAGAGAAACGAGTTTATGGAGAGATTGGGGGGCTAAAATTTAAAGGTTCAATTGATAGAATCGACCAAACACCTACTCATTCGCTTGTGATTGATTATAAAAGTGGTTCGATTAAAAAGGTAAATAGCATTAAAAAGTTTGAAAATTTGAGTGATTTTCAGATGAATATCTACAAAGAGTTAACTAAAAAAACACTTAGTAATGTTGAATTTGCATACATAGAGATATTGGATAGTGGAGATTTGATAAAAGTAGATAGGATGGATGAAAAAGAGGAGTATTTGATGGAGCATATTGCCAATCTTAAAGCTACTAAAACTTTAAATCTTGAAAAAAGAGCTGATATCCACAATTGTAACTATTGTGAATATCAACTTTTATGTCAAAGAGGAGCATATCTGAGATAGTTATCTAGCCTCTATGTGACTTAATAAAACCCCCAAAGTTTTATTGATTCGCTCTTTTTTCTCGCTTTGATAGTTGTTGGCTTTTGCCCAATCTTCTATCCAGTCAAAAGTCCAATCGGTATATTTAAGATGTTGATTTCTCATTTTCCATTGAGCTATCTCTTTATCTTGTGATTTTATCTTTGCCATATTGAGGATAGTTAACATCTCAAAAAGAGATTTATGCTCATCTAACAACTCTTTACTGTTTGGTTTACTTATCGGTTTATCGGTCATCAATTCGATTTCGGCAATCGCCATATTTGCATTGCTGACATGAAGGGCTAGGTATTCGGAGTGGGTATTTTTATAACTATCTTTTAACTCATGAAGCACACACAAAGCGTCATCGTATCTATTTTGTCTCACATAGATTAAAGCTTTGTTGAACATCACCCCAGCAACAACCTCTTTTATCTCTACTTGTGTGAAATCTTTAAATTTTTCTATTGTTTTATCGTACCAACTAAGGGCATCCTCATATTTTTGTAACTCGCCAAAGGAAAAACCAATCTCTTGTGTAAATAAGGCTAACTCTACCATAGAGTGTTGGCTATAATCTGGATTTTCTACTATTTTGATGTAAGATGTTATATCTTTTTCTAAACTTTTTTGCTCAAAAAGTTCTTTTTTACTTGGGCTATTAAGCTCGACGCTACTACTTGCATTTGCAAATGTAAGATTGACATTTGCAAGAACTGCAACCAAAAATATCACGGCTTTTCTCATAATTTTACCTTTAAATATAAAAGTGAGGAATCGTATCGTAAATAGATTTAAAATAATATTTTTTTTAAAATATATTATTAATTTGCTACAAAATGTGACGCCATAGTAACACTCTAATTAAAACGAATCTTATAACTACATCTTTTACACAAATCTTCCACAGCTTTATGATTTTGAAATCCATTTTTAATACTTTTGACTCGATTAGAATTTAAAATATCTTCCATAGTTTGGGTGTGAAGATTACCAAGATTGATAACACCATCACCATCAAGACAACATGGCACAACATGACCATCTGATAAAATAGCGATATGAGAATCCAGTCCTAAACATTTTCCATCTCCATAGAGTTGATTATTTAAACTTGGCCATTCAAAATAGTTATCAAAATGAAGTAAAATTTTAGGAGCAAGTCGTATGGTTTTGAGTCCTTTTTCATAGATATTTTTAGCATCAAGCTCTATCTTAAAATGAGCTGAAAGTTTTTGAAACAATTTTTCGTTAAATGTTTTTGAGCTGAATTTTTCATCCATATTCCAAAGTCTAAGATTTATAAAAGGTTGATGAAATTGCTCCAATTTTGCCTCACAAAGCTTGAAAATAGGCTTCATATACTCTTCAAGACAGAGAGAAGTCTCATTTTTATCAAAACTATTTAACGAAATATTTATCTGTTTTATAGGAGTATCTAATAAGATTTTAGGCTCATGAGGATTGAGAAAAAATCCACTTGTGGTTATTATGGCACTCATTTTATACTTTTTGACGATGTAAAGATACGCATGAAGATTTGACAAGACCAAAGGGTCACCCATCACATGAAGAGCAACCTCTTTGG
>SDAZ01000114.1 GCA_006212005.1 Sulfurovum sp. | reverse complement strand
TCTTTTTTGGGTCAGTTCCTAGTTTTTGCTCTATCGTATCGACTAAACTATCTCCATCACTATCAGCATCTTTTGTTTTTGGGTCACTTCCAAAAAAAATCTCATTTTTATCATTTATCCCATCCCCATCCGTATCAGCATTATTTGGATTTGTTCCCAATTTTGCCTCTAACGCATCACTCAATCCATCTTTATCCGTATCTGTTTCAGCAACTTTTGGATTACTCCCCAATCGAACTTCATCATAATCACTAATACCATCACCATCCGTATCAGCTAGATAGATAGAAGTTCCCAACTTCAATTCCACATCATCACTAAGCCCATCTCTATCGGTATCTAAGATAAATACACCTAAAACCCCCTCCTCATCGCTGGAGCTTCCACCTCTATCTCCACCACAACCATTCATCCCTATCAATATCGCACATAAAGCTACACTCAATAAACTATTTTTCTGTACCATTTTTCCCTCTTTTACTCTATCTATCATAGCTCAAATGAGCCTCTATTCTTCTATTTCTAGCTTTTCCATCATTTGTAGTATTTGTTGCGATTGGCTCACTTTCACCTCTACCCATCGCTGTAACTCTTTGAGGGGAAACACCCAACTCTATCAATTTATCTTTTATGGCTTTTGCTCTTTGTTGAGACAGAAGCATATTTTTACCATCATTTCCGACATTGTCTGTATGACCAATAATCGTCACATTTGAACCTTTGTTTTTAATAAGAAAATTTGCAAATTCAACCACTTTTGGCATAGAATAATCTGTTAAATATGAAGCATTTTTTGCAAAATTTACCTTTAGCGTCGTTTTAATTGGACACCCAAAACTATCTACACTAAAACTACATGGAGTGTTGGGACACTGGTCAATAGTATCTTCTATCCCATCTCTATCAATATCTGGTGCATCAATCTTTTTAGGACATGGATTTGAGTCTATATACTCTTTTTCGATAATCTTCTCATGGATAACCTTAGGAGCAACTACACGACACTCCTCTTTTAATATCTCTTGAGGAATTTTTACTTTATTGACAATAGGTTTAATCACTTCAGTTGCAACAACTTTTTGTTCATTTTGAAAATTTAGAGGAAATGAAACCCCAGCTTGAAGAGAAAATTCATTGTTTTCATCATTTCCAGCGATAATCTGCAGTGCCTTTGCTTCACTATAAATCTCCATACCATTTAAAAACTCATAATTCACCCCAACTCCACTTTGGATAAATGGATGAGATTCAAATACTCCTTCGATTGGAGCATTCACCAACTCATAACCAACTCCAGCTAATATATAAGGAGTCCAGTAATAATTATTTTTAAACCCATAAACTCCACTCACGCTCCCTTTGATAAGAGAATTTACTCCACTCCATGAAGTATCACCTACTTTTGTATATTGCAACTCAAATCTAGGTTTGATGAGATACCCATTGAGTTGATAATTCACACCAACTTCAGAATTTTTAAAATCCAAGCCATTCTCGTTTTTAAGTGAACTTACCCCTACATTTACCCCTATTTGAGATTCACTAGAACTATAAAGAGAGGAGAACACAAAAATAGAGCTTAAAAATATCTTTTTCATTAAGACTCACTTTTAATTTATTTAATAATTTATTAAACTTTTATATTATTTGTATTTTATCAACATAACAATAAATATCTTAAAAAAAAATTCACATTTCTATATAATTTTAAAATTTATGCTATATTTTTTAATAAGCTTTATGCTAGTATAATTATTTATATTTATTTTTATAGGATTTACAATAAAATGGATGAATATTGCGGTATAGATGAAGCTGGAAGAGGGTGTTTTGCAGGTGATTTGGTTGTAGCTGGGGTTATTTTAAGCAAAAATATAGAAAAGCTTACCGACTCCAAAAAACTTAGTTCTAAAGTTCGAGAAAGCTTATATAACGAGATAATCCTAAACTCACGATACCACATAGTATCGTTTGCTTCCTCAAAAATAGATGAGATAGGACTTTCAAAATGTATCGCTTTGGCACTTCATGAGATTAAAGAAAAAATCAAAGCTCCAAAGTATATTTTTGATGGAAATAGCTCATTTGGCGTTAAAGGTATAGAGACGATGGTAAAAGCCGATGCTCTACTTTCCAATGTAAGCGGTGCTTCCATTTTAGCAAAAATCACTCATGATAAAGCGATTTTAAAACTTGCCATGGAGTTTCCACTATATGAATTTGAAAAAAATAAAGGCTATGGAACACAAAAACATCTTCAAGCAATAAAAGAGCATGGATATACTCCACATCATCGAAAAAGTTTTAAGATAAAACAAAGCCCATCACTTTTTGATTAAATCTTAGATTATTTTTATTTAGACTTTTTAGCTCTTTTATTATCTTTTGTATTTTCAACAGGTGAATTTCTAAAATCTCTTTTAGTTGGATATTTTGGCTTAGGAGCTTCTTTTTTCTTCTTATTGCCAAATGCACCTGCTGTTTTTTTCTTTGGTTCAACCTCTTTTCCCAAACTTTTCCCTCTTGTCTTTACAACGCTAAGTTTCATCGCTGATTCAAACCCTTCAACTGCAACAACTTGAGGTTTTTTATCTAGCAACTTTTCTATCTTTTTCCATGAAATATGCTCATTGGTCGCTAAAAGTGTAATCGCCACACCATTTTTCCCAGCTCTTCCCGTTCTACCAATCCGATGAATATAATCTAGTGGAATATGTGGAATATCATAATTTACAACCACACCCAAATCATCAATATCCAATCCCCTACAAGCAATATCCGTCGCCACCAAAATCTTAGACTCTCCACTTCTAAAATCCTTCAACGCTCTATCTCTCGCACCTCGTTTTTTATCTCCATGTATAGTATCACACGCCAATCCACTCGCTTTTAGATACGCACTCACCTCATCAGCAATCGCTTTTGTTCGGGTAAAAACCAACACTTGAGGATAATTATTTGAACCTAAAAGATAAGATAAAAGCTCCAATTTTTTCTCTTTTTCTATCGGATGCACTATTTGCTCGATGGTAATATCTGATGCCCTAAGATTATTAACCTCGACTAACATAGGCTTTTTGAGTATCTCTTGACTAAGCTTTTTAACCGCTGGTGTCATCGTCGCAGAAAATAGAAGTGTTTGTCTTTTTTGTGGTAAAATATCAATAATCTGCTCAACTTCACGAATGAAACCCAAATCCAAAATCGTATCTGCCTCATCAAGTACAAAAAACTCTATCTTAGAGAGGCTAATATGTCCTTGTTTCCCAAGTTCTAATAATCTTCCAGCAGTTGCCACAACAACATCACAACCTTTTTGCAAAGAGGCGATTTGTTTGCTCATATTTGCACCACCAGCGATATTTAAAATCCTTAAATCCGTCCCTTTTGCATACTCTCTTAATGCAATCGTTATCTGTAAACTTAACTCTCGAGTCGGGACAAGAACTAACATTTTTGCTTTTGAGATTTGAGTTTCATCCGTACCTGATTTTAACATCATACTCAAAATCGGCAATCCATATGCCCCTGTTTTCCCAGTTCCCGTCATCGAAGCACCAACAACATCTCGACTAGAGAGGATAAGTGGTATCGCTTTAACTTGAATCGGTGTTGCAACCTCATACCCCATAGATACAATATTCTCTTGCAATTGTAAATTTAAACTTTTAAATGGCATTTTTACCTCTGTTTTTTTGATTTTAATTTTTGATTTTTTAATAATGAAATCTACATTGTGCTACAACGATTAAATCTCCTATGATTTTATAAACCAATCGATGTTCAGCCGTAATCCTTCTTGAAAAATAGCCCTGAAAATTCTCTTTGAGTCTTTCTGGCTTTCCTATTCCATTTGAGTCATTTGAATTTCGCTTGATATCTTCCAACAAAAGATTGACCCTTTTTACTATTTTTTTATCATTTTGCATCCAATATTGATAATCATCCCAACCTTTATCTGCAAAACCTATAATCATAAATCAATCTCTTTTTGTAGAAATTGCAAATTGTCTATTTGTGCTATTGATTCGAGCAATCTATCTCTGTTATTTTTAGAAGAAAGCAGATACATCGTCTCTTTCATAGCACTATATTCATCATACGATATCAAAACAGCTCTTTTATCGTCTTTTGTCGTAATTATATATTCATTAAAATCATCACAAACCTTATTAATAAGTTCTCTTAGATTATTTCTTGCTTGTGAATAAAATACAGCTTCCATTTTAGCCTCTCTTCGTGACAATATATTGTCATTCTATCCAAAATAGATTAAAATCCAACTGATAGAAAATTTTATAAAAAGTGAATTTTTTAAGCTAAACACACTATAATCCCATCTCAAAATTAAAATGATAAAGGTAATAAAAATGGGATTTTTTGATAAATTTTCTTCAAGTGTGGAGCTAACTCCAACTATCGCTTTGAGTGCTAGTATGATATATATGATGAGTTCGGATGGTGATATAGCTGATGAGGAGATGAATTATCTTTTTGTAACTCTTAATGCTTTAGGTGATGTTAGAAATATCGTGGACAATGCTGTTAAGTTCGCTAAAAAAAATAGTTTAGAAGAGTTTATCTCTAAAGCAAATACATTGTTAAATAATGAACAAAAAATGGTTATTGTCTCAAATTTGGCAGATTTACTTCTTAGTGATGGTAGTGCAGAACCCGAAGAAGAGGCACTCTTTTTTAGATTTGTTGATGGATGGAGTGTAGCACATGATGATGTTGAAGTTATCATCAATGCAATTGGTATCAAAAACAACTACTCTATCTTAGCATAAATAAATTTCCAGACGCAATCTCTTGCGTCTAGGATTAAAAATTTGATGGGGTTGCTCGATTAATAAGATTGAAAAACTCGCTTCTTGTTCTCTCATCACTCTTAAAAAGTCCTCTTAATGCGGAACTTACAGTTGTCGAATTAATCTTTTGAACACCTCTCATCTCCATGCACATATGTCTAGCATGTACCACGACAGCCACACCTTTTGGATGGATAACATCACTAATCGCATCAGCAATCTGCTCAGTCAACTGCTCTTGAATCTGTAATCTTCTAGCAAAAACATCAACAATTCTAGGAATCTTAGAGAGTCCAACAACTTTTCCATCAGGTATATAAGCCACATGAACACGCCCAATAATCGGTAAAATATGATGCTCACACATAGAATAAAATTCAATATCCCTTACCAATACCATCTCATCATTGGTTGTTGCAAATAAAGCCTCATTGAGTATCGCTTTTGGGTCTTGAGCGTAACCTTGCGTTAAAAACTGTAATGCTTTTGCCACACGATGAGGAGTTTTCACAAGCCCTTCACGCCCAGTATCTTCTCCCAATAGCTCCAATATTCGCTTGACATGATATTCAAATTCTTCATTTTGACTCATAATTTTCCTTTTTATCTATTTTAAAATATCTTATATACAAAAATATCTTAATGGATAATTAATATAGGTAAAAATTTTATTTTAACTCTTGGATATAGTATGAAACAGATTTTATATCATTTATACTTAGCTTCGCAACTTGTGCTTTCATCAATTCAAACTCAAGCGTTGTATTTTCTTCATTTTTATAACTGTTTATCTTTTGAGAAATATCATCATAAGTTCGATGATTTAAAGATTTCATCTCTATTGTTTCATTGATGTGAAGATTTTCACCTTTTAGTCCATGACAAATGGCACATTGAGCTATATATATCTCTTCTCCATATTTCAAATCAGATTTTAAAAAAATTATACGATTGGTTTTAGTGTTATTTTCTTCTAAAGAAGTAGATTTTGTGGTATCTTTTTGAGTTGTGATGTTTTTATCTTTATGAGCTTGGTCTATTTTTTCATCACTACTACATGACAGGCAGATAAAAAAGAGTAACATAAATGGTAGTGATTTTAAGATTTTAACATACATAAATGATACAGCCCTTTAGTTAGATAAAAAATATAATGGGATTATAAT
>SDAZ01000113.1 GCA_006212005.1 Sulfurovum sp. | reverse complement strand
CATTTTCTAAGCCATCTATCCAACGGATACATAAGCCGATAAATCGCAGGAACAACCAACAAAGCCAATATCGTAGAGCTTAAAAGCCCTCCAATAATCGCCCAAGCCATCGGAGAATTGAGTTCATGTCCAGCACCTTGCCCCAACGCCAAAGGCAACATCGCACCCACCATCGCAAAAGTTGTCATAATGATAGGTCTAAGTCTTTTTTGTCCAGCTTCAAGCAAAGCATCGTTGACACTTTTTCCATCACGAACGGCTCTATTGGCAAAGTCAACGATAAGAATCGAGTTTTTACCTACCATCCCAAGGAGCAAAATCAAACCTATCATAACAAAAAGAGAAAAATTATTACCACTAAGTCCAAGAGCCAAGATAACTCCAGTTAACGCCAACGGCATCGTCACCATGATGATAATCGGTTGAATCAATGACTCATACAATGCAGCGAGGATAAGATATATCAACACTACCGCTAAAAGTGTCGCTGAACCAAAATTGGACGCTGTTTCAGCCATCCGTTCCGCATCTCCACCCAACTTATAAGTGTATCCTTGTGGCATAACTTTATCTATCTTTGCGGTTAATTCATCAATAATATTTTTAAGCGACACACCTGAAAGGTTTGAAGTCACCAAAATTTTCCGCTCTCTATCGTAGTGATTGACCGATGCCACTCCACTATCTTCTTTAAAATCTATCAATCCATCTACAAACGCACTCTCACCATTTGGCAACTTTATCTGTAACTGTTTTAGAGTATCTATGGTCGAACGAGACTCATCATCAAAACGAATGGTAACATCATACTCTTTTCCACCCTCTTCAAAATCACTAATCTTATTTTCACCCGAATAGGTAGCTACTAAAAGATTGGCGATAGAAGCTGGTTGAACGCCAAGCATCGAAGCATTTTCACGATTGACCGATATCTTAATCTCAGGTTTACCTGTCTCATAATCTCTATCCACATCAGCACTCCCTTTGATATCTTTGAGTATAGCCATAACCTGAGCTGAAACCTTATCTAACTTCTCAAAACTATCACCCTTGATGATAATCTGAATCGGAGCATTACTCCCACCTCTATCAAAAGGGGCAACTTGTTCTACGGAGACAAACATATTTTTTATCTCTTTTAGCTCCTTTCGATACTGTTTCATGATAGCTACTTGCCCAACCGTTCTGTCTTTTTTCTCTTTGAGTTTGACATAAATCTTAGCTTTATGAGTCGATTTTGCTGTGTCATAAGCGATAGAAAAAAGCGTATAGTCAACATTTTTATCTTTTTTCAACTTTTCTAGGATGGGTTGAGCATTTTTATTCATCTGTGCGATACTCACTCCCAAATCACCTTTCATCGTTATCTGCATCTCAGAGTTATCTTCAATCGGTAAAAAATCCATACCAACACCAGTTGTAAATTTTAGAGATAAAAATACTATTAGAAAAGTTCCTATTATAGTGAAAAATGGAAATCTAATCAGAGGTGATAAAAGTCTTCTATATCCATTTTCTACACTTTGAAACATTGGTTCGGTAACTCGATAAAAACTACTCTCTTTACCACTCAAAAGCCTTGCAGAAACAGATGGTATAAACATAATAGCAACCAAAAATGATATCACGATACCACTAGCCACCGTTATCGCAAAAGAGTTAAAGAACTTTCCAACCATACCACCCATATACGCCACAGGGATAAAAACGGCTAACAACATCGCCGAAATCGCTAAGATGGAAAATGCTATCTCATTGATACCCTCATAAGTCGCTTGAAATGGAGATAAACCACTCTCCATCTTTTTGGAGATATTTTCCACAACAACTATCGCATCATCGATAAAAATACCAATAGCTAGAGTAAGTCCGATGAGGGTTAATTTATTTAAATCATATCCCAACCAATCAATAATCGCAAAAGTCCCAATAATAGAGATAGGGATAGCCAAAGCCGAAACGATAGTAGCTGTAAAATTTCTAAGAAAAATAAATACGATAACAATCGCCAAAATCGCACCATAAACGAGGTCAAATTTAACATTATTGATACTATTCATAATCTTTACCGATTGGTCTTGTGTGATTTTTAGATTATAATCGCTTCCTGCCATTTTTTCAAGTGTTGGCATCACTTTTTTAACATCATTGATGATATCAAGAACATTTTCACCTGAAATCTTCTTCACCACCAATAATACACCATTTTTACCATCAAGCGTAGAATAACTCTTCAAATCGCTTAGCGTATCTTCTACTTTGGCTACATCTCCTAGCTTTACACCCTCTTTAACTTCAATATTTTTAAGAGATTCTACATTTTGAGCATCACCCTCAAATTTGATGATAAACTCTTTCGTTCCACCAACTATCTTACCTGTGGCTACTTGAAAGTTGGCATTTGTGATGATATTTTGCAACTCAAGTGCTGTGAGTTCATACTTGTTGAGATTGAAAGGGTCAACAAAGATACGAATCTGTCTATCTCTAAAACCAACAATATCAACCTCACCAACCCCACGAATCCGTTCAAGTTTTGGTTTTATCTTCTCATCAGCAAATCGCATGAGGGCTATTGGGTCTTTTTTATTGTCTGAAATAAAGATAGCAACAGCGTCTCCTGCACTTCCCAACTTTTTAACAAGAGGGCGTTTCGCATCAGGTGGCAATACAACCGAACCAATTTTATCTCTTACATCATTAGCACACTGCTCAATATCCATAGAGAGGTCAAATTGAATGGTAACAATACTTATCCCCTCAGCACTCGTGGACATAACACGGTCAATCCCCTCAATCGAAGAAACCGCCTCTTCTATCTTATCAGTCACTTTTGACTCAACACTTTTTGGGTCTGCTCCTGCATAAACGGTTTGAATGGTTACAATCGGAAAATCTATGTTTGGAAAGAGATTTACAGGCATAGCTCTATACGACATAATCCCAAAAATCACCAAACTAAGAACCGCCATCAATATCGTTATGGGTCTATTTATCGCAAATCTATACATCAATCCCTACTTAATTATAATCTTGCCATCACCAAAAAGCCCAACCATAACACCGTTCGTTTGAACTTCTGCTGTCATTTTGTGGTTTTTTGGATTTGCTGATGGATATATTTTAGAGATTCTACCCTCTCTTTTTGAAGCACTTCCATCTAAACGATAGATAAATTTTTGCCCCACTTTCACCACTTCCCAGTACTTCTCATCAAATTGAAGTATCAACTTCACATCAGAAGCTGATTGGATTTTAAAAATACTTTTATTTCCAGCCGAGTTAACCACATCTCCCAATTCTAAAAGCTTATCGGTGATAACTCCGTCAAATGGTGCTTTTAAAACCGTTTTATTTTTAACTGCTGTTTGAAGATTTGAACTAGATTGTGCTTGATTCAATGCACTTTGTGCTGATTCGTAAGCCTTTTTATACTTATCTAGCGTATAAGCATCGACTAAATCTTTTACCTTAGAATATCTCTCATAATCTCTTTTTGCAAATTTGAGTGTTATCTTCGCATTTTCGATATTTGTTTTCGCTGTTTGAATGTTACTATCAATATCTTCACTCTCCAACACTGCTAAAACTTGATTTTTACTCACGCTATCGCCGATATCTACTCGAATATCTTTGATAATACCACTTCCACTAAATCCCAAATCTGCACTGTTCTTCGCCTTAACATTGAAAGTTGCATAAACATCAGAAGCATTTAAACTCATCATCAAAAACATCAACACACCAAAAATTTTACCCATCTATAAACTCCTCTATATTTAATCCAGCTTGATAATAGTAGTTTGCCTTAGCAACCTCATAATCATTTAACGCCATCGCATAATTTGCTTTAGCCACCGTCTGTTTACTGATAGCATCCAATAATTCATTATTCGTAGCTAACTCCACACTCACTTTTCGCTTTATCAATGTAAGATAAGTTGATGCACTCTTTAAACTACTTGATGCACTTTGAATCTTCGATTTTGCACTATCCAAATTCTCTTTCGCCGTTGATATACCACTCTTTTGAGACAACTCTTCTTGCTCTATCTTCTCTAACATCGCTTTTTGTTGTGCTAAAATAGACTCTTTTTGACTATCCTGAACACCATTATCAAAAATCCTCATACTCATAGAAAGCATAACTTTATTTTGACTATCAAAAAGCCCCATCGCTCCAGCACTATCACTATAACTATATTTAGTATAGGTATCTTCCAAACGAACAACAGGAAGCGTTGCACTATCAAGCCCCTCTCTTACACTTCCCAAACTCTCATTGGTTGCTTTTAAAGATTTTATCTTCTCGTTTTCATTTATACTGATATTGATAGGCTCTTTTATCACTCCATTGTCTATGGAAAATATTTTTCTATTGGTTAAAAGTTCAAGTGCATTCTTTTTCGACTCATAAGCAGTATTAAGAGAGTCAATATCATAATTATTTGCCTCCAATGATGCCTCAACTGCTCTTAGTGTATCAAGGGTTGTAAGTCCAGCACTGTAAAATCTCTTCACACGGCGTTGCTCTTTTTGAATGTATGCTCTTTTATCTTCCAATGATTTTTTAGTTGATTCGATGTTTTTAATGGCAAAGAAAGTTTCAACTACACTCATACTCACGCCTCTTTTATAACTCTGTTCATCATAACCCAATGCTTCTCGTTCACTATCTTTTTGTCGGATTTGATACTTTCTCCGTCCACCATCATAAAGGTCAATCCCAGCTTTTAAATATCCTGTTGTTGTTTGTCCAGCTTGAAAAGGACTTTTTGGGTCGATAGATTGATAATTTGCACCAATATCAACCGTTGGGAAATAACTCCTCTCAACTCCTCGTATCTCCTCATCTTTAGCCATCGAATTATAGGACATCGCTTTGGAAAGATTGTTGTTGTTTTTAGCAGACACGATAAACTCTTTAAGTCCATTTGCATAAACTATCAATGGGCTAAAGAGTAACATAGCGTAAACTTTTCTCATTTTTTCACCTCAATTAATTCAAAAATAGCGTCAATATAACTATCCATATCTTTTTGTATATCTATAATATCAATAGTTGAACAATTTGAGACTAAAAATCCATCACCCATAACAAAAATACCTTTTGCCAAATCCAATGATGAACTTAAAATCTCACCTTCATCTACCCCTTGTTGCAAAATCGCTTTAAACCAACTAAAATAATTTTTAAAATAAACACTTCGAATATCCCTAATATATGTATTAGGATTTGTTAGAGCAATAGATAAATACTCTTTATAAATCTCTCTTAACTCCATCTCCTCGTTAGAATAGTAAAAATCAAGAAAGATTTTAACCCTCTGCTTTGTTGTTGTGGCAAGAAGAAGTTTCTCTTTTTTAAGAATATTATGTTGTACTTGAAGTATCATCATTATCTCAAAAATGATATCCTCTTTGTTTTTGAAATACTCATAGATAGTCCCTTTACCGATATTAGCCTGATTGGCAACCTCTAAAACTGTTAAGCCTTTAAACCCTTTTTGTAAAAAAAGTTCTTTAGAAGCCAAAGCAATCTCCTTGCGTTTTTGCTCTTTATTGACTATCTTAGCCATACAACAGACCTTCTGAAAAAATTTTGTAGCTATAACTGACCAACGGTCAATATATTTTTGTAGTATAGTGAAAATATTTTAAAAAAACTTTAAAACTTTATCATTTTATTTTTAGTTGTCAAATAATACTTTTCCACAAGTGAAATAATCGTTTACTCTATCATTTTAAAATTTATAAGGTATATTTAAATAAAGCATCTCCACGCTATTAAAAAATATTTTGTATATTTTTATTAAAAAAAATTATAATTAATTACTAAATATAAAAATATACAAGAGAGTTAAATTATTAAGAAAAAATTCAAAAAAGAGATAATTTTTTAGTTTTTTTATCTATTTTCGATATTTTTTTTAAGAAAAAGAGCTTATTTTAGTAAAAATAGAGTGTTTTTTTATAAAAAATAGAATTTTTTTGATTTTTTTTCA